>NZ_JBYTBE010000027.1:0-79235 GCF_058788955.1 Roseateles sp. FW301-B2
CCCCGCCGCCCCCCACCACAGCCCTGCCGCGCAGGATGAAAACCAGCTGATCACCGAACGCCGCGAGAAACTGGCCGCCCTGCGCGCCAAGACCGCCGTCCCCTTCCCCAACGATTTCAAGCCCCAGCACCGCGCCCTGCCGCTGGCGCAGCGCTATGGCGCGCTGGCCAACGAGGAACTCGAGCCGCAGGCGGTGGCGGTGAGCGTGGCGGGCCGCCTGATGCTCAAGCGCGTGATGGGCAAGGCCAGCTTCGGCACCCTGCAGGACGCCACCGGCCGCATCCAGCTCTTCGTCACCAAGGATGGCGTGGGCGAGGAAAGCTACGAGGCCTTCAAGCACCTGGACCTGGGCGACATCGTCGGTGCCGAGGGCACGCTGTTCCGCACCAAGACGGGCGAGCTGTCGGTGCGCGTCAGCAATCTGCGCCTGCTCACCAAGAGCCTGCGCCCGCTGCCGGACAAGTTCCACGGCATGAGCGACCAGGAGCAGAAGTACCGCCAGCGCTATGTGGACCTGATCACCGACGAGCAGGCGCGCGCCCGCTTCGTGGCGCGCTCCAAGGCGGTGTCCTCGATCCGCAGCCATATGGTGGAGCATGGTTTCCTGGAAGTGGAAACGCCGATGCTGCACCCGATCCCGGGCGGCGCGAACGCCAAGCCCTTCATCACCCACCACAATGCGCTGGACCAGGAGATGTACCTGCGCATCGCGCCCGAGCTCTACCTCAAGCGCCTGATCGTGGGTGGCTTCGAGCGCGTGTTCGAGATCAACCGCAACTTCCGCAACGAAGGCATCTCGGTCCGGCACAACCCCGAGTTCACGATGATGGAGTTCTACGCGGCCTACTGGACGCACCATGATCTGATGGACTTCACCGAGGAGGTGCTGCGCCACGCCGCGCGCGCCGCCACCGGCAATGCGCGCGTCAGCTATGCGGGCAAGGAAGTGCACCTGGACCAACCCTTCGCCCGCCTGTCGGTGCGCGACTCGCTGATCGCCCATGCCGGCCTCACGGCCGCCGAGGCCGACGACGCTAGCGCGCTGCATGCCAAGCTGAAGGCGCTGGGCGAGGAGCCGCCCAAGCACTGGACCCTGGCCGAGCTGCAGTTCGGCATGTTCGAGGCGGTGGTGGAAGAAAAGCTCTGGCAGCCCACCTTCATCATCGACTACCCGGTGGAGGTCTCGCCGCTGGCGCGCGCCTCCGACACCAACCCCAAGATCACCGAGCGCTTCGAGCTCTTCATCACCGGCCGCGAGTACGCCAACGGCTTCTCGGAGCTGAACGATGCCGAAGACCAGGCCGCGCGCTTCCAGGCCCAGGTGGCCAACAAGGATGCCGGCGACGAGGAGGCGATGTTCTACGACGCCGACTTCATCCGCGCGCTGGAATACGGCATGCCCCCCACCGGCGGCTGCGGCATCGGCATCGACCGGCTGATGATGCTGATCACCGATTCGCCGTCGATCCGCGACGTGATCCTGTTCCCGGCGCTGCGCCGGGAATCATGAGGCCACCACGCCGGGCAGCAGCAGGCTGACACGCAGCCCCTGCCCCGGCTCGCTTTCCAGCGTCAGGCTGCCGCCGAGGCGCTGCACCAGGGTGTAGACGATATGCAAGCCCAGCCCGCTGCCGCCCTCGCCGCGGCGGGTGGTGAAGAAGGGCTCCAGCATGCGCGAACGCAGCTCGGCCGTGACGCCCACGCCGTTGTCCTCGAACACATAGCGCAGGCCATCGCCCTGCTGCTGCACCGCGAGGCTCAGCAGCAGGTCCGGGCGGCCGCCATGGATCAGGGCGTTCATCAGCAGGTTGGAGGTGATCTGCGCCAGCATGCCGGCCGCCATGCGCACGCGCAGCCCGGGCGGCACCTGCAGCTGCATGCGGGCCGCATGCTTGCTGATCTCGGCACGGTGGGCCGTCACCAGCGCCTCCAGGTAGTCGGCCAGCACGAACTCGCGCACCTCCTCCGAACTCTGGTCCACCGCCAGGTTCTTGAAGTTGCCGATCAGCTCGGCCGCGCGCTGCAGATTGCGCTCCACCAACTCGGCGGACTGGGCAATCTGCGAGGACAGCGTGGCCAGCCGGCTGCGCGATACCTTCTCGCTGGCCAGCATCTCGGTGATCTCGCCGGCAAAGCGCCGCAGGCCGGATGAGGAGGTGATGGCAACGCCGATCGGCGTGTTCACCTCATGCGCCACGCCCGCCACCAGCCCGCCCAGGGCCGCCAGCTTCTCATGCTCGACCAGGTGCGCGCGCGCCTCCTCCAGCGCGCGCGTGCGCCGCGCCACCAGGGCCTCCAGTTCGGCCTCGCGCGCACGGTGCTGCAGCTCGGCCGCACAGCGCGCCGCAAAAATGGACAGCAGCGACAGCGCCAGCAGGCGCTTGCCTTCGTCCATCGGCCGCACGTCCATCGCCGTCAGGATGCCCAGGGTCTTGCCCTCGGTGCTGACCATGGGCATGCCGATATAGCTTTGCGCCCCCATGTCCACCAGCAGCTGGTCCTGCGGATACTCGGCTTGCACGCCGCTGGGGTGGAAGCACATGTCCTGGCAGCTGACGTTCTGGCAGGGCGTGCCGTCCAGGCCATAGGTGATGTTGGGAATGAAGTCGCTGCCCGCCCACACCGCCAGCGTGCGGGCGGCCTCGCTGCCCTGCACGCTGCACAGCTCGCCGGCGATCACGTAATGCACGTCCAGCGCCTTGGCCAGGTCGCGCACCAGCACGCGGAAGAATTCGTCGCCGCTGACGCGCGAGGTGCTGAGGGTGATGGAGCGCAGCGCCGCCTCGGCCAGCGCGCGCCCCTCATCGACCGAGAACAGCCGCTCGGGTCCGGCGCTGGCAGCCAGGGTGTTGTTCATGCGGCGCTCCTTGCATCATTCGTCAGGCCGGCGACAAGCAGCCGCCGGCGGACAGGATATCGCGGTAGTTGCGCAAGGCCAGCAGGCAGACGCGGTTCAGCAGGCGGTCGGTCAGATCGGTCTTCTGGCAGTACTCGTTGACATCGTGCTGGCGCAGCACCTCGTACTCGGACAGCCTGCCGGCCTGGCCGGTGCGGATGACGATGCGCGCGCGCGGGCTGCGCGACTCGCGGCGTATGCGGGCCACCAGGTCCAGGCCCGCGGTCTCGGTCTCCATCACCACGTCCAGCAGCACCACCGCGATGTCGTCGCGCTGTCGCAGCATGGCCTCGGCCTGACGCGCACTCTGGGCATGCAGCAGACTGACGCCGCGGCCGTCGAGCGCCAGCTCGGCCAGCACCAGGGCGCTGACCTCGTGCACGCCGGGCTCGTCGTCCACCACCAACACCACCCAGGGCGTCAGGCGCTCGTCCCGAGCCGGCGTGTCTTCGTCGGAAAAATACAGGAGATCGTCGTCTGCCACGGTTCCCTCGCACGATGCGGCCAACCATGCCGCCAAAGCGGCCAGGCCGACCCGCATTGAAGCATATGCCGGCCCCAATGAGACACGCCCCGCGAACAGCGGGGCGTGATCAAGGCGGGGTGGCGCCGGTTTACTTGCCGGCCAGCACCGGGGTGCCGCTGATGCCACGCGTCACCGCGAAGTAGCCGGGGCCGCCTTCGGAGAACTGCTCTTCCAGTTCACCGGTTTCGCGGGCACGTTGCAGCTCGGCCACCACCTCGGCGCGGGTCTTGCCCTTGACGGGGGCAGCGGCGGGCAGCGTGGCCGGCTTGACGGCTTCGCTGGCGCTCAGGGTGTGGGCCTTCGGCGCATTCACCGGTGCGGCCAGGGCGCCAACGCCTTCCATCTCGGCGGCACGCTGGGCCAGCTCGCCGCTGGCGCGGGCCTGCTGCAGTTCGGCCAGCACTTGTTCGCGCGTCTTGCTTTGGGCATTGGCACCGGAGGCGACGGCCAGACCGGCCAGCACGAGAGCGACGGAGATCGTAGAGAGCTTGTTCATGACGGGGTCCTTGGGGTTCGTTGACTTGAACCGTGGCGCCTATCGCCGGGTCCATGGAACGAACTGTAGGGACTCCGCCCTAGGGAAAACACTAGTCAAATCGCAAAAGACTATTCCTGTTTAACCAAGAATCTTTTGGAATATGACGAATGACACCCAAGCTGCGTCAACGATGCTGGAAACCCGGCTGGCGCTTGGCGAGGAAGGCCTCCATGCCTTCGCGCTGGTCCTCGGTGCCGAACAGGGCGTGGAAATAGCGCCGCTCCACCGCCACGCCATCCTTCAGCGGGCCCTGGTAGGCCAGGTTCACCAGCTCCTTGATCAGCATCACCGAGGGGCCGCTGAAGCCATTGATGGTCTCGGCCGCGGCCAGGGCGTCGGTCAGCAGCTGATCCGCCGGCACCACGCGCGACACCAGGCCGCCGCGCTCGGCCTCGGCCGCATCCATCATGCGCGCGGTGAGCAGCATGTCCATGGCCTTGCTCTTGCCGATCGCGCGCGGCAGGCGCTGGGTGCCACCGGCGCCCGGGATGATGCCCAGCTTGATCTCGGGCTGGCCGAACTTGGCGCTATCGGCGGCGATGATGAAGTCGCACATCATCGCCAGCTCGCAGCCGCCGCCCAGCGCGAAGCCGGCCACCGCGGCGATCACCGGCTTGCGCACCTGCAGAATGGTTTCCCAGTTCTTCGAGATCAGGCCGCTCTTGAAGGCGCTGATGAAGGTGTGCGGCGCCATCGTCGGGATGTCGGCGCCGGCGGCAAAGGCACGCTCGGAACCGGTCAGCACGATGCAGCCGATGCTGTCATCGGCATCGAAGGCCAGCAGGGCCTGGCCCAGCTCGTCCATCAGCTGGTCGTTCAGCGCATTCAGCTGCTTGGGGCGGTTCAGGGTGATCAGGCCGGTCTTGCGGGCGCCATCGCCGCGCGTTTCGGTCAGGATGCATTCGTAGCTCATGGGGACTCCTTGGATGGGGGATCTGCTTGGGGCTGAACTATAGGCTGGGCGACCGGCTGGGCTTCCTGCAGCGGCGCCTGCTTGAGCATCAGGTCCACATAGGTCTGCTCGTCCTGCACGATGCGCAGGCGCACCGGCAGGTATTGCAGGGCGGGCGCCAGCCACACCTCCGCCTTCAGGTCGCCGCTGGTGTTCTGCACCGTCGGGCGCAGGTGCCAGGTCTTGAGGGGGCCGAGCGGGGTCTCCAGCTCTTCCTCGCCCAGCAGCTCGTAGCGCCAGCGGTAGAGCCGCCGCGGCAGGGCCAGCGGCAGCTCCACCACCCGCCCCGGCTGCAAGGCCTCGCGGCAGGTCAGGAACAGCCAGGTGAGCTGCACGAACTGGCTGGCCGTGTCCTGCACGCCAGCCGGTGCAGCCTCGCGCCGGCCATTCGGAAACTGCAGCGTCTCGCCCTCGAACTGCAGGGTGATGCGGCGGCGCTCGCTGAACAGGATGCGGGTGTCCTCGTCGTAGCGGCGCGGCGCGATGCCCTGCGGCGTGAGCTCGCCCTCGCTGCTCATGCGGCGCGAGATCAGCGGCGCAAAGCTGGGGCCTATCGCCACGTCGAGATGCACCTGGTAGCGGCTGCCCTGGCGCAACCACTGCACCTGGGCACTGCCATGCACCTCGCCGCGGTAGTTGCCCAGCAGGCGGTAGTCCAGTTGGGTGGAAGCGGGCCATTCGGGGCCGGGCTCAAACGCAGCGGCTGATGACGATGCAGATGCCGCCGGCGCGGGCGCCGCGGCGAGCGGGGGCAGTGCGGGCATGGCCGGCAGCGGCTCGGGCGCCGGGGGTGGCAGCAGAGGCAAGGCCGCCGGCGCGGCCGCAAAACGCGTCGGCCGTGGCGCCAGCGCGCGCGCGCGGGCCGCCGGCCGGGTAGGCGTCGCGGGCCGCAGCTCGCGCACGAACGCGGCCTGCAGGCGCGGCGGCATCGCCTCGGTCGGCGCACGCCAGCCCTGCTGCAGCCGGACCACCTGCTCGCTCAGCCAGAGATGGGCCAGCAGCACGCCGGCCAACAGGCCCATCCAAGCCAGTCGATGCTGCCGCCGAGGCCTCGGCTTCAGCCGCCCAGCCATGCCCGGCGCAGGCTCAGCGCGCGCGCCGGCGCCTTGGCCGCAGGGCTCAGCGCCACCGGCGTGGCGGCGGCCTCGCCGGTGGGCAGCTGCAGCAGCAGCGTCAGCACGCGCTGGTCGCGCACCACCAGCCATTCCATGTGCGTCAGCCGTTCGGGCTGCAGGCCCAGCAGCGCGTCTTCCAGCTTGCGCAGGCGCCAGCTATTGCAGGCCAGGATCTCGTCGCCGGCGCAGAAACCGGCGGCCAGCGCGGCCGAGCCCTGCAGCACCTGCTTGACGACGATGCTGCCGTTCTCGGACACGCGCAGCCCGATGCGCTGCGCCAGGCTGGGCTTGTCGGCCGCCCAGCGTAGGCCGAAGCGCTCCAGCAGCGCCGGCAGCGGCAGATCGTCGGTGCCATGCACCCACAGGGTCAGGTCTTGCGCCAGCGCCGCACCGCCCAGCTCGGTCACGGCGGCCATGATGTCGGCCTCGCCGATCGGGCCGCCACCGCTGCGCTGCCACAGCAGGCGCATCACCGCGTCGAGACTTGACGGCCCCGAGTTCCGGGCTGCGCCCTCCCCGCCCCCCGAGGGGGACAAGCAAACTTGGGACGGCCCGGCATTTGCTTGAGCGCGCGGCTTGTCGGCACTGCGCAGCGCCAGGTCCAGCGCCATCGCCACCATGGCTCCCTTGGTGTAGTAGCTCACCACCGCGTTGGGGGTGTTCTCATCCTGGCGGTAGTACTTGACCCAGGCGTCGAAGCTGGACTGCGCCACGCTCTGGTGCTTGCGCCCGGGCGCACCCAGCACGCCGCTGAAGGTACCGGCAATCAGCTTCAGGTAGCGGGCCTCATCGATCAGGCCGCTGCGCACTAGGAACAGCTCGTCGTAATAGGAGGTGAAGCCCTCGAAGAACCACAGCAGCTGGGTGTAGTTCTCCTGGCCGTAGTCGAAGCTAGCGAACACATCGGGCCGCAGGCGCTTGACGTTCCAGGTGTGGAAATACTCGTGGCTGATCAGGCCCAGCAGGCGCACATAGCCCTCGCTCAGCTCGGTCTGGCCCAGGCGCGGCAGGTCGCGGCGCGCGGCGATCAGGGCCGTGCTGGCGCGGTGCTCGAGGCCACCGTAGCTGTCGTCCACCGCGTTGAGCAGGAACACGTAGCGCTCAAAAGGCGGTTTTCCGGGCGGCTTGCCGGCGCGCTTGCCGGGCGGATGGGCGCCGTGCCAGAAATCGATCTGGGCCTCGCAGATGCGCTGGGCGTCGCGCAGCAGGCGATCGCCGTCGAGGATGGGATAGGCACCCGCCACCACGAACTCGTGCGGCACGCCGGCGGCGCTGAACTGGCCGCGCCAGAACTTGCCGAGCTCGAAGGGATGGTCCACCAGTTCGTCGTAGTCGGCCGCCTCGTAGCTGGCCTTGCCGCGGCCCGCGCGCATGCCGGTGGCCACCTGCCAGCCGGGCAGCAGGCCGGCCAGGTCGATGCCATGCGGCTCGCCCTCGCGCCCATGCACGCGCAGGCACAGGCTGGTGCCGTTGAAGAAACCGCGCTGGGCATCGAGAAAGGCCGCACGCACCGAGGTGTCGAAGGCATAGACCTGGTAGCTCAGCACCAGCGCGGCACGGCCGCTGCAGCGCACCTGCCAGGCGCATTTGCTGGTCTGATGCACCGGCAGTTCGCGCTGGCCCTGGCGCGCGCGCAGGCCGCTCAGGTGGCGTGCAAACTCGCGCACCATATAGCTGCCCGGAATCCACACCGGCAGGCTGAAGGCCTGCTCGGCGGACGGCGCGGTCACCGTCAGGGTGACGCGGTACAGATGCGCTTGCGCGTCGGCAATCTCGATCTTGTAGTGGATCATCTCAGGGCCTGTTAACACTGCGTTTGCCCGTGCGAACGGGGCCGGCAGGGCCCAGGTCTAGGCGGACGACGCTGCCCAGGCTTTCTGCCTGGGCAAGGAGTTCAACGACGAGATGGGCCCTGCCAGCCCCGTTCCCTTCGGGTTGCCACCAGAACAGCCGTGCACGTCGTTGCAAAGCCTCGCCGGGGGAGCGACCCCGGCTTCGGTTTGCGCCTAGTTCACGGCTGTTCTGGTGGCAACGCATCGGGCAAGCGCAGTGTTAGCAGGCCCTAACTACCGGCCGCCCCCAGGAAGCAGCTCAGCGCCGCCACGCCGCTGAGCCGGAAGCGCAGCGTCAGCCAGGCACTGGCGCCCAGTGCGGGATAGCTGCGGCGGTCCACTGCATAGCAGGCGATCAGCATCACCCCATGCACCACCAGGCCGGCATAGGGCGGCATCACCACCGCGATCCAGGCGATCAGCGCCGGCACCACGCCCCAGACGAAGGGCTGCGGCGATGGAATGCTCTGCCGGAAGCCCAGGCCCCAGTGGATGCCACCCAGCAAGGAGATCACCACGGCCGCGTAGGCGGACAGCGCGGCCGTCACATAGGGATGGGCATCCTCGCGCACCAGCCAGACCAGCAGCGCGCCGAACACAAAGGGCAGCAGGCCCAGGTAGCCGAGCCGCAGCGCGACGGGATTCAAGGGCAGGTTGCCGGATACAGCAGCAGGCATGAGGGGCGGATCCGCGGGTGGTTCAGGACTTGATGGATTGCAGGCGGCGCTCGACCTGCTCGGCGCTCAGCGCCCCGGGGGCACGCGTGCCGTCTTCGAAGATCACCGCCGGCGTGCCGTTCACATGATGCTTGCGGCTGAAGGCGAGGTTGCGGTCGATGGCGCTGGCGTCACAGGCCTCGGCGCCCGGCTTGGGCAGCGGCGTGCCTTCCAGCATCCAGTTGCGCCAGGCATTGGTCTGGTCCTTGGCGCACCAGACGGCACGCGATTTCTCGGGCGAGTCGCCGCCCAGGATGGGGATCACGAAGGTGTAGACGGTGAGGTCCTTGACGTCCTGCAGGCTGCGCTCGAAACGCTTGCAGTAGCCGCAGTTCGGATCGGCAAACACCGCGATGCGGCGCTTGCCATTGCCGGTCTTCCAGACGATGGCGTCCTTCAGCGGCAGGTTGGCGAAATCGATCGCGGTGAGCTTGGCCACGCGTTCCTCGGTGAGGTTGCGGCGGCCCTTCAGGTCCAGCAACTCGCCCTCGATTAGGTATTGGCCGGTGGCATCGGTGTAGCGGATCTCGTTGCCGATGCGGATCTCCCACAGCCCGGGCATGGGCGAGGGCTTGACCTCGTCGATCTTGGGCGCGCCCACCAGGCGTTCGCCCAGGCTCTTGCGGATCAGGGCCTCGTTGGCATGGGCAAGCAGGGGCGCGAGCGCCAGCGCGGCGGTGCAAATCAGGGAAAGCTTCATGGTGGTGCTCGGTAGAGAATCGGTGCGAGGGCGGTTCAGGCGCCCAGCGCCCTGGAGGTCAGCCAGCGCTTCAGCGGGCCGATTTGATTGAGGAGGCTCAGGCCCTGGTTGCGCAGGCCGCGCAGCGCCGGCGCCTCGCTGGCAAAGCCCTTCAGCAAGGCATCGGTCAGCTCGCCCATGGCCCAGGTGTCGAACTGGCGCCGGCGCACATAGCGGCGCAGCAGGCGCTCGTCGCCCAGCGGACGCCAGGGCTCGCGCGCGGCGATCACGCTGGCCAGCGCCGCCACATCGGCCAGGCCCAGGTTCAGGCCCTGGCCGGCCAGCGGGTGCACCAGATGGGCGGCATCGCCCAGCAGAACCCAGCCGGGGCCGCAGACCGGCTCGGCGCGCGCCAGGCTCAGCGGCCAGGCGCTGCGCTGGCTGGCCAGCGTGAGCGTGCCGGCCGCGCCGCCGCTGGCTTCCAGCAGGGCGGCTTCAAACTCCGCCGTGCCGGCCGCCATCAGCTCATCCGCGCGCTGCTTGGGCAGCGACCAGACCAGGCCGTAGGAACAGCCGGGCTCGGGCCGCTCGAAGGGCAGCAGCGCCAGCACATCGGGCGAACGGAACCATTGGTGGGCCACGCCCTGGTGCGGCTGGCTGGCGCGCAGGCGTGCGGCAATCGCGCTGTGGCCATAGGCATGCACGTCGAAGCGCACGCCCAGGACCGCGCGCGAGGCCGAGTCGCGCCCTTCACACAAGGCCTGCAACTCGGCCGGCACCGGCGCATCGACCAGGCGCACATGGGGCGAGAAGCGCAGCGCGGTGGCGAGCTCGGCCTCCAGCGCGGCGGCGTCGACGATATAGGCCAGCTCGCGCACGCCTTGCTGCCAGGCGCTGAACTCCAGCAGCGCGCCGGCGGCATCGCCGCGCACCTTCATGTCGTAGACGGCTGACACCGCGTCGGCCGGCAGCGCGTCCCAGACGCGCAGCTCGCGCAGCAGGGCCACCGAGGCGGCGTTCAGCGCATAGGTGCGCACGTCCTCGCGCGGCGCCGCCGACGCGCCGCTGGGCTCGGGCTGGCCCAGCAGGGCCACGCGCAGACCACGCGCCGCCAAGGCCAGCGCCAGCGCCCGCCCGACGCAACCGCTGCCGCGCACCAGGATGTCAAATCGTTCCATGGAGCTCATTGTAGGCAAGCCGACTAAAATACCGCCTTTGCCTCCCGGCCAGCCTGCTCCTTCCTGCTTGGCCCCTTTCGAAAGCGTCCCTCATGAGCCTCAAATGCGGCATCGTGGGCCTGCCCAATGTGGGCAAGTCCACTCTTTTCAATGCGCTGACCAAGGCCGGCATCGCCGCCGAGAACTATCCCTTCTGCACCATCGAGCCCAATGTGGGCGTGGTGGAACTGCCCGATCCGCGCCTGCAGAAGCTGGCCGAGATCGTGCAACCCGAGCGCATCCTGCCCGCCATCGTGGAATTCGTGGACATCGCCGGTCTGGTGGCGGGTGCCTCCAAGGGTGAGGGCCTGGGCAACCAGTTCCTCTCGCACATCCGCGAGACCGACGCCATCGTCAACGTGGTGCGCTGCTTCGAGGATCCCAACGTCATCCACGTGAACGGCAAGGTCGATCCGATCTCCGATATCGAGGTGATCCAGACCGAACTCTGCCTGGCCGACCTGGGCACGGTGGAGAAGAGCCTGCACCGCTACAACAAGGTGGCGCGCGCCGGCGACAAGGAAGCGATCGCGCTGGTCAAGGTGCTGGAGAAATGCCAGGCCGCGCTGGACCAGGCCAAGCCGGTGCGCGGCATCGACTTCAGCAAGGAGGAGCTGACCATCCTCAAGCCGCTGTGCCTGATCACCGCCAAGCCGGCGATGTTCGTGGGCAATGTGGCCGAGGACGGTTTCGAGAACAACCCCTTCCTGGAGCGCCTGAAGGAATACGCCGCGGCCCAGAACGGCCCGGTGGTGGCGATCTGTGCCAAGACCGAGGCCGAGCTCTCCGAGATGGAGGACGAGGACAAGGCCATGTTCCTGGCCGAGATGGGCCAGGACGAGCCCGGCCTGAACCGCCTGATCCGCGCCGGCTTCAGCCTGCTGGGCCTGCAGACCTACTTCACCGCCGGCGTGAAGGAAGTGCGCGCCTGGACCATCCACAAGGGCGACACCGCACCGCAGGCGGCCGGCGTGATCCACACCGACTTCGAGCGCGGCTTCATCCGCGCCCAGACCATCGCCTACGAGGACTTCATCGCCTACAAGGGTGAGCAGGGCGCCAAGGACGCGGGCAAGATGCGCGCCGAGGGCAAGGACTATGTCGTCAAGGATGGCGACGTGCTGAACTTCCTCTTCAACGTCTAGTCTGACACCGTCCTTTCGCATGGCGTCGCGCCATGCCGACAGTCAAACGCCCGGCCCGTTCAGTCTTCTGGCGCCGGGCGTTTTTGCATTAGGCTCATGGCGCAGTGGCACCGCCCTGCCACCGAGCCCTCCCCTTCTTCATGCCGCCTCCGTTCCTCACCTGGGCCCTGCGCAGCCTCTTGCTGGGCCTGGCCTACGCCCTCATCAGCGTGCTGGCGCTGCGCCTGGCGTTGCCGCCCAATTACGCCACCCCGCTCTACCCTTCGGCGGGCCTGGCGCTGGCCGCGCTGCTGTGCTGGGGCTGGCGCATGGTGCCGGCGGTGGTGCTGGGCTCCTTTGCCGCCAATGTGCTGCTGGCGATGGAGCGCGGCCATCCCTCGCTGCTGGGGCCGGCGCTGATCGGCGTGGGCGCTGGGCTGCAGGCCTGGGTGGGCGCCTGGGCCGTGCAGCGCCTGCGCGGCGCGGACCCGGAAGAGCTGAGCCTGACCGAGCCGCGCGACCTGGCGCTGTTCTACGCCCTGGGGGCCGGCCTGTCCTGCCTGATCAGCCCGAGCATGGGCGCGGCAGCGCTGTGGCTCAATGGCGCGGCCACGCTGGCGCAGCTGCCCTCCACCTGGGGCCATTGGTGGGTGGGCGACACGCTGGGCGTACTGATCGGTGCGCCCATCACCCTCACCCTGATCGGCCAGCCGCGTGCCACCTGGGCGCCGCGGCGCATCAGCGTGGCCCTGCCGATGCTGGCCGCCACCCTGCTGATGGTGCTGGCCACCTCCCAGGTGATCAGCTGGGAGACACAGGGCCAGCGCCAGGCCTTCGAGCGCGATGCGCTGGCGGCCGCCAACGCGCTGGAGACCGCGCTGCAGGAGCCGCTGCAGGCGCTGGCAGCCAACCAGGTGCTGTTCAGCATCTACCCGAACCTGAACCGGCGCGAGTTCGAACGCGGCAGCGTGGCGCGGCTGGCCACCGGCAGCCGCCTGCTGGCGCTGGGTTGGGCGGCCAGGGTGGGCCCCAGCGAGCTGGCGGCCTTCGATGCGGCGGCCCGCCGTGACGGCCTGGCCGACTATCGGGTACATGAGCGCCAGCGCGCGGGCGATCTGCGCATCGCCACCGACGAGGACAAGCTGGCGATCCGCCTGATCGAGCCCCTGCAACGCAATGCCAGCGCGCTGGGCGTGAACATCCGCGCGATTCCGCAGGCGCGCCCCGCGCTCGACCACGCCGCGCGCACCGGCCTGCCCGCGGCCACCGCCGGCTTCCGGCTCTCGCAGGACAGCGCCGACAACACCGGCGTGGTGCTGTACCAGGCGGTCTATGCGGGCGAGCCGGGTGAGCCGGACAATCAGGCGCTGCGCCAGCAGGCCTTGCGCGGCATGGTGTTCGCGACCATCCGCCCCGACCAGGTGCTCGACACCGTGGTGCGTGCCAGCGCACCCTACCTGGCCTTCTGCCTGGTGGATACCGACCCGCACACCGCCCGGCCGCTGCTGGCCGGCAAGCCGGGCTGCGCGGCGCAGACGCTGCCACCCCTGAGCCGCGTGCACAAGCTGCAGTTCTCCGGCCGGGCCTGGGAATTGCGTGCCTGGGCCGCCGGCCCCATGCCCAGCCACGACGGCATGGGCAGCCTGCTGTTCGCCGTGGTCGGCCTGATCAGCACGGCCCTGCTGGGTGCCCTGCTGCTGACCGTGACCGGTCGCGCCAAGCGCATCGCCGACCTGGTGACCGAGCGCACCGCCGAGCTGCGCCGCGAGGTGCAGGAACGCGAGCGCGCGGCCGAGGCCCTGCACGCCAGCGAGGAACGCTTTCGCAACATCTTCGAACACGCGGCGGTCGGGCTGGTGTTCACCGATCTGCGCGGCGTGCCGCAGCAGGTGAACCCCTATTTCTGCCGCCTGGTGGGCTTCAGCAGCGCGGAGCTGATGCAGCGCTCCAGCATCGCCATCACCCATCCGGACGACCGCGCCGAAGACCTGCGCCTGGGCCGCAGCCTGTTGCGGGGCGAGATCGACAGCTATCGCCGCAACAAGCGCTACATCACCAAGTTCGGGCAGATCGTGCAGGTGCGCGCCCTGGTGAGCATGCAGCGCGATGCCCGCGGCGAGCCGTTCCGGTTGGTGGGCGTGGTGGAAGACGTCACCGACCAGCTCAGGCTGCGCGAGCTGGAGCGCGCCCGCAGCGCCGCCGAGGCCGCCAACCAGGCCAAGAACGAGTTCCTCTCGCGCATCAGCCATGAATTGCGCACCCCGCTCAACGCCATGCTGGGCTTCACCCAGCTGCTGGAACTGGGCGGCGAGCAGCAGCTCAGCGAGCAGCAGCGCGGCTGGCTGGCGCAGATACGCGCGGCCGGCTGGCATCTGCTGGAGATGATCAACGAGACCCTGGACTGGTCGCGCATCGAGACCGGCGCGCTCAAGCTCGAGCTGGCCCCGCAGGCGCTGGAACCGCTGCTGGCGTCGACCTGGGCCATGCTGGAAGCCGACGCCGCCAAGCGCGGCATTGCCTACAGCGTGGAACTGGCGGCCGACGCGCAGCAGGTCTACGCCGATGCCACGCGCCTCAAGCAGGTGTTCACCAATCTGCTCAGCAATGCCGTCAAGTACAACCACCCGCAGGGCCAGGTGCGGGTGAGCAGCCGGGCGCTGGGCGATGAGCGCATCGAAATCACCGTGGCCGACACCGGCCTGGGCCTCAGCGAGGCGCAGCAGGCCCAGCTGTTCCAGCCCTTCAACCGGCTCGGGCGCGAGCTCAGCCAGGCCGAGGGCACGGGCATCGGCCTGGTGATCTGCAAGCGCCTGGTGGAAGCGATGAACGGCAGCCTGACGGTCCGCAGCGCGACGGGCCAGGGTGCGAGCTTTGTGCTCGACCTGCCCGCCAGCGCCGGCGCCATGTCCAGCGCCGCGGACTGAGCACAATGGCCGGGCCGCCGCGGTTTATTGCCGCGGCAGGCCCGGCCCGGCTAGGCACAATAGCGGGCAGCGCGTCCAACCATCGAACCATCCCAAGCCTTCGCCCCATGAGCTCTACCGAACTGGCCACCCGCCCCAACCAAGCGCTGACGCTCGCCGACGATCACAAGTCCTTTGCCAGCCGGCAGTTCCTGACCTTCCGCATCGGCGCCGAGGAATACGGCATCGACATCCTGAAGGTGCAGGAGATCCGCTCCTACGAGGCGCCCACCCGCATCGCCAACGCACCCGCCTTCGTCAAGGGCGTGGTGAATCTGCGCGGCGTGATCGTGCCCATCGTGGACCTGCGCCTGCGCCTTGGCAGCCCGGCGGAGTACAACGCCTTCACCGTCTCCATCGTGCTGAACGTCTGCTCGCGCGTGGTCGGGGTGGTGGTGGACTCGGTGTCGGACGTGCTGGAACTGGGTGCCGACGCCATCAAGCCGGCGCCCGAGGTGAGTGCCGCCATCGACACCCGCTTCGTCACCGGCCTGGGCAAGGTCGGCGAGCGCATGCTGATCCTGCTCGACATCGAAGGCATGGTGGGCAGCCCGGATTTCGGTCTGATCGACTGATCTGAGACCGGTTTCCGCGCAGAAAGTTAGTGCGTACCCTCGCTGAAAGCGTTGAAATAGCTGAGCAAATTTGCTTCTCGGCGACATTTAGCACTCATTCGCCATGAGTGCTAATATTATGGACGTCGAGCCATAGCGGCTGGGAGAGGTAGAAAGCCATGAGCATGATGTCCAACGCCACTGCACTGCAAGTACGCGACCCCTGGGCGCTGCTGCCCTCGCTGGGCAATCTGGATGCCTATATCAGCGCCGTCAACCGCCTGCCCTTGTTGACCCCCGAGGAGGAGCAGTCCTTCTCGCGCCGCCTGCGCGAGCATGGCGATCTGGAAGCCGCCGGCCGGCTGGTGCTCTCGCACCTGCGCCTGGTGGTGTCGATCTCGCGCCAGTACATGGGTTACGGCCTGCCTCAGGGCGACCTGATCCAGGAGGGCAATGTGGGCCTGATGAAGGCCGTCAAGCGCTACGACCCCGACCAGGGCGTGCGCCTGGTGTCCTACGCCATGCACTGGATCAAGGCCGAGATCCACGAGTACATCCTGCGCAACTGGCGCATGGTCAAGGTGGCCACCACCAAGGCGCAGCGCAAGCTGTTCTTCAATCTGCGCTCGATGAAGCACAGCCTGAAGGAAGATGCCGCCGAGGGCCAGACGCACCGCAACACGCTCACCGAAGCCCAGGTGGACCATGTGGCCCGCGAGCTCAACGTCAAGCGCGAGGAAGTGCTGGAGATGGAGACCCGCATGGCGGGTGGCGACGTGGCCCTGGAGCCCCAGACCGATGACGACGGCGAGAGCTTCGCCCCCATCGCCTACCTGGCCGACGACAGCCAGGAGCCGACGCGCGTGCTGGAAAGCCGCTCGCGCGACGCGCTTGCCGGTGACGGCATTTCGCGCGCCCTGGCGGTGCTGGACGAGCGCAGCCGTCGCATCGTCGAAGAGCGCTGGCTCAAGGTCAACGACGACAGCAGCGGCGGCATGACCCTGCATGACCTGGCGGCCGAATACGGCGTCAGCGCCGAGCGCATCCGCCAGATCGAGGTGGCGGCAATGAAGAAGATGCGCAAGGCCCTGGCCGAAACGGCCTGAGCGCGCCGATCGCCCTTCCCCATGCAAAAGGCCCCTCGCGAGGGGCCTTTGTCCTTATGAGCGCTCGTTCAGCAGCAGCTTGATGTCGTCGGCCAGCGCCTGGGCGCCGGCGCCATAGCGGGCGAACACGCGCACCCGGCCCTGGGTGTCGAAGATGAAGCTGGCGGCGGTGTGGTCCATGGTGTAGCTCTCGGGCGTCTTGCCAGGCACCTTGGCGTAATAGACCTTGAACTCGCGCGCCGCATCCTTGAGCTGCTCGGCATTGCCGCGCAGGGCCACGAAGCTCGGGTCAAAGCTCGTCATATAGGGCTTGAGCAGTTCCGGCGTGTCGCGCTCGGGATCGACGGTGATGAACACGCCCTGCACCCGTTCGCCATCCGCGCCCAGCGACTTCTTCACCTGGGCCAGTTCGGCCAGCGTGGTGGGGCAGACATCGGGGCATTGGGTGTAGCCGAAGAACACCACCACCACCTTGCCCTTGAAGTCTGCCAGGCTGCGCGGCTTGCCATCCTGGTCGGGCAGGCTCAGCTGGCGGGCATAGCTGGCGCCGCTCAGGTCCACGCCGCGGAAGGCGGGCTTGGCCGCGCCCCCGATCTGGTCGCAGGCCGCCAGCGTCAGCGCGCTGAGGGCCGCCAGGAACAGTCGTCTCGTGGTGTTGCGTTGCATCTCAGGCGATCCAGGGCATCAGGTAATGGTCCAGCAAGAGCGCCGCGAACAGCAGCGACAGGTGCAGGATGGAGAAGCGGAAGGTGGCGCGCGCCAGCTCGTCCGAATACTGGCGCCAGAGCTTGAAGGCGTAGGCGCAGAAACCCAGGCCCAGGGCCAGCGCGCTGGCCAGATAGATCCAGCCGCTCATGCCGGTGAGGAAGGGCAACAGCGTGGCCACCAGCAGGATCCAGGTGTAGAGGAAGACCTGCAGCCGCGTGAACTCCGAGCCATGCGTGACCGGCAGCATGGGCAGGCCGGCCTTGCGGTAATCCTCGGTGCGGTAGAGCGCCAGCGCCCAGAAATGCGGTGGCGTCCAGAGGAAGATGATGAGGCACAGCATGAGCGCCTCGGGGCCCACCTCGCCGCGCAGCGCCGCCCAGCCCAGCACCGGCGGCATCGCGCCCGAGGCGCCGCCGATGACGATGTTCTGCGGCGTCATCGGCTTGAGGATGACGGTGTAGATGACCGCGTAGCCGACGAAGGTGGCGAAGGTCAGCCACATCGTGAGCGGATTCACCCACACCCACAGGATGGCCGAGCCGATGCCGCACAGCAGGGCCGAGAAACTCAGGGTCTGCACGCGGCTGAGCTCGCCCTTGGCGGTGGCGCGCCAGGCGGTGCGCTTCATCTTCGAGTCGATCTGCTGCTCGATCAGGCAGTTGAAGGCAGCGGCCGCGCCGGCCACCAGCCAGATGCCCACGGTGGCGGCCAGGATCACGCCCCACTCGGGGCCGCTGGGCCAGCCGGGCACCGCCAGCGCCATGCCGATGACCGCGCAGAACACGATCAGCTGCACCACGCGCGGCTTGGTGAGCTGGTAGAACTGCTGCCAGCGCGAGGGCGCGCCGGGGGCAGCGAGGGTGGTGGGGGTCGTGGACATGGGAAGCGTCTATCGTAGGGCAGCGGCGCGCTGCGCTGCGTGCAGGCGCGCCAACATGAAACTCAGGATCAGCAGCAGGGCCGCGGCCCCGCCGGTATGGGCCAGGGCGGCCAGCAGCGGCCAGTCCAGCACCACGTTGGAGAGGCCGGAGAGCAGCTGCCAGCCGGCCACCAGCAGCAGGCGGCGTGCCCACAGCGGGCCCTCGGGCAGCGGCCGGCGGTGCCAGCGCCAGGCCAACCCCAGCAGCGCCGCGAACACCAGCAAAGCGCCGATGCGGTGGCTCATGTGGATGGCCGTGAGGGCCGTGAACGGCAGCCAGCCACCGTCGTGGCCCACGCCCAGCGCGCGCCAGAGCGTGAAGCCATGCTCGAAATCCATCGCCGGCCACCATTGGCCCTGGCATTGCGGGAACTCGCTGCAGGCCAGCACTGCGTAATTGGTGCTGACCCAGCCGCCCAGGCTGACCTGCAGCAGCGCCAGCGCCAGCAACGCCCAGGCGGCCAGGCGCTCGCCGGCCGGCCAGGCCAGCGGCCGCGGCGCATAGGCCTCGGCCTGCCAGGCCAGCAGCATCAGGAGGCCCATGGCGCCCAGCAGGTGCAGGGTGACGATGGCGGGGAACAGCTTCATCGTCACGGTGAGCGCGCCGAAGGCCCCCTGCATGCACACCCACAGCAAGGTGACGGTGGGCCACCAGGGCGAGATCGGGCGCGCCGCGCCGCGCCGTGCCTGCCACCAGCTCAGCACGCACAGCACCAGGATCAGGAAGCCGACCCCGCTGGCCAGGTAGCGATGGATCATCTCCACCCAGGCCTTGCCATGCGTCACCGGCCCGCTTGGCATGGCGGTCTGGGCGGCGTGAATGTCGACGCCGGCGCCTAGCGGCGAGGCGCTGCCATAGCAGCCGGGCCAGTCCGGGCAGCCCAGGCCCGAGTCGGTCAGGCGCGTGAAGGCACCGAACAGCACCAGGTCAAAGGTGAGGAACAGCGTCAGCAGGGTCAGCGCGCGCAGGCGCGGGCCCAGGCCGGCACCGCGATGGCGCAGCCGCCACCACAGCAGCGGCCCGGCACCGATCAGGGTGCCCAGCAGCAGCAGGCGCAGCCAGGGGGTGAAGTCGAAGGCGTTCATGGCAGGCGGGGCGGCGGCGATCAGCGTCCGGGCTTGTCCCAGCCGGCATTGGCCTTGAGGAGGCGGTCCAGGTCCTTCTTGACCTTTGACGGGTCGGGCTGCACCGGCGAGCGCATCATCCAGCGGCCCATCGGGTCGATCAGGAACAGATGCTCGTTCAGGCCATGGCCCTCGGCCGGCTTCAGCCAGGCCTGGATCTGGGCGCGCGGCGCGCGCAACACCGTCACCGGCACGCCGGCGCTGACGGCGGCAAGCACCTCGGGGCGCAGCGGCTGGTCATCGGGCACCAGCCAGAGCTTGTCGATCTTGTCGCGCTCCTTGCCCATCATCTCGCGCAGCTGGCGCTGCATGAAGAGCAGGCGCTCGCAGGCGCTGTCGCAATGCGCATCCTGCACCAGGGTCAGCAACCATTGGCCCTTGAGCGATTCGGCCGGCACCGGCTGGCCGCGCAGGTCCTGCAGGCTCAGGCTGGGCGGCAGGTCCAAGGTGGGCGTGATCAGCTCGCCATAGGCCTTGCCGCGCGGCTGCAGCACGTAGAAGGTGAAGTAGGACGCGAGCACCGGCGCGGCGCACACCGCCACCACCAGCAGCATGCGCAGGCGGCCGGCGCGCTGCTGCGCGTTGGCGGCACCGGCCATCGCGCCGGGCTGGGGCTGGCTGTGCACCGTGAAGGACAGCGGCGCGTCGGCCTGCTCAGGCGATGGGGCGGCGGCGCCGGGGACGGATGACTTGGAACCAGACATAGAGACCTAGAAGCAGCGCACAGAGCGCGAACCATTGAAAGGCGTAACCGTAATGCTTGTGGATGTCGACGGCCGGGGCCGGCCAGTCGCGCAGCAAGCCATCGTCGGCAGCCGCAGCCCGCGTTTGCAGCAGCGCGGCCGGCAGCAGCGGGATGCCGAGCTCGGCCGCATAGGCATCGGGTGCCAGATTCTGCCGGATCGCGCCGGCGCTGCCCTGGCCCAGCTCGTACAGCCTTGAGGGCGACGCGGCCAAGCGCCCCTCGACCTCCACCTCGCCGGCCGGCGTGGCCAGCGCCGGCAGGCGCGTGCGGTCGGCCTGGTCGCGCGGCACCCAGCCGCGTTGCACCAGCAGCGACTCCGCGCGCCCCGCCAGCCGCAGCGGCGTGACGACGAAGAAGCCGACCCGGCCATCCATCGGACGGTTGTCCAGAAACACCGTCTTGTCGGCCAGCCAATGGCCGCGCAACTGCGCGCGCCGGTGCAGTTGCTGCGCATCGCCGCGCAGCTCGGCATTGCCCAGCGGCGCCTGCTGGCCGCGCTGCGCGATGGCCTGTTCGAGCGCACGCTTCTGTGCCGCCCGGTCGAGCTGCCAGAAGCCCAGCGCGGCGGTGATGGCCATGCCCAGCAGCGTGCCCAGCAGCACGATCAGGCGGCGTTGCAGCGGGCTTGCCTCAGCCATGATGGGGAATAATGCCGGCCATGAAATTCATCTTCGCGATCGCCTTCATCGGCATCCTCGGCGCACTCGCGGCCGCCGGCCTGTTCATGCTGAAGAATGGCAGGAAGGAACAGCGCGGCGCCAATATGGCGCGCGCGCTGGCGGTGCGCGTGGGCGTGTCGATCGCCCTGTTCCTGTTCATCTGGATCAGCTACTCACTGGGTTGGATACAGCCGACCGGTATCCCCGTCGGCCGCTAACGCCGGGCTTGCAATGAACGAAAAAAGCGCCGCTGCATGCGGCGCTTTTGCTTTGGCATGGCCAGGGGCTGCAGCAGCCCCCATGCTCACATCCAGTAGACGACCACGTACAGGCCCAGCCACACCACGTCGACGAAGTGCCAGTACCAGGCCGCGCCTTCGAAGCCGAAGTGGCGGTCCTTGGTGAAGTGGCCCTTCTGCAGGCGCAGGGTGATGAACAGCAGCATCAGCATGCCCACGAAGACGTGGAAGCCGTGGAAGCCGGTCAGCATGAAGAAGGTGGAGCCGAACACGCCCGAGCTCAGCTTGAGGTTGAGCTCATGGTAGGCATGCGAATACTCGTAGCCCTGCACCACCAGGAAGGTGATGCCCAGCAGCACCGTGATCCACATGAAGGCGATGGTCTTGCTGCGATTGCCGTCCAGCAGGGCATGGTGGGCGATCGTCAGCGTCACGCCCGAGGTCAGCAGCAGCGCGGTGTTGACCGTCGGCAGGGGCCAGGGGCCCACCGTGCTGAAGGCTTCCACGGTGCCGGCGGGCGAGGCGGTCAGGCCGGCCGCGACGCTGGGCCACAGGCCCTTGAAGTCGGGCCACAGCAGCGCATTCTCCAGGCTGCCCAGGGTCGGCACCGAGTGCACGCGCGCCCAGTACAGCGCGCCGAAGAAGGCCGCGAAGAACATCACTTCCGAGAAGATGAACCAGCCCATGCTCCAGCGGAACGAGACGTCGATGCGCTCGCTGTAGAGGCCGCCTTCGCTTTCGCGGATGGCATCGCCGAACCACTGCTTGAGCACGAAGGCCCACCACAGCAGGCCAAAGGCCAGCGAGTAGGCGCCCCACTGGTGATCGTTGATCCACTGGCCAGCGCCCAGGATCACGAAGAACAGGCCGATGGCGGCCATCACCGGATGCCGCGAGGGCCCGGGCACGAAGTAATAGGGAGTCTTCCCCTGAGTCGTCGCAGCCGACATGATGCTTCTCTCCTCGAACTTCAAACTTTGCAGTTCAAACCAAATGCTTCTCAGTTGCCGGCGACGCCGCTGCCAATGACCCAATTGACCAGCAGCACCAGCACCAGCACGAACAGCGCCGCCCCAATCACCCCGGCAATGATCACATGCACGGGATTGAGTTGCGCCACATCTTTCTCATAACCGGCACCCTTGCGGATGCCGAAAAACGACCAGGCCACCGCCTTCATGGTCTGCAGGAAGCTGCCCTTGCGGGCCACCGCCTGCTTGAAATCCTCACCCGCCTTGCTCATATGCGCGACTCCGGCTTCTTGAGCTCGGCCTGCTTCTTGCCCGGCACCTCGAAGAAGGTATAGGACAAGGTGATGGTCTTCACATCCTTGGGCAGCTTGGGGTCGATCACGAACACCACCGGCCACTGCTTGCTCTCACCCGCGGCGAGCGTGTACTCGTTGAAGCAAAAGCATTCCAGCTTGTTGAAATGCGCCGTCGCCTGCTTGGGCGCATAGCTGGGGATGGCCTGGGCCGACATGGTGCGGCTCTGGATATTGCGGAACTCGTACATCACCGTGGTCAGCTCGCCAGGATGCACCTGCAGATGCGACACCGCGGGCTTGAAGTCCCAGGGGCCGCGCGCATTCGCATCGAACTCGATGCTGATGGTGCGGCTGTAGTCGATCTGGGTGTTCTTCACATCCTCGGCGCGCACCGCATGCTGGCGCTCGGAGAGCGACAGCACGTTGATGCCCAGGGCCGTGCACACGGCCCGGTAGAGCGGCACCAGCGCATAGCCGAAGCCGAACATCAGGCCTACCACGACCAGCAGCTTGCCGACCATGAGCCGGTTGTCCCGGCGCAGGATCTGGCTGACATGCCAACGCGGTGTGTTCATGCGTTCAGAACCCCAGGTAGGCGATCTTGGCCATGAAGCCGATCGCAAACACGGCCGCCACCGAGGCCAGGATGTAGGCCAGGCGTCGGTTGCTCTTGCGTTGCTCGGGGGTCAGGGCCATGGTGCTCAGCCGATGATCTTGGTGGCGCTGGCGTCCAGCTTGGGCGGCTCTTCAAAGGTGTGGAAGGGCGCCGGCGACGGCACTTGCCATTCCAGGCCTTCGGCAGCTTCCCAGGGCTTCATCGGAGCCTTCTCGCCCTTGCCGCGCAGCATCGGCAGCACCACGAAGAAGAAGAAGTACACCTGCATCAGGCCGAACCAGAACGCGCCCACCGATGCCAGGGCGTTGAAGTCGGCGAACTGCAGTGGGTAGTCGGCATAGCGACGCGGCATGCCGGCCAGACCCAGGAAGTGCATCGGGAAGAAGGTCACGTTGAAGCTGATCAGCGAGCCCCAGAAGTGGATCTTGCCGCGCGTTTCGCTGAACATCACACCGGACCACTTCGGGCCCCAGTAGTAGACGCCCGCGAACAGGGCGAACAGCGAGCCGGCCACCAGCACGTAGTGGAAGTGGGCGACGACGTAGTAGGTGTCCTGGATCTGGATGTCGATCGGCGCCATCGCGCACACCAGGCCGGTGAAACCGCCCATCGTGAACACGAAGATGAAGCCCACGGCCCACAGCATCGGCACTTCGAAGGTCATCGAACCGCGCCACATGGTGGCCAGCCAGTTGAAGATCTTCACGCCCGTGGGCACGGCGATCAGCATGGTGGCGTACATGAAGAACAGCTGACCCGTCACCGGCATGCCGGTGGCGAACATGTGGTGCGCCCACACGATGAAGGACAGGATCGCGATCGAAGCGGTCGCGTACACCATCGAGGCGTAGCCGAACAGCTTCTTGCGGGCGAAGGCCGGCACGATCTGGCTGACGATGCCGAAGGCCGGCAAGATCATGATGTAGACCTCGGGGTGACCGAAGAACCAGAAGATGTGCTGGTACATCACCGGGTCGCCGCCGCCGGCGGGGCTGAAGAACGAGGTGCCGAAGTGGCGATCGGTCAGCGTCATCGTGATGGCACCGGCCAGCACGGGCATGACGGCGATCAGCAGGTAGGCGGTGATCAGCCAGGTCCAGGCGAACATCGGCATCTTCATCAGCGTCATGCCAGGCGCGCGCATGTTCAGAATGGTGACGATGATGTTGATCGAACCCATGATCGACGAGGCGCCGAGGATGTGCATCGCGAAGATGCCGGCATCCATCGAGGGGCCCATCTGCAGGGTCAGCGGCGCGTACAGCGTCCAGCCCGCGGCGGGTGCGCCGCCGGGCATGAAGAACGACGACACCAGCATGATGGCGGCAGGAATCATCAGCCAGAAGCTGAAGTTGTTCATGCGCGCGAAGGCCATGTCCGAGGCGCCGATCTGCAGCGGGATCATCCAGTTAGCGAAGCCCACGAAGGCCGGCATGATGGCGCCGAACACCATGATCAGGCCGTGCATGGTGGTGAACTGGTTGAACAGCTCGGGATTGAAGAACTGCAAGCCGGGCTGGAACAGCTCGGCGCGGATGCACAGCGCCAGGATGCCGCCAATCATCAGCATCGTGAACGAGAACAGCAGATACAGGGTACCGATGTCCTTGTGGTTGGTCGCAAACACCCAACGACGCCAGCCCGTCGGGGCATGGTGATCGTGGTGGTCATGAACGTCATGACCGTGATGGTCAAGCACAGCACTCATGTTGATTCCTTCTTTGACGTCCGATGATTACTTGCGCGCGGCCACGACTTCGGCGGGCTGCACCACTTGGCCGGTCTTGTTGGACCAGTTGTTCTTGGTGTAGGTGATCACCGCGGCGATGTCGGTATCGCCGAGCTGCTTCCACGAGGGCATGGCACCGTTGTTCTGGCCATTCAGCAGCACCGCGACCTGCTTGAGCTTGTCGTCGTTCAGCACCACGGGCGAGCCGTCCAGCGGCTTGATCGGGCCGGCGCCCTTGCCGTCGGCCTTGTGGCAGGCCGCGCAGTTGGCGTTGTAGACCTTCTCGCCGCGCGCCAGCAGCGCGGGCAGTTCCCAGACCTTGCTCGGATCATCGGCCTTGGCGGCCAGCTTCTTCTTCTCGCCATCCACCCAGGCGGTGTAGGCCGCGGCCGACAGCACCTTCACATGGATGGGCATGTAGGCGTGCTCCTTGCCGCACAGCTCGGCGCACTGACCGTAGAAATCGCCTTCCTTCTCAGCGCGGAACCAGGTGTCGCGCACGAAGCCGGGGATCGCGTCCTGCTTGACGCCGAAGGCCGGCACCATCCAGGCATGGATCACGTCGTTGGCGGTGGTGATGATGCGCACCTTCTTGCCGACCGGCACGACCAGCGGGTTGTCCACCTTCAGCAGGTAGTTGTCCACCGCCTCGGGCTTGCCCGAGTTGGACATCTCGCGCTGCGCCACGTCCAGGGTGGAGAGGAAGCCGATGCCCTCGCCCTCGCCCTTCAGGTAGTCATAGCCCCATTTCCACTGGTAGCCGGTGGCCTTGATGGTGAGGTCGGCATTGGTGGTGTCCTTCATCGCCACCACCACCTTGGTAGCCGGCAGCGCCATGCCGATCACGATGATGAATGGCACGATGGTCCAGGCGATCTCGACCTTGACGCTCTCGTGGAAGTTGGCCGACACCGCGCCCTTGGACTTGCGGTGCTTGAAGATGGAATAGAACATCACGCCGAACACGGCAACGAAGATCGCCAGGCAGACGAGCAACATCATGTTGTGCAGCCACATCTGCTCCGACGCGATCTTGGTGACCGGGGGATGCAGGTTGAGCTGGTTGACCGCCGGACCGCCCGGCAGGTCGTTCACCGCCAAGGCCGCGTGGCTGGCAAGGGCGGCACCCAGGGTCACCGCCAGCTGGCTCATTCGGCGCCCCAGCTGATGCACTCGTGTGTTCATCATCTTCATGGTCGTCACTTCTGTTCAAAAACTTCGCCACGGACTTTGCGGCAGAGAGCTTGGCGCTCGCTGCCGCAACATCCCAGATTGATCGAGGGTACAGACCGCGCGCGCTGCGCGCCACATGGTCAACACCGACGCTGGACCGATGTCCACCCCATGTCCTGCGTCACCTGCCGCGGCGGCATGCGAGACTTCTTAAACGGGGGTTGACCTCGCTCAACGAGCGCCAGATCGGGATCGATTACCCTGGCGCTGCTGAAATTCAAATCGCGGCGGATTCTAACGTAGCCCCATACCGGGGCTGTGGTCTTTGTGCGTCGCCGTGTGCGGCGTTGATCCGGAGCAAGTCAGCGCGGGCGCTTCACCATCGCGCGCATCTGCTCCAGCGACACCGCCGTTTCGGCCTGCACCTGCAGCTTGGGCGCGGCCTTGAAGGCGTGGCCGTAGACCAGCTCCACCGTCAGGCGCAGGCGGCCATCCGGCCCCTTCAGGCGCTCGAGTGCGCGCAGCAAAGCGCTGCGCCATTGCCGCCCGCGCAGGCCCGCGAAACGCGCCCGCGCGACATTGCCGCCCAGCGCACGCAGGTCGTTCAACAAGGCCTCGCCATCGGCCCAGGTCAGGCTCAGGCGCTCCTGATCCATCACCGGATCGGCAAAGCCGCCATGCACCAGCATGTCGCCGATATCGTGCATGTCCAGCCAGGGCGGCGCCGGCAGGCCCCAACCCAGTTCGGCGTAGAGCGGCCGCAGCTCCACCAGGCTGTCGGGCCCGAGACAGGAAAACATCAGGAAGCCGTCCACCGCCAGGGCCTCGTGCCAGGCGCGCAGCACCGCCTCCGGCTGCGCCTGCGCATGCAAGCTCATATTCGCCCACACCAGCTCGGCCACGCCCGCCGGCACCTGCGCGGGGGTCAGGGCTTGCCCTTGCGCCAAGCCACGCAGGCGCGACCACAGCCCGCGCTTGAGCAGGCCCTGGCTGCGCGCCAGCAAGGCCGGCTCGTCCTCCACCAGCAGCTGCTCCGCCTGGGCGTATTGCGCACGCAGTGCTTGCGCGCTGGCACCCAGCCAGGCGTCCCACAGCAGCACGCTGCGGGGCTGAAGCTTGATGAAGGGCAGGCGTTCGGCCATGCGCTGCGCCACCTCGCGGTGCAGCCAGGGCGCCTCGGGCGCGGCCGCCAGGCGGCTGCGCTGATGCCGCAAGGCGCCAGCATCCAGCTGGGCACCGGCCCGCTGTCCATCGATCACGTCACTCGTCATCGCGGCAGTATATTGAGCCATGCCCGCGCTCGCCCCGCCCCTGGCCGATGCCCTCATCGCGCGCCTGGCAGCGCGGCTGCCGCGTGCGGCCGGCCAATGCGCCGTGTGCCGGCGCTGGTCGCCGCAGCGGCTGTGCAGCGACTGCGCGGCGCGCTACGCCACGCCAGTGCCGCGCTGCCACTTCTGCGCGCTGCGGCTGCCGCCCGGCGCCGGCCCGGCATGCGGCAGCTGCCTGCGCGCACCCCCGCCGCTGAGCCACTGCATCGCGGCGCTGGACTACGGCTTTCCCTGGGACCGGCTGCTGCAGCGCTTCAAGTTCCACGACGCGCTGCATTGGCGCGCGCTGCTGGTCGAGTTGCTGGACCGCGCGCTGCGCGATGCCGAGGCGCCCGACCTGCTGCTGCCCATCCCGCTTGCCGCAAGCCGCCTGCGCGAGCGCGGCTACAACCAGAGCCTGGAGATCGCGCGCGGCCTGGCGCAGCGGCGACAATGGCGCTGCGCCGCCGACCTGCTGCTGCGCGTGCGCGACACCGCGCAGCAGGCCAGCCTGCAGCTCGATGCGCGCCGCGCCAATATGCGGCATGCCTTCGCCGTCGAGCCCGCCGCGCAGGCCGGCCTGCGTGGCGCCAAGGTGGCGCTGGTCGACGATGTGATGACCAGCGGCGCCACCTTGTTCGAGGCTGCCGGCGCCTTGCGTCGCGCCGGTGCAGCGTCCGTGCAGGCCTGGGTGCTTGCGCGCACGCCGGCCGATTGACGAAATCAGGAAGTCCAGACCGCCATGTTCAACATCGTGCTCGTGCACCCCGAGATCCCGCCCAACACCGGCAATGTGATACGGCTGGCCGCCAACACCGGCTGCCGCCTGCACCTGATCGAGCCGCTGGGCTTCCTGATGGAAGACCGCCTGCTGCAGCGCGCCGGGCTCGACTATCACGAGTACGCGGCGGTGCACCGCCATGCCAGCTGGCAGGCCTTTCTCGATGCGGAGAGCCCCGCGCCCGAGCGCATGTTCGCCTTCACCACCCGCGGCAGCCATCTGCTCACCGAGACGGCCTGGCAGCCGGGCGACTTTCTGGTGTTCGGCTGCGAGACCGCCGGCCTGCCGCCGGCGCTGCGCGACGGCTTTCCGGCCAGCCAACGCGTGCGCCTGCCGATGTTGCCGGCGCAGCGCAGCCTCAATCTCAGCAACAGCGTGGCGGTGGCGGTGTTCGAGGCCTGGCGCCAGAACGGCTACGCAGGGGCCGCTGGCTGAGCTACTCGGGCTGCACGCCGGCGGCCTGGATCACGGCCGCCCATTTGAGGCGTTCGCTGCGCATCAGCTGGGCCAGGCCCTCGGGCGAGCTGGCGGTGGCGCTGAAGTACTGGCTCAGCAGGCGGTTGCGCAGCGCATCGCTCTTGATGATGCGCACCAGCTCCTGCGAGAGCCGCGCCACGATGGGCGCGGGCGTACGCGCCGGCGCCAGCACCGCCTGCCAGGAGATCGCCTCGAAACCGGCGTAACCCTGCTCCACCAGGGTCGGCAGCTCGGGCAGGGCCGCGGCGCGACCCAGGCTGGTGACGGCCAGGGCCGTCAGCCTGCCGGCCTTCACCGCACCCATGGCAATACCTGGCACCATGAAGCCGGCCTGCACCTCGCCCGCCAGCAGCGCGTTCACCACCTGCGGGAAGCCCTGGTAGGGCACATGGCCAAGCTCGACGCCGGCGCGCGCCTTGAAGGACTCCATCGCCAGATGGGCGGCACTGCCGTTGCCCACGCTGCCGTAGTTGAGCGCGCCCTTGCGCGCCCGCGCCACGGCGACGAACTCGGCCACCGTGCGCACGCCCAGCGCGGGCGAGACCACCAGCACATTGGGCGAACTGGCCACCAGGCTGATGGGCTGCAGGTCGCGCACCGGGTCATAGGGCAGCCGGCGCGCCAACAGGGGCGCGGTGACCAGCGGCCCCTGGATGGTGAACAGCAGCGTGTAGCCATCGGGCACGGCCTTGGCCACCATGGCCGTGCCGATATTGCCGCCGGCGCCCGGCTGGTTCAGCACCAGCACCGGCTGGCCCAGGGCCGCGCCCAGCGCCTCGGCCAGCGCGCGCGCCACGATGTCGGGCGAGCTGCCGCCCGGAAAGGGCACGACCAGTTTGATCGGTCGGCTCGGCCAGGCCTCGGCCCGGGCCGCGCCGGCGGCCAGCATGCCGACGGCGGCCTGCATCAGCGCGCGGCGGTCCAGCAGCATCATCAATGCTCCGAACGGGCCTGGCGGCCCATCAGCAGGTCCACCGCCGCGGCGGGGCCCAGCCGGCCTTCCAGCACCGCCACCACGGCCGCGGTGATGGGCATGTCGACGCCGCGGTCCTGCGCGCGCTTGAGCACCGTGGGCGCGCTGTAGACGCCCTCGGCCACATGGCCCAGCTGGCGCAGGATGTCGGCCAGGGCCAGGTCTTGCGCGAGCATCAGGCCGACGCGCCGGTTGCGCGAGAGATCGCCGGTCGCGGTCAGCACCAGGTCGCCCATGCCCGAGAGGCCCATGAAGGTCTCGGTGCGCGCGCCCAGCGCCAGGCCCAGGCGCAGCATCTCGGCCAGGCCGCGGGTGATCAGCGCCGCACGCGCATTCAGGCCGGGCGCATTGAGTCGATTCTGTGCGGCATCGCCGCGCGCCTCGGCCGCCAGGCGCAGGCCATCGGCAATGCCCACCGCGATCGCCATCACGTTCTTCACCGCGCCGCCCACCTCCACGCCGACCGGATCGGCCGAGGTGTAGACGCGCAGACGCTCGCTGTGGAAGGCCTCCACCGCCGCCTGCGCCAGCGCGGCATCGAAGCTGGCCGCCACCAGGGCGGTGGGCTGACCCAGCGCCACCTCCTGCGCAAAGCTGGGGCCGGAGAGAATGCCCACCGTCAGCGCGGGCGCGGCCTCGCGCGCGATCTCATGGCCCAGCAGGCCGGTGCCGGCCTCGAAGCCCTTGCACAACCAGAGGCAGCGCGCGCCGGCCGGCAGGGCCGCCAACATGCCGCGCAGCGCCGCCATCGGCGTGGCGATGATGATGAGCCCCTCGCGCGCATGCGCGATCGCCGCCGCCAGGTCGGCGCTCAGTTGCAGCGCCGCGGGCAGGGCCGCCTCCGGCAGATAGCGCTCGTTGCGGCGCGCCGCGCGCATCGCGGCAACGGCGTCCGCATCGCGCGCCCACAGCAGCACCTCGTGCCGCTCGGCGGCCTGTATCGCCAGGGCCGTGCCCCAGGCACCGGCACCCAAAACACTGATCTTCATAGCTGGCTCACGCCCCCATGCCGAGGGCCAAAGTAAAAAAGCGCCCGATGCTCGTCAGCACTGGGCGCCTCCATGCCTTGCGGCGCTGATGCTTGCGCTTTTCAGTTGATGGTCGGTGCGGCGGCCGCGGCTTCGCGCTGGGCCTGCTGGGCTTCGAACATGGCCTGGAAGTTGACTTCCGACAGCAGCACGGGCGGGAAGCCGGCGCGGGTGCAGACGTCCGACACCACGGCGCGCAGATAGGGGTAGATCATCTGCGGGCAGACGATGCCCAGGATGCCTTCGACCTGCTCCTGCGGCAGGTTGCGGATCTCGAAGATGCCGGCCTGCTTGGCCTCGATCAGGAACAGGGTCTTGTCGCCGACCTTGGTGGTCACGGTGGCGGTCACCGAGACCTCGAAAATGCCGTCGGCCACGCCCTCGGCCGCCAGGGCCAGGTTGATGTCGACCTGAGGCTGGGTCTGCTCCAGCAGGATTTGCGGCGAATTCGGTTGCTCCAGCGACAAGTCCTTCAGGTACATGCGCTGGATCTGAAACACGGGGGTGTTGGTCTCGTCGGCCATGGTGTCTTTCCAAATAGTGAAGCCCGCCAGCGTTCTTGCTGCGGGCAGCGGCAGGCATTATGACCCAGGCCATGCGGGGCCCGGAATCCGGGCGGGCTTCAGGCGCCTTGCAGCAGCGGCTGCAGGCCGCCACGGTGGTCCAGCGCGATCAGCTCGTCGCAGCCGCCCACATGGGTGTCGCCGATGAAGATCTGAGGCACCGTGCGGCGCCCGGTGAGCGCAATCATGGCGTCGCGCTGGCCGGGGTCCAGATCCACCCGCACTTCGTCGATCGCTTCCACACCGCGTTGCTTGAGCAGCGCCTTGGCGCGCACGCAGTAGGGGCAGACCTGGGTGGTGTACATCTTCACGGCACGCATCGCGCAAACCTTCTCTTCTTCAACGTCGTTCAGCTCTTCTCGACCGGCAGGTTGGCCTCGCGCCAAGCCTTCAGGCCACCCGCCAGCACCTGCACATTGGCATAGCCGGCCTTGCGAAGAATGCCAGCAGCCTTGCTGGCGCGCGCGCCGCTCTGGCACAGCAGTACCAGGGGCAGGGTCTTGTTGCTGGGCAGTTGCTTGTGGCCCTCGATGCTGTCAAGCGGCACGTTGCGGGCCCCCGCCACATGGCCGGCGGCGTATTCGGCGGCGCTGCAGACATCGATCAGCACCGCCTTCTCGCGATTCACCAGGCGCACCGCCTCGGCGGTGGAGACCGCGCCGGCGCCGGTGCTGCGCGCGAACGTGGTCCACAGCAGCATGCCCCCGGACACCAGGGCAGCAAGGACGAGATACCAGTTGTCGAGCAGGAATTTCAAGGCAGGGTCCGATTCAGGGGAAAGGAGGCGGATTATAGGAAAGCCCGCCCCGCTCCCCCCGGCGGCACGGCTCAGCTCAATTTGAAGGTGGAGACCGCGGTCTGCAGCGCCTGCGCCTGCTGCTCCAGGCTGCTGGCCGCGGCGGCCGCCTGCTCCACCAGCGCGGCGTTCTGCTGCGTCATCTGGTCGAGCTGGGTGATGGACTGGTTCACCTCGCCGATGCCCTGGCTCTGTTCGGTAGAGGCGGCGGTGATCTCGCCGATGATGTCGGACACGCGCTGCACGCTGGCGACGATCTCGCCCATGGTGGAGCCGGCGTTCTGCACCAGGCGGCTGCCGGATTCGACCTTGTCGACGCTGGCGCCGATCAGCGACTTGATCTCCTTGGCGGCCTCGGCGCTGCGTTGCGCCAGGCTGCGCACCTCACCCGCCACCACCGCGAAGCCACGCCCCTGCTCGCCGGCGCGCGCCGCTTCCACCGCGGCATTCAAGGCCAGGATATTGGTCTGGAAGGCGATGCCGTCGATCACGCCGATGATGTCGTTGATCTTCTTGGAGCTGTTGTTGATTTCCTCCATGGTGGTGACCACCTGGGAGACCACCTCGCCACCGCGCTGCGCCACCGCCGCGGCCGAGCCGGCCAGCTGGTTCGCTTGCGCCGCCGCGTCGGCGCTCTGGCGCACCGTCTCGGTGAGGTTCTGCATATTGCTGGAGGTGTGCTCCAGCGAGCTGGCCTGCTTCTCGGTGCGCACCGAGAGATCGTGGTTGCCCACCGCGATCTCGCGCGAGGCCACGGTCATCGAGTCGGTGCCGCTGCGCACATTGCTGACGATCGCCGCCAGGCCCTGCGACATGTCGCGCACCGCCGCCAGCAGGCTGCCCTCGGCGCCGCTGCTGACGCGGATGTCCTGCGACAGATCGCCCTCGGCCATCTGGCGCATCACGTCGCGTGCGTATTCGGGTTCGCCGCCGAGCTGGCGCCACACGCTGCCGATCACCAGGAAGGATCCGACCCCCAGGCACAGCACCACCACCAGGCCGCTGATCACCACCGCCCAGACGCTCGCGGTGACGCCGCGCTTGGCATGCTCGAGCCCCTCGTCGAAGCCCTCGCGGGCCTGGCGCCTGGCGTCCGCCAGCACCGCCTCGAGGTTCTTCAGCGCCGCCTGCATCTTCGGAATGGCGCCGGCCTGGTCGCCCTGCTTGATGCCCAGGAAGAGCTGGGCGGTCTCGGAGGACGCCGCGTAATAGGCCTCGAAGCTGGCGCCCAGCTTGCCGGCCATCTCGCCCTTGCCATCGATGGCCTTGATGGTGGCGAGCGTCTTGCGCATCGCCGCGGCACGCTCATTGGCCTCGTCGAGACGCTTCTTCTCGCCCTCGGCCACCGCGCTCTGGATGGTGGCGCCAAGCGCCTCCAGCTGGGAGGCGAACTGGTTGGTGGCATCCAGATAGGGCGAGTGCACCGCACCCACATCCTGGATCGCGCTGGAACTGCGCGTGGAATAGGCCAACACCACCGCGATCCCGATGGCAAACACGGCCGCGGCCAACACGGGCAGCAGCCAGATTCGGGTCTTGACGTTCATGCACTTCTCCTTGTGGGGCGCGCCCTGGCAGCGCGCCCACGGGGGCATTGACTCAAACCGTCAGTCGACGGTCAACACGGACTTGACGCTGCCGTCCACCGCCGACTTCTCGACGTAGCCGATCGCGTCCGCATTGCCGGCCACGAACTTCTTCACCTCGGCCGAGCTGGCCAATTCCTTCGGTGGCGTGGCCTTGCCCGAGAACACCAGGCGCGACCAGGCCGCCTTCACCTGGGCCGCCTGCTTGCCGGTGACCTTGGTGTAGAACTGCTCGCGCACCGCGGCACTTTCGGGCTGGTCCACCGCGGCCGCGGTGGCACCGCTGGGCAGGGTGTTGCTCTTGCCGAGGAAGATGCTGGCCACCTGGTCGGCCGTCATGCTGGCCGTCGGGCTCTTGGGGTTGACGATCACGGCCACCTGGGCCTGCGCGGCGGCGCCAAGGCTCAGCAGCGCGGCGGTCAGGAGAGCGGAGGATGTCTTGTTGCTCATCATGGGCCTCCTGCCTCAGAACACCAGGTCCACAGCCAGGCTGTAGACATTGACCGAGGCGCCCGTGCCGAAGCCGGGCTGCTGATTGATGAAGAAGCCCGGGCCATCGGGTTTGACGCGATCGACCTGCGCCTTCAGCGCCACATTGCGATAGGCATCCCAGCGCAGGCCCAGCGCCCAGGTCTTCTGCGCGCGGTGCTGGCTGGCCACGAAGCCGTCCACCGTGGCCTTGAGCTGGGCCAGCTGCGGCGTGGCGGCCGGGATCACATTGGTGACGTTGCTGTCCACATGCTTGAGCTGCGACAAGGTGCCATAGGGCGTGAACTTGCCGATGCGGTGGCCCAGGGTCAGGTACCAGGCATCGGTATCGGCGGCATAGGTGTCGGTGCGGCGCTGCGTGTATTCGCCGCTGACGATCCAGTTGCCGCTGTCCCAGGTGGCGCCCAGGCCTGTGAAGGTGGCCTTCTTGTCGGTCGGGTCCAGCTCGTTGGCGGTGCTGGTGAAGGGCGTGGTGCGTATCAGCGCCACCAGGCCGGCCAGCGTGGTGGTGTGGGCCGTCAGGCGGCCCTGCAGATGGCCGACGCGCAGGCTCAGGCCGTTGTCCATCTCGAGCGTGGCATTGAAGCCGAGCATCTTCTTGAAGTCGACCTTGGTGCGCGCCACCGTGGTCCGGCCCTGGCCACCGAAGAGCTGCGCGCTCAGGGTGCCGAGGCCGGTATTGGTCTGGAAGTTGAGGTCCGCGCCATTGAAATTACTGAACGGCACCTGGCCGTAGACGTCCATGGGCGGGCGCACCCAGGTGTTGGCATAGCCGACGTCACGGAAGTCCGAGACCGCGAAGAAGGGGCCGCCCATGCGCCCCAGGCGCAGCGCCAGCGAGGGTGTGATCTGCGCCTTGGCAAAAGCCCATTCCAGCTCGGGCGTGAAGTTGCCCTCGCCGTTCTGCTTGCTCAGCAGCTGCACCGTGCCCGAGAACATCGCGTTGGCCTTGAAGGTGCCCTGCACGCCGAGCTTGGAGTCGACCTCGCCGCTCCAGGACTTGTCGGCGCCGCGCACCTGGCCGTTGCCCGCATATTGGGCCGCGTCGGTGTTGGTGCCAACTACCCCCAGCGTTGCGAAGCCAGAAAAAGAAAAGGCGGACTCGCCGCCTGTTTGCGCCTGCGCACCGATTGCAAAGAAAAGGGCCGCGGCAAGAGGCGCCAAGCGCCACTGCTTCGAACATGTCATGTTGTCTCCTTCTGAATGACTAGCAAGGACTGACCCGGCAGGCGCAATCACACCCCTGCCTGGCACCATGCTAGGCATATCGGCCGGGCCGACCGTGCCTTAAGTCATATTTCTGTCGCAACTGTGGCGCCAAGGCCAACAGCCGCTCAGCTGAGCAGGCCGTAGAGCCGCTCCAGCGGCACCCGCGTGACCAGGGTCTTGTCGGCCTCCACCGCCTTGACGGCGTAGTCGGCCTGGGCGGTGTCGCGGCGCGGCGTCTGCGTGATCGGCAGGCCGCGCTTGTCGGTGAGCGCCGCCACCAGCGGCGTCTGCATGCCGGCCCCGCGCCGTATCACCACCGCCTTCTCGCCGCTCGCCAGCGCCAGCAACTCGCCCGGCGGGTAGATGCCGATCTCCTTGATCAGCGCCGCCACCATCGGGCTGCCGGGCCATTGCGCATAGGCCTGGCGCTCGGCCTCCTTGATGTCCAGCGGCGGGCGGCCCTCGCGCCGGCTGATCTTGGCCAGGAACACATCCGCCAGGCGCAGCAGATGGGCCAGCTCCGACACCGCGGTGAGCCCGCGCGGATAGCCCTGGCCATCGGCATGCTCGTGATGCTCCAGCACCGCCTGCAGCCATTCCTCATCGGCCACGCCGGCGGCACGCAGACGCGCCACCGCCGCTTCGGGGTGGCCGCGCAGCTCGTCGCGCTGCTCCTGCGTGAGGCGGCCGAACACCGCATAGCGGGCCTGCAGCTCCAGGATGCTGAGATTCATCGTCAGCGCCGCCAGCACCGCCGAGCGCTGGCGCTCGGCCGGCCACTCCAGCCGCGCCGCGATCAGCTGGCACAGCGCCGCCACGAACACCGTGTGGGTGAGGCCGTACATGCGGTAGTGGTGGGCCTCCTGGCGCACCATCTGGTAGACGGCCACATCGGGGTCCTGCCGCACCATCGCCATCAGCTCGTCGGCCAGCTCATGGCAGCCCTGCTGCAGGCCGGCGGGCTCCTGGCTGGCATGGGCCAGACGGTCCAGGCTCCAGTAGATATGGTTCCAGCGCGCAAACAGCGTGGGCGGCTGCGCCACCACCTTGCGGCCGGCGGCCAGCGCCTTGATTTCCTCGACGTCGGCAAACATGCCGCGCGCCAGCAGGCTCTGCAACTGGTTGTCGCTGTAGACCAGTTGGCCGCAGGCCAGCAGCAGCCCGCCATGCTCGTCGCGCACATTGAAGGGCAATGGCGCGCCCACCGTCACCTGATTGGCCACCAGCTTGAGCAGTTGCATCGAGTCAGGCCCCGCGCCGGCCTTGCCGGCCAGCACGCCCAATGTTGTTTGTGTCAGCCCAGTCTACGCCAGGCCTCGGCCAATAGCGACACCACCGAGACCGCGTTGCTGGCGTGCGGCACGCTGTTGCTGCTCCAGACATGACGCACACCCGCCGCCTGCAGGGCCGGCAGCGCATCGCCATTGAAGAGCGCATGCGTCACCGCCACGTCGACCGATGCCGCGCCGCGCGCCAGCAGGCCCTGGGCCGCGCCGATCAGGGTGCGGCCGGTGGAGGCCATGTCGTCCAGCAGCACCACCGCCCTGCCCTGCACCGCCAGCTCGGGCAGCGCCAGCGTGACCTGGTGGTCGCCATGGCGCACCTTGTGGCCCACCGCGCAATCCAGGCCGCCGGCCTGCGCGGCCTCGCGCACCCACTGGCCCGATTCCTCATCGGGCCCGATCAGCAGCGCGCCGGGCACGCGGGCGGCGATCCAGCGCCCCAGCACCGGCGCGGCCGAGAGCGCCACGCCGGCACCCTTGGGCATCACCTCGTCGAGGCTGGCGATGCGATGCAGATGCGGATCGATGGTGATGACATGGTCGAACTGCTGGGCCAGCAGGCGCGCGATATGGCGCTGGCTGACCGCCTCGCCGGGCGTGAACTCCATGTCCTGACGCATATAGGCCAGGTAGGGCGAGACCAGCACCAGCCGCTGCGCGCCGAGCTCGCGCGCGGTGGGCGCGGCAATCAGCAGCTCCACCAGCTTCTCGTTGGGTTGCTGCAGGCCGCGCAGCAGCAGCACGCGCGCCGGCAGCGGCTTGGGCAGCACCAGGCGCAGCTCGCCGTCGGGGAAGCGGTGGCGCGTGATGAAGGCCAGCGGTGCGCCCAGCGCCAGGGCCAGGTCTTGCGCCAGGGTGGCCTCGTCGTCGAAGGCCAGCAGCAGGATGTCAGAACTCATAAAGGGTCACAGCGAAAACAGCGAGCCGCTCGCGAACTCGTGCGGCAATTGCTCGGCGGCGCCGATGCGGCAGCCCGGGTCCTTCTGCGCATGGCTGCGCGCGAACTGCAGATCGGCGTCGAACTGGGCATAGATGCGGTAGAGCGGCTCGCCCTTGGCAACCGGATCGCCCAGCTTCTTCAACAGGTCGAGGCCGGCGCCGGGCACCTGCGGCGCGCCGGCGAGGCGGGCAATGCGCGCGATGCGCAGATTGTCCAGCGCCACCAGCACGCCGTCCGCCTCGGCCAGCACCTCGGCCTGCAAGCTGCCCACCTGAGGCGGCTCGGCGCGGCGCCCCTGCGCGTCGACGATGGCGTTCATCTGCGCCAGCGCGCGGCCCGAGTCGAGGATGTCGCGCGCGATCTGGTAGCCCTGGCCGCCGCGCACATCGGGGTCGAACTCGATCATGCGCCCGGCCAGGCGCAGCGCCTTCTGGCGCAGGTCCTGCGGTGCGGCCGGGTCGCCCTGCAGCACCTGCATCACGTCGCGCGCCTCCAGCACCGGCCCGATGCCGCGGCCGATCGGCTGGCGGCCGTCGGACAGCACCACGTCCAGCTGCAGGCGCAGATGGCCGGCCACGTATTCGAACAGCTTCTTCAGGCGCTGCGCCTCGGCCATCGAGCGCACCTTGGCGCTCGGGCCCACCGGGATGTCCAGCACCAGATGGGTGGAGCCGGCGGCGATCTTCTTGGACAGGATCGAGGCCACCATCTGGCCGGGCGAGTCGATCGACAGCGGGCGCTCCACCGAGATCAGGATGTCGTCGGCGGGCGAGAGATCGGCGGTGCCGCCCCAGGCCAGGCAGGCATGGGTGTCGCGCACGATGCTCACCATGCGCTCGAAGCCCAGCTCCACCTCGGCCAGCACCTCCATGGTGTCGGCCGTGCCGGCCGGCGAGGTGATGGCGCGCGAGCTGGTCTTGGGGCACAACATGCCATGCGCGGCGACGATGGGCACCACCAGCATGGAGGTGCGGTTGCCGGGAATGCCGCCGATGCAATGCTTGTCCACCACCAGGCCATGGCCGACCTCGCGCTGCCAGTCGAGCTTGCGGCCCACCGCGATCATGGCCTCGGTGAGGTGCAGCACCTCCTCGCGGTCCAGCTCGTACTGGTTGGTGGCCACCACGAAGGCGGCCAGCTCGATCTTGGAATAGCGCGCCTGGGCGACGTCGCGGATGATGGCGTGCAGGTCGTCCTTGGTGAGGCGCTCGCCATTGATCTTGCGATGCAGGGCGGCGATCGAGCCGGGCGGCTCCGCATGCGCGATGCTGGCCTCGTGGCCCTCGCCCACCGCCAGGCGCGCGAACGCGTCCTCGCTCACGCCCAGCTCGCAGGCGCTGACGATGCGCTCGTCGTCCACCACGTTCAGCACCGCCAGGATGGTCTGGCCATTGGCGTGGATCTCCACCTTGGCCAGGGCCTGGAAGCCCGCGGCGCGCACCACCGGGCAGTCGCGGTGCAGATAGGCCACGTTCTCGCGCCAGGTGTCGATGCCGACGCGCCGGATTTGCAGGTTCATGCGGCAACTGTAGCCTGTCAGGCATACTCGCCCGGCCATCACAGACGCCGGCAGCCGCACGCGTGCGGCCCCAACCCTGCCAAGATGCGTTCCACCAACTGGCGCTTTGCCCGCTTCGAATTGCTGACCCGCGAACGGCTGCTGCGCGCCGATGGCGTGGTGCTGCCGCTGGGCTCGCGCGCCTTCGATCTGCTCACCGTGCTGGTGGAGCGCGCCGGGCGCCTGGTCACCAAGGCCGAGCTGCTCGACCAGGTGTGGCCCGGCCTGGTGGTGGAAGAGAACAATATCGCCGCCCAGATCACCGCCCTGCGCCGGGTGCTGGGCGCCGAGCTGATCGAGACCGTGCCGGGGCATGGCTACCGCTTCACCGTAGCGGCCACGGGCATGGACGCCAGCCCGCTTGCCAATCCGGCCCTGGTGGCGCTTGGCGGCTGCCAGCTGTTCGGCCGCGAGGACGACCTGGCGCGCCTGCTGCGCGCCATGCAGCAGGCCGGCTGCGTGACCCTGCTGGGCCCGGCCGGCGTGGGCAAGACCGCGCTGGCCCAGGCGCTGCGCGACGCCCATGACCTGAGCCTGGACAGCCGCGCCGCGCGCGCGCTCTGGCTGGACCTCGGCGCCCTGTCCGAACCGGGCCAGCTGCTGCCGGCCCTGGCGCGCGCGCTCGAGCTGCACGGGCCCGCCAGCGATGCTGCCCTGCTGGCCCCGGCCCTGGGCGCGCGGCGCCTGCTGATCATGGACAACGCCGAGCATCTGCTGCCGGCCACCGCCGAGCTGGCGGCGCTGTTGCTGGCGGCCGAGCCGAGCCTGCGCCTGCTGGTGACCAGCCAGGCGCCGCTGCCGCTGGCCGGCGGGCGCGAGCAGAGGCTGGAGCCGCTGGAGATCGCCGGCACCGACACGGCCGCCGAACAGGCGCTGCGCAGCGGCGCCATCGGCCTGCTGGCGGCGCGCGCCTGCGCGGCCGACTACCGCCTGCGCCTGGGGGCGGAGCAGCTGCCGCTGCTGCGCGCGCTGTGCAGCCAGCTCGACGGCCTGCCGCTGGCGCTGGAAATGGCCGCCGCGCGCGTGCCCCTGCTGGGCCTGCAGGGCGTGCACGATGCGCTGGCCGAGCGCTTTGCCCTGCTCAAGCGCGGCCACCGCGGCAGCCTGGCGCGCCACCCGACCCTGCAAGCCGCGCTGCATTGGAGCCACGGCCTGCTGGCGCCCGCCGAGCAGCGGCTGTTCCGGCAACTGGGCGTGTTCAGCGGCGGCTTCAGCCTGGAGCTGCTGATGGCCGCCACCGACACCGCCGAGAGCGCGCGCTGGAGCCTGGTGGACGGGTTGGCCGCGCTGGTGGACCGTTCGCTGGTGGTGGCCGAGCTGGCGGCCACCGAGAGCGCGCCGCGCTACCGCCTGCTCGAGACCATGCGCCTCTACGCCCTGACCCTGCTGGACGAGGCCGGCGAGGCCGAGGCGGCGCGTCGGGGCCATGCCAGGGCGCTGTGCCAGCTGATGCTGCGCCTGCGCCAGCAGCAGGACCAGGCCGATGGCGCCGCCAACCCGCGCATCAACGCGCTCTGCTTTGCCGAGCTCGACAACGCCCGCAGCGCCTTGCGCTGGGCCATGCAGCACGAGCCCGACAGCGCGCTGGCCCTGGCCACCTGCGTGGGCATGCTCACCACCTACAGCGCCTGGCGCGGCGAGGTCTATGGCTGGGTCGCAGACTGCGAGGCGCTGCTGGGCGGGCGCGTGTCGGCCGCCACCGAGGCCGACTGGTGGCGCGAGTTCGCGCGCCAGCTGGTGATGCGCGGCAGCCCGCGCGCCAGCGAGGCGGCCACGCGTGCCTGCGCGCAGCTGCGCGCGCTGGGCGCGCTGGGCGACGAGCGCGACCTGCTGCGCGCCCTGGTGAGCCTGGTGCGCGCGGCGCCCTCGGCCAGCCCCGAGGTCGATCGCGCGCTGGCCGAAATCGCCGCGCTGCTGGGCCGGCATCCCGAATGGAGCGCGCGCCTGCGCCTGGTGGCCGCCGCGGCGCGCGGCAGCTACCACCTCAAGTGCGGCCAGCTCGAAGCCGCGCTCAGCGACCACCGCGAGGAGCTGGCGCTGGCGCAGGCGCTGGCCTGGCAGGACGCCGCCGACGTGGCCGAAAGCAATGTGCTGGCCCTGATCTTCCTGCTGGAGCGCCATGCCGAGGCGGCGGCGCTGGCGCGCGCCATGCTCGCCCGGCCGAGCGTGCAGGCCGGCGCCAGCAGCGCCTATGTGCAGTGCTATCTGCTGGCGGCGCTGATCGCCCAGGGGCAATGCGAGGCGGCGCTGCAGGCCTGCGGCCCGGCCCTGCAGCTGGCCCGCCGGTTCGACGTGCCCTACGCCCTCACCCAGCTGCCGCTGCTGGCCTGGGCGCTGCAGCGGCCGCAGGCGGCGGCGCAGCTGCTGGGCCTGGCGCGGCAGCATTTCGAGCAGCGCCAGGCGCGCCCCTATGGCTGGATCGAGCAGCAATGGGCCGCCCTGCAGGCGCAGCTACAGGGCGCCCTGGGCCCCGGCCTGGCGCAGGCGCTGATGCAACAGGGTAGCCAGCTGAGCGACACGGACGCCGAGCGCCTGCTGGCGGCTTTTTCATAGCTTTTTCAGGACTTTCGGCGCGCAGCCGGCCAGACTGCGCGCCATGATCAGCTGCGCGTCTTCTGCTCCGTCCGCCACGCACCCGCCCCATCTGCAGGCCCTGCTGCTGCGGCATCTGCCGGAGCTGCTCGGCGAGATCGAGCCTGCGGCCGTCGAGCTGCTGCTGCAGCGCCTGGAATGGGTGGAGATCGCCGCCGGCCAGCCGCTCATGACCCAGGGCGAGCCGGGCGACGCCATGTACCTGCTCGTCAGCGGCCGCCTGCGCACCTATATCGGCAACGAGTTCGGCGAGCAGCGCGCGGTGCGCGAGATCGCGCGCGGGCAGATCGTCGGCGAGATGAGCTTGTTCACCGACGAGCCGCGCTCGGCCACCCTGGTGGCGATCCGCGACTCGGTGCTGGTGCGCCTGTCCAAGCAGCACTTCAAGCAGTTGCTGGGCATCAGCGAGCAGGTCTCGATCGCGCTGACGCGCCAGATCATCGCCCGCCTCAAGACCGAGGGCAGCCGCTCCCTGCTGGACAAGCCGGTCACGATCGGCCTGGTGCCGATCAGCGCCGGCGTCGATGCGCTGGACTTCGCGCGCCAGCTGGCCGGCCAGCTGAGGCAGCATGGCCGGGTCGCCCTGATCACCGCGGCCGAGCTGGATGCGCAGCTGCTGACGCCCGGCATCAGCGCGCGCCCGCCCGAGGATCTGGATGCGAGCCGGCGCATCGCGGTGCGCCTGGACGAGATCGAATCGCTGCACGACTTCGTGCTGCTGGTGAGCGATGCCAGCGCCACGCCCTGGACGCAGCGCTGCTGCCGCCATTGCGACGAGCTGCTGCTGCTGGCCGATGCCGACCAGCCGGCGCGCCTGCACGAGATCGAGACCGAATGCCTGGTCTGCCGGCCGCCGCGCACCGAGGCCACCGAGATCCTGGTGCTGCTGCACCCGAGCGAGCGGCTCAGCCCGCAGGGCACGGCCGACTGGCTGGCGCGCCGCCCGCTCGCCGACCACCAGCACATCCGCCCGCGCCTGGCCGGCGACATCGCCAGGCTGGCGCGGCTGGTGAGCCGCCAGGGCGTCGGGCTGGTGCTGGCCGGCGGCGGCGCGCGCGGCTTTGCCCATATCGGCATCTACCGCGCGCTGCAGGAGCATGGCGAGCAGATCGACATGGTGGGCGGCACCAGCGTGGGCGCGGTGATGGCGGTGCTGGTGGCGAGCGACCAGCCGCTCGAACTGCTGGTGAACACGGCGCGGCGCGCCTTCGCGCTCAACCCCACCGGCGACTTCAACTGGCTGCCGCTGGTCTCGCTGATCCGCGGCCAGCGCCTGCGCCGCAGCGTCGAGCACAACATCCAGGTGCTCACCGGCCATGCCGCCCAGGCCGAGGACCTGTGGAAGAACTTCTTCTGCGTCGCCACCAACTACTCGCAGGCGCGCGAACAGGTGCTGCAGCGCGGCTCGCTGCTGAAGGCCATCCTCGCCAGCGTGGCGATCCCGGGGGCCCTGCCGCCGGTCATCCACGAGGGCGATCTGCTCTGCGACGGCGGCAGCTTCAACAACCTGCCGGTGGACGTGATGCGGCGCCGCTGGGGCATCGGCCGCGTGATCGCGGTGGACCTGAGCGCCCACAAGCCGCGCCGGCTCGATTTCGACGAGGTGCCGGGGCCCTGGGCGCTGCTGCGCGATCGCCTGCGCCCGCGCGCCCGGCGCCGCTACCGCCTGCCCTCGCTGGCGGCCTATCTGATGAACGTCACCGTGCTCTACAGCAACTCGCGCCAGCGCGAGGCGCGCCAGCAGATCGACCTGTACTTCAACCCGCCGCTGACACGCGTGGGCATGCTGGAGTGGAGCCGCTTCGACGACATCGTCGAACAAGGCTACCAGCATGGCCTCGAGGTGCTGGCGGCCGCTGCCGCTGCCGCTAGGGCCGGTTAACACGACCGGGAACCCCGCATGAACATGACGCCAAACGACGCACGCCACGACCCGGCCCCGGCCACCGCGGCGGGCCTGCTGGCCCGCCTGGCCCATGCCTGGCAGAGCCGCTTCCTCGCCGGCGAACCCTCCGAGCAGCCCGGCGCCGGCCTGGATCCGCGCCTGCTGGCCTGCGCCGAGAAGATCTGCTCGGCCAGCGATGCGCTGCGCCTGATACGGCCCGGCTCGCATGTGTTCGTGGGCACGGCCTGCGCCACGCCGCGCAGCCTGGTGGCGGCGCTGGAGGCGCTCGCGCCGGCGCCGCAGGACGTGGAGCTGCTGCACTTCCTCACCGACCGCGCGGTGCAGCACGACGCCGCCGGCGCGCCGCTCACCAAGTACCGGCATCGCTGCTTCTTCGTCGGGCAGGACATGCGCGCCGCGGTGCGCCAGGGCCTGGCGGACTATGTGCCGATCTCGCTGGCGCGCGTGCCCCAGCTGATCGCGATCGGCCGCATCCCGGTCGACGTGGCGCTGATCCAGGTCTCGATGCCCGACGAGTTCGGCTACGTGAGCCTGGGCGTCTCGGTGGACGTGAGCAAGGCGGCGGTGGCCAAGGCTGGGCTGGTGATCGCCGAGGTCAACCCGCACATGCCGCGCACCATGGGCGACTCGACCCTGCATGTGGGCGAGATCGACCATCTGGTGCCGGTGGACACGCCGCTGATCGAGTACCAGCACCAGGCACCGCAGGGCGAGATCTCGGAGCAGATCGCGCGCTACATCGGCAGCGTGATCGACGACGGCTCGACGCTGCAGATCGGCCTCGGCCGCTTCAGCAACGAGGCGCTCAAGTACCTGGTGGACCGCCAGGACCTGGGCATCCATTCGGACGTCATCACCGACGCCATCATCCCGCTGCTGGAGCGCGGCATCCTCACCGGCCGGCGCAAGAGCCAGCAGCGCGGCAAGATCGTCACGAGCTTCGCGATGGGCTCGCGCCGGCTCTACGAGCTGATCGACGGCAACCCGCTGTTCTCCTTCCAGCCCATCGAGGCGGTGTGCGACGCCTGGACCATTGCCGCCCAGCACAAGATGGTGTCGGTGACGCAGGCCTTCGCGGTGGACCTGACCGGCCAGGTCTGCGTGGACCAGTTCCACGGCGATTTCTACGGCGGCCTGGCGGCGCAGGCCGAGTTCCTGCAGGGGGCCTCGCGCTCGCCCGGCGGCAAGGCCATCATCTGCCTGGCCGCCACCGAGGACGACGGCCTGAGCTCGCGCATCCGCGCCAGCCTGCAGGCCGGCGAGGGCGTGGCGATCGCGCGCAGCGACGTGCACTACGTCATCACCGAGTACGGCATCGCCCATCTGTTCGGCAAGTCGATCCGCGAGCGCGCGGTGGCGCTGATCCAGATCGCCCACCCGGCAGCGCGCCCGGGCCTGCTGGAGGCGGCCCAGGCGCTGGGCTATGTGCCGGCCGACCAGGGCCTGCGCAATCTGCATGCCTATGCCGTGCAGGACGAGCGCCAGCTGCGCTTGAAGGACGGCCGCCCGCTGCTGCTGCGCCCGGCCCAGGCCAGCGATGGCGACGCGATCCGCGCGCTCTTCCATCAGCTGCCCGAACGCGACATCTACACGCGCTTCTTCCGCAAGCTGCGCGGCCTCTCCAACCGTGACGTGCAGCGCCTGTGCAATCTCAACGACGAGAACGAGGTCGCCCTGGTTGCGACCAGCGGCCCGCGCGAGCAGCCGGAGCTGGTGGCGCATGCGATGTACATGGTCGACCCCAGCACCAATCTGGCCGAGACCGCCTTCATGGTGCACCCCGACTGGCAGGGCCAGGGCCTGGGGGGCCGCCTGCAGCAGCGCCTGGCCGAGCATGCGGCCGCGCGCGGCGTGCGCGGCTTCGTGGCCGAGATCCTCGCCACCAACGAGCACATGATCCGGCTGGCGCGCAGCAGCGGCAAGGACGTGAAGGTGGAGCACGAGGGCAGCAGCGTGCGCGTCACGAGCCTGCTGTGAACGCCCAGCACGACACCAAGGCGCTGCTGCTGACCGATGTGGTCGACAGCACCCAGCTCTCCGAGGCGCTGGGCGATGCCGCGATGGCCCGGGTCTGGACCGACCATGACCGCGTCGCGCGCGACCTGCTGCCGCCCTGGCGCGGCCGCGAGATCGACAAGACCGACGGCATGCTGCTGCTGTTCGATGCCGCCGCCGATGCGGTCGGCTATGCCCAGGCCTATCACCGCGCCCTGGCCGCGCTGCCGGTGCCGCTGCGCGCGCGTGCCGGCCTGCATGTCGGGCCGGTGCTGCTGCGCGAGAACGCCGCCGCGGACGTGATGCGCGGCGCCAAGCCGCTGGAAGTGGACGGCCTGGCCAAGCCCACCGCGGCGCGCGTCATGGCGATCGCCCGGGGCGGCCAGACCCTGCTCAGCGCAGAAGCGCGCGCCGCGCTGGGCACGCCCGACGGCTGCCGGCTCGACTCGCACGGGCATTGGATGATGAAGGGCCTGTCGGCGCCGGTGGAGATCTTCGAGGTCGGGCCGCCCGAGCAGCTGCCGACGGCGCCGCCCGATGGCGACAAGGTCTACCGCGTGGTGCAGGTGGACGGGCGCTGGCTGCCGGTGCAGGCCATTCCCAACAACCTGCCGCAGCAGAGTACCCCCTTCATCGGCCGCGAGCAGGAGCTGCGCGACATCAAAGCCCTGCTGGGCAGCGCCCGCCTGGTGACCCTGCTGGGCATGGGCGGGCTGGGCAAGACCCGGCTCTCGCTGCAGGCCGCGGCCGAGCTGATGCACCAGTTCCCCGACGGCGTGTGGTTCCTCGACCTGGCGCCGATCAGCGACCCCGCGCTCGCGCTGGCCGAAGCGGCCCAGGTGCTGGGCGTGCGCGAGGAGCCCGAGCGCAGCCTGCTGCAATCGGTGTGCAGCTTTCTGCAGACGCGCCGCGTGCTGATGGTGTTCGACAACTGCGAACACCTCATCAAGCCGGCGGCCGAGATGGCGCACGCCATCGTCAGGGCGGCCCCGCATGTGCGCCTGGCCGCCTCCAGCCGCGAGGCCCTGCGCATCCCGGGCGAGCATGCCTATCTGGTGCAGCCGCTGCCGGTGCCGCGCGCCGGCGACGACCTCGCCACGCTGCGCCAGTCCACCGCGGTGCGCCTGTTCGTCGCGCGCGCCCAGGCGCACCGGCCCGGCTTCGAACTGGACGAGGCGCAGGCCCCCGCGGTGGCCGAGCTGGTGGCGCGCCTGGAGGGCATACCGCTGGCGCTCGAGCTGGTGGCGGCGCGCCTGCGCACGCTCTCCCTGGCCGACATCAACCGCCGCCTGGGCAACCGCTTCAAGCTGCTCACCGGCGGCTCGCAGGTGCTGCAGCAGCGCCAGCAATCGCTGCGTGCGCTGGTCGACTGGTCCTACGACCTGCTGCCCGAGGCCGAACAGCTGCTCTTGCAGCGCCTCGCCGTGTTCAGGGGCGGGCTGGACATGGAGGCCGCCGAGGCCGTGTGCGGCGGCACGCCGCTCGACGTCGACGCGGTGCTGGACCTGCTGGGCGCCCTGGTGGAGAAATCGCTGCTGATGCAGGCCGAGACCGCCGACGGCATGCGCTACCAGATGCTGGAGACGATACGCGAATACGCGCTTGAAAAGCTCGCCGCCGCCGGCACGCTGGAGGCCATGGGTGGGCAGCATGGCGCGCATTACTTCGCCTTCGCCAAGCTGGGGCGCGACGGCCTGCACGGCCCCCAGCAGGGCTACTGGCTGGGCCGGCTCGAGACCGAGCAGGACAATCTGCGTGCCGCCACCGGGCATGCGCTCGGCCCCGGCAGCAACCCGATTCTGGCGCTGAAGCTGGCCGTGGCCCTGCAGGGCTTCTGGATCCTGCGCGGCTATTCGGGCGAGGGGCGTGCCCTGCTGCGCGGCCTGCTGGCCCTGCCGGCGGTGCAGGCCGACGCGCAGGCCCATGCCCATGCCCTCTACGTGGCCGCGGCGCTGGCCTGGAGCCAGAGCGACCACGCCGCCGCGCTGGCCGATCTGCAGACCTGCCTGGCGCTGCGGCGCCAGCGCGACAACCCCTTCGACGTGGCCGCCACCCTCTCCACGCTGGCGCTGACGCGCCTGGGCTGCGCCGATGCGGCCGGCGCGCTGGCGGCCGACCACGAGGCCCTGCAGCTGTTCCAGCTCTGCGGCAACCAGGTCGGCGAGGCCACGGTGCAGCTGCAGCTGGGCCAGATCCACGCCTGGTGCGGCGCGGCCGCCCAGGCCGCCACGCACCTGCAGGCCGCGCTGCAGCTGGCGCGCCAGATCAAGCATCTCGAGACCGAGGCCGAGGCCGAGCTCTCGCTGGCCCAGCTGGACTTCGAGGCCGGCGCGCTGGGCGCCGCCGAAGCGGGGCTGGCGCGCTCGCTGAAGATCTGCCTGGCGGCGGGCGACCGGCGCGGCGCGGCGCACGCCCTGTGGTGGCTGGGCAAGCTGGACCTGCTGGCCGGCCGCCAGGCGCCGGCATGCGAGCGCCTCGCCGAGGCGCTGAGCGCCTTCAATGCCTTCGACATGCGCGAGCATCTGCTGGGCTGCCTGGAAGACCATGCCGCACTGGGCCTGCTGCTGGAGCAGCCGCAGGCGGCCATCGCGCTGGCCTCCTGCACGCAGCAGTTGCGCGAGAACGCCCGCCTGACGCGTCCGCGCCTGGCCCAGGGGCGCTGGCAGGCCCTGCTGGCGCGCCTGCGCGCGGCCAGCCCCGACGAGGCCTTCTTCGAGGCGCCCTGGCAGCAGGCGCGCGACTGGGATACCGCCCAGGCGCTGCGCCGGGCGCTGACGCTGGCGCTACCCGCCGGGCGCCTGCATTGAGGCGCGCGCGCCGCTCAGGGGCGGCGGCGCGGTATCAGCAGCAGGGCGGCCACCGCCCCCAGCGCCAGGTAAAGCGAGTCGGGCTCGGGCACTTGCTGGCCGCTTCCCGGCAGCGCTGCCTGGCTGTAGACCACAAGCCCCTGGTCGTTGATGGTGCTGCGCAGTCCCAGGTCATGGCCGTTGCCGTCCTTGCCAAGGCGGCCCTGGCCCGCGTCATCCCGGTGGAACACCAGTTGATCGAATCCAAGCAGGTCGGCCTGCACGTCCTCGGCCGACGAGCTTGGATCGGGGTCGTTGCAATGCAGGCAGGTCAGTTGCGGCAGCCCGTAGTCATACTGGAAGGAAAACTGGTTGAAATTGGCCGCGGCAAAGCCATTCAGCTGGTTCGGCGATACCGCGGAGAAGCTGCTCCAGCTGCGCAGGTGCAACAGCGTGCGGTCGATCTCCACCAGGTCCACATGCATATTGAAGCTGGCGCTGACGGCGTTGGCCGGGTTGGCGGTCTCGAACAGCGTGAGGCTCACGCTGGCCCAGATGTTCTCGCCGGTGAGATCGACGAAATCGTTGTTGTGGCTGAGCGCATAGTCCACCCAGCTGTCGGGCAGGTTGAAGCTGAAGCTGCCACGGTAGGAGAGCTCGGGCAGGGTCGGGCCGAACTGCGGGTCGTAGGAACCCACCACGACCCCCGCCTGGGCCGGGCCGAGGCTGGCGCAGGCCAGCGCCAGGGCGGCGAGGCTGGGTAGACGATGCTTGTTCATGGCTGTTCTCCCTGAGGGTTTGCAAGCCACGGACTGTTGCAGCGCAGCGGCAGCGCCGTCTTGAAAAAGCTATGAAATCGGCCGCTGGCGGCCACCCATCCTAGGGGTCAGCCGGCTTCCAGTGCCGCGGCAATTTCGCCGCGCACATGCTCGGCCAGCGCGCGCCGATCGGCATGCGCGGTCTCCATCGCCGGCAGGATCTGCACCGCGATGCCCAGGCCGCGGGCGCTGGCGATGGCCCACAGGCTTTGCAGCAGCGTCATGTCGCCGATATAGCGCGCCGCGCTGCTGAAGCGTTCGCCCGGCTCATGCCAGCGCAGCACCAGGGGTTGGAGCGGGATCTCGGTGGCGATGGCGGCCTGCAGCAGATTGCCGTGGAAGGGCAGCAACTCGGGGCCGGCACCGGTGGTGCCCTCGGGGAACACCGCCACGGTGTCGCCGGCCTTGAGCGCCTCGGCGGTCTGGTGCACCACGCGCAGCGCGTCGCGCTTGCTGGCGCGCTCGATGAAGAGCGTGCCCACGCCGGCGGTCAGCGCGCCGACGATGGGCCAGTGCTTCACATCCGCCTTGGAGACGAAGCGCGCCTCGGGCAGCACCGCGTGCACGGCGGCGATGTCCAGCCAGGACACATGGTTGGCCAGCAGCAGCTTGGCGCCGGGCCGGGCCCGGCCCGTGCAAGCCAGGCGCACCCCCAGCAGGCGCAGCAGGCCGCCCGACCAGCGCTGCACCCGGGCATGGCGCGCGGCCTGGTCCAGGCTGCCGAAGCGCAGCTTGATGAGCAGCAGCCCCCACAGCACGTGCAGGACCATGCGCAGCAAGCGACAAACGGCGATCAGGCTGCGCATCTCAGGCGGCAGCCTGTGCAGCTTGGTCGGCGGCTTCGTGCGCAATATGCCCGGCCACCACCGTGTAGCGCACCCGGGCCGGCAGCTCGAAGCCGGTGATCTCGAAGGCGAACGGCGTGTGCTTGCCCTGGCTCACCAGCTGCTCGGGCGTCACCGCCCAATGCTGGGTCGGATCGAAGATGCACAGATCGGCCACGCCGCCGTCCACCAGGCGGCCGGCGCTGGCCGCCAGCGAGCCCAGCGCCGAGCCCAGCACGCGCACCGGCTCGCAGCTCACCACCGCGAGCGCGCGGGCAAGCGGCTGGCCCTCGTCATGGGCCCATTTGAGCGCCAGGCTCAGGAGCAGTTCCAGGCCGGTGGCGCCGGGCATGGCCTCGGCAAAGGGCAGCGTCTTCTCGTCGCTCTCCACCGGCATGTGGTCGCTCACCAGCGCATCCAGCGTGCCATCGGCGAGCGCGGCACGCAGCGCAGCGCGGTCGCGGCCCTGGCGCAGCGGCGGGTTCAGGCGCATCGCCGGGTTGAAGTAGCCGATGTCCACGTCGGTGAGGTGCAGCGAGTTGATCGACACGTCGGCGGTCACCGCCAGGCCCTCGCGCTTGGCCGCGCGCACCAACTCCACGCCGGCGGCGCTGGAAATGCGGCACAGGTGCACGCGCGCGCCGGTGGCGCGCATCAGCTCGAAGATGGTGTGCAGGGCCACCGTCTCGGCCGTCACCGGCACGCCGGCCAGGCCCAGGCGCGTGGCCACCGCGCCGCTGGCCGCCACACCACCGCCCAGCCAGGGGTCCATGGGATGCAGCCAGACCGTGTAGTCGAAGGTGGCGGCGTATTGCAGCGCGCGCGTCAGGAACTGGTTGTTCTTGATCGGGTGCTCGGCCTGCGAGAAGCCCACGCAGCCGGCCTCGGTGAGCTCGGCCATCTCGGTGAGCGTCTCGCCGGCCAGGCCGCGCGTCAGCGCGCCGAGCGGGAACAGCCGGCACAGGCTCAGCTTGCGGGCGCGGAACTTGAGCATCTCCACCAGGCCGGGTTCGTCCAGCGCGGGGTCGGTGTCGGGCGGGCAGACCAGGCTGGTGACGCCACCGGCCGCGGCGGCGTTGAGCTCGCTCTCCAGCATGCCCTTCTGCTCCAGGCCGGGCTCGCGCAGACGCGCCGCCAGGTCCACCAGGCCGGGCGCGACGATCAGGCCCGTCGCATCGATGACGCGCTGGGCATCGAAGTCGCCCGCCACATCGCCCAAGCCGACGATGCGGCCGGCCGCGATCGCCACATCGCCGATGCGGTCCAGGCCCGAGGCCGGGTCGACCAGACGGCCGTTCTTGATCAGTATCTTCATGCTTCGTTCCCTGCAAGGATGCTCATCACGGCCATGCGCACCGCGATACCGAAGGTCACCTGGGGCAGGATCACGCTCTGGCCGCCATCGGCCACGCTGGAGGCGATCTCGACGCCGCGGTTGATCGGGCCCGGATGCATCACGATGGCATCGGGCTTGGCGAGCGCCAGCTTCTCGGGCGTGAGGCCGAAGTTCTTGAAGAACTCACCGGCGCTGGGCAGCATGGCGCCGCTCATGCGCTCGTTCTGCAGGCGCAGCATGATGATGACGTCGGCATCGCGCACGCCCTCGGCCATGTCGTGGCAGACGCGCACGCCCATCTCGCGCAGGTCACCCGGCACCAGGGTCTTGGGGCCGACCGCGCGGATCTCCGGCACGCCCAGGATGTTGAGCGCATGGATGTCGGAGCGGGCCACGCGCGAGTGCACGATATCGCCCACGATGGCCACCGTCAGGTTGCGGAAGTCCTTCTTGTAGTGGCGGATCGTGTACATGTCCAGGAGGCCCTGGGTCGGATGCGCGTGGCGGCCGTCGCCGGCGTTCACCACATGCACATGCGGGGCGCAGTGCTGGGCGATCAGATAGGGCGCGCCCGACTCGCTGTGCCGCACCACAAACATGTCGGCATGCATGGCACTGAGGTTGGCCACCGTGTCCAAGAGGGTCTCGCCCTTGGCGGTGCTGGACCTGGCGATGTCCAGGTTGATGACGTCCGCCGAGAGCCGCTTGGCGGCGATCTCGAAGGTGGTGCGGGTGCGCGTGCTGTTCTCGAAGAACAGGTTGAACACCGACTTGCCGCGCAGCAGCGGCACCTTCTTCACATCGCGGTCGTTCACCGAGAGGAAGGTGCCGGCGGTGTCGAGGATCTGGTGGATGGTGGCCTGGGGCAGGCCCTCGATGGAGAGCAGGTGCACCAGCTCGCCATGCTTGTTCAGTTGGGGGTTGCGTTTGGAGAGCATCTCAGTCGCCCTTCAGGTCAAAGCTGAAACGGCCGCTCTCGTCGCGCGCCAGGCGCAGGCGCTGTGCGGCGGCCAGGTTGACACGCGCGGCCGAGAAGGCCGGCTCGATCGGCAGCTCGCGGCCACCGCGGTCCACCAGCACCGCCAGCGTGACGCTGGCCGGGCGGCCGAAGTCGAACAGCTCGTTGATGACGGCGCGCGTGGTGCGGCCGGTATAGAGCACATCGTCGATCAGCAGGATGTGGCGGCCCTCCACCTCGAAGGGCAGCTTGGTGTGGTCGGCGCTGGCCGACATGCCCTTGGAGCCGAAGTCGTCGCGGTGCAGGGAGCTGGAGATCACGCCGGGCTCGCCGGCCAGGCTCAGATCGCGCTGCAGACGCTCGGCCAGCCAGGCGCCGCCGGACCAGATGCCCACCAGCACGGTGTCGGGGTGCAAGAGCCTGCTGACGCCCTTCAGCAGGTCGGCGTACAGCGCCTCGGCGTCGAGTAAGAGAGTGCTCATGATGTTGGCTGCTATGAATGCTCGCGAAAGAATTGTTCCAGGATCAGCGCGGCGGCGGCCGAGTCCACATCGCGCGCGCCCTGGGCCTCGGCCTCGACGCTGGTGTAGCGCTCGTCCACCTCGTAGACGGGCAGGCGGAAGCGGCCCTTGAGCTGGCGGCCGAAGCGGCGCGCCGCCAGGGTCATCTCATGCTCGGCGCCATCGGGGTGGAAGGGCACGCCGACCACCAGCGCGTCGGGCTGCCATTCCTTGATGAGCTTCTCGATCGCCGCGAAGCGCTGGGCATCGCCGTCGGCGGCGATATGGCGCAGCGCCTCGGCGGACTTGAGGAAGGCATTGCCGGTGGCGACGCCGATGCGTCGGGTGCCGAAATCAAATGCCAATAGAGATTGTGGAATTCGGGCCGGGGTCTGCACGGCCGGGCTCATGCGTGGCCGGCCTCTTGGCTCAGCATGCGCGGGTCGATGCCCAGCAATCCGAGCGCCTTCTCGTAGCGCTGCTCCACCGGCGTGTCGAAGATGATCTCGGGCGCGGCGTCCACATTGAGCCAGCCATTGCGGCCGATTTCCTCTTCCAGCTGGCCGGCGGCCCAGCCGCTATAGCCCAGCGTGATGAGCAGGCGCTTGGGGCCGGCACCGTTGGAGAGCGCCTCCAGCACGTCGCGGCTGGTGGTCATCTCCAGGCCGCCGGGCACGGCCAGGGTGGCGTTGTAGTGGCCGCCCTGCGCATCCAGCGGCTCGTGCAGCACGAAGCCGCGCTCGGTCTGCACCGGGCCGCCATAGAACACCGGGCGCGCCGCCAGGTCCTCGTCCTCCAGGCTCAGCTCGACCTTCTCGAACAGATTGCCCAGCGTCAGCGAGATCGGCTTGTTGATCACCAGGCCCAGCGCGCCCTTCTCGTTGTGCTCGCACATATAGACCACCGAGCCGGCAAAGCTGTCGTCCAGCATGCCCGGCATGGCGATCAGGAATTGGTTGGTGAGGTCGATGCGGGCCTTGGACATGGGGGCATTTTATTTCATCGACACTCGCGGCCATGGAAAAGATCCACCGACGTGCCCTGGTCTGGTTCCGCCGCGATCTGCGCGCCGACGACCACGCCGCGCTTTACCACGCCCTCAGGCACAGCGCGGAGGTGCTGTGCGTGTTCGTGCTGGACCGCGAGATCCTCGACGCCCTGCCGCGCGCCGACCGCCGCGTCGAGTTCATCCTCGACGCGCTGACGGTGCTGAACGAGGAGCTCGCCGCGCTGCGGCCGGGTGCGGGCCTGATCGTGCGCCACGCGGTGGCGCGCGCGGAGCTGCCACGGCTGGCGGCCGAGCTGGGCGTGGACGCTGTGTTCTGCAACCACGATGACGAACCCCAGGCCCTGGCCCGCGACGCCGCCGTCAAGCAGGCCCTGCATGCCCAGGGCGTGGCCTTCTCCAGCCACAAGGACCACGTGATCTTCGAGCGCAGCGAGATCCTCACCGGACTGGGCCGGCCCTATGGCGTGTTCACGCCCTACAAGAACGCCTGGCTGCGCGCTGTCGATGCCTTCCAGCTGCGCAGCTATGCGGTGGCGCGCCATGCCGCCGCTCTGGCCGCGCTGGCGCCGCACGCGGGCCGGGTGCCGGGTCTTGCCGAGATCGGCTTCGAGCCCGCCGGCCTGCCGGACATCCTGCGCGGCGGCAGCCGTGGCGCGGCGCGGCTGTTCGATGAATTCCTGACGCGCATGGACCAGTACGACCGCACACGCGACTTCCCCGCCGTCAAGGGGCCCAGCTACCTCAGCACCCATCTGCGCTTCGGCACCATCTCGATCCGCCGGCTGGCGCGCGCCGCCCATGCGCGCATGCAGGGCGGCGACCATGGCGCCGAGGTCTGGCTCTCCGAGCTGATCTGGCGCGACTTCTACCACCAGGTGATGCACCACCACCCCCATGTGGTGGAGCGCGCCTTCCGGCCCGAGTACGAGCTGATCGAATGGGAGGACGGCGCGGCCGCCGAGGCCCTGTTCAAGGCCTGGTGCGAGGGCCGCACCGGCTACCCCATCGTCGATGCGGCGATGCTGCAGCTGAACCAGACCGGCTATATGCACAACCGCCTGCGCATGGTGGTGGCGAGCTTCCTGATCAAGGATCTGGGCGTCGACTGGCGCTGGGGCGAGCGCTATTTCGCGCAGCAGCTGCTGGATTTCGATCTCGCCGCCAACAACGGTGGCTGGCAATGGGCCGCCTCCAGCGGCTGCGATGCCCAGCCCTATTTCCGCATCTTCAACCCGGTCAGCCAGAGCGAGAAGTTCGACGCCGAGGGGCGCTTCATCAAGCGCTACCTGCCGCAGCTGGCCAAGCTGCCGCCCAAGCTGATCCATGCGCCCTGGCTGGCCAAGCCGCTGGAGCTGCAGGCCTGCGGTCTGCAGCTGGGGCGCGACTACCCGGCGCCGCTCGTGATCCATGAGCAGGCGCGCACGCGCACCCTCTTGCGCTATGCGGTGGTGAAGTCACGAGCCCTGGCTTAGCCAGCGCGCCAGGATGTCTCGATAGCGCTCCGACCAGCCGCGCAGGCCGTCGTCCCGGCCATCCAGCACGCTGCGCAGAAAGGCCAGGGTCAGGTCCTTGGTGGCGGCCTTGACCTGCGGGTTCAGCAGGGCGCCGCCGGTGCCGGCACGGTCGGTGAACATGCTGTGCGAGCCGCCCTCGAACACCGCCAGGGCCTTGGTGGCGCTGCCGGTGGCCTCGAAGACCCGCACGCGGTCGCGCGCGTCGGAGTAGTAGCCGGGGATGCGGATCACGTCCTCGGTGCTGGTGATGTGCAGGGTCGGGATGCGGATGGCTTGCAGGATGGCCGCCACATCCGGCTCGCCATAGAAGGGCGGCGCCGAGATGATGATGGCGGCCTTGATGCGCGGCTCGCGCAGATCCAGGGCCTGGCCGGCGCGCGTCCGGGGGGCGCGGGCCAGCAGCAGGGTGGTGTTGGCGCCATAGGAATGGCCGGCGGCCACGATGCGCTCGGTGTCGATACGCGCCGCCCATTCGCCATGCAGCATCTGGTCCAGCGCGAAGCGCACATCCCCCACGCGGTTGAGGGCCTCGCGCTCCTGCGCCGCGTCCTGCAGACGCGACACCAGGGTGAGCGGATTGCCGAACCAGAGTTCGCGGTCACTGCCGACATGCTGCACATGCAGGCTGGCAATGCCCTGCGAGGACCAGTAGGCGCCCAGATAGCTGTAGCCGCGGCGCGAGCCGCCGATGCCGTGCGAGAACACCACCAGGGGCACGCGCGCACCGTCCGCCACCTGCCTGGGCCAGTAGAGGCGGGCCGGTACGGCGCGCGCGCGACTGGCATCCACCCAGTCCAGATCGCGCTGCTCGTAGGCCGGGGCCTCGGCACCGGTGGCCTGCGCAATAGCGGCGGGCGGTGCCTCCAGCCGGTCGCGGCGATCGGCGCGGCATTGGCTGCCGACGATCAGGCTGGCGCTGAGCGCCAGCAGCAGCAGCAGGCTGCGGCGGCGCCAGTAGTTCATCAGAACAATTCCATGTCGCTGAGCTGCTCGACCTCGGTCATCTGCCCGCTCTGCACCAGCACCGCATGGCTTTGCACCTGGTTGCGGCCGTTCGCCTTGGCGTGATAGACGGCCTTGTCGGCACGCTCGAAGGCCATCGCCGGCGAATCGCCCACCCGCACCTGGGTGAAGCCCACGCTGACGGTGATCTGGCCGACCTGCGGAAACTGGTAGCTCTCGGTGTTGTGGCGCAGGCGCTCGAAGGCATGGGCGGCGTCGCTCTCGTCCTCGCAGCGCATCAGCACCACGAACTCCTCGCCGCCGAAGCGGTAGAGCAGGTCGTGGAAGCGGAAGCTGTTGCGCATCAGGCGCGACAGCAGCAGCAGCACCTCGTCGCCGATCAGGTGGCCGAAGCGGTCGTTCACCGACTTGAAGTGATCGATGTCGACGACGCCGATCCAGTAGCGCGGCTGGCCGTCCTCGTGGCGCCGGTCGCCATCGGCATGGGTCTGCGCTTCTTCATGCGCGCGCGGCAGCTCGCCCACGGCCTTGAGAAAGCTCTCGTCGAAGGTCTTGCGATTCAGCAGGCCGGTGAGGGTGTCGCGCTCGCTGTAGTCCAGCAGGCCCTGGAAGTTGTGATAGATGCGCAGGATGCCGCCCACCGTGCGCTGGTCGGAGGTCTTGAGCTTCTCGGTGGTGGTGATCTCCAGCACCCCGACCACCTCGCGGTCGGTCGCGAGCGGGAACAGCGTGGTCCAGCGCTCGCCATCGCGCAGCTGCATCACGCTGCGCTGGTGCATGCAATCCAGGCGCTTGGGATGATCCTCGGCGCGCGGCAGCTTGTCGGGATCGGCCCAGAGCGAATCGGCGCTCGCCACCACATCACCCGCGGCCAGGCGCGCGCGCGTGACCCAGCGCTGCTGGCCGGCGTCGCCCACGCAGCGGAAGATCGCCACCGAGCTCGGCTCCAGCATGTCGCGCAGGGCCGACACCAGGGTGACGTCCATGACGTCACGGTCCCGGAATCCGGTCAGTTCCGCAAGGTGATCAACGACTTCCGACATGACGCCAAGCCTCCAGCGCTCAACCCGTGAGCAACCGGGCAGTGTAGCGGGCGATCAGGCTCAGCAGCAGCTCTTCGTCATAGGGCTTGCCCAGGTAGTCGTCCACGCCCAGCTGGTGCGCATAGTCGCGATGCTTCTGCGCGATGCGCGAGGTGATCATGATCACCGGCAGCGTGGCGAGGCGGCTGTCGGCGCGCAGATTGCGCACCAGGTCGAAACCGTCCATGCGCGGCATCTCGATGTCCGAGAGCACCACCGCCGGCAGCTCCTCCTCGGCCAGACGTTCCATCGCTTCCAGGCCGTCCTTGGCCAGGTGCACGCGGTAACCCTCGCGCTCCAGCAGGCGCTGGGTGACACGACGCACCGTGAGCGAATCGTCCACCACCAGCACCAGCGGTGCGAGCGGCTCGGCCGCCACCATGCTGGCCGCCACCGTGCCGGCGGCCGCATGGCCGAGCGCGTGGCGCGCCGCGGCCTGCGCCTCGGCACCGTAGCGATTGGCCAGCGCCACCGGGTTGTAGATCAGCGCCACCTCGCCCGAGGCCAGCAAGCTGATGCCCGCCAGGCCCGGCACATGCACCAACTGCGGCCCGAGGTTCTTGACCACGACTTCCTGGTTGCCCAGCACCTCGTCCACATGCACGGCCAGGCGTTGATGGGCGCTGCGCACGAAGGCGACCGGCAGGGTCTTGCCATGCGGTACGCCGCGCTCGCTCTGCTTCATCAGGCCGCCCAGCCAGTAGAAGGGGAAGCGCTCGCCGCCCACCACCAGCTCGCCGGCCTCGTAGGCCTGCTCGATCTGGGCCGGGCTGATGCGCTGCACCGATTCCATCAGGCTCGCGGGCACCGCCACCGATTGCTCGCCATAGCGCAGCACCACCACCTGGGTGAGCGCGGTGGTGAGTGGCACGCGCAGCTCGAAGGCCGCGCCCTGCCCCGGCGTGGAATGCAGATCGATATAGCCGCCCAGGGTGTTGACCTCGGCGCGCACCACGTCCATGCCGACGCCGCGGCCGGCCAGCTCGGTGATCTCGGTGGCGGTGGAGAAGCCGGGCGCGAAGATCAGCTGCATCAGCTCCTCATCGCTGGGCGTGGCATCGGGCTTGATCAGGCCCTGCTTGAGCCCGCGCTCGCGGATGCGCGCCAGGTCCAGGCCACGGCCGTCGTCGCGCACCGTGATGGCCACCTCGTTGCCCTCCTGGGCGAGCTGGACCTGGATCGTGCCCAGCTCGGGCTTGCCCTTGGCAACGCGCTCCACCGGCGGCTCGATGCCGTGCATCACGCTGTTGCGCAAGAGATGCTCGAAGGAGCCCACCAGGCGCTCCAGCACGCTGCGGTCCAGCTCGACCTGGGCGCCGTTCACCAGCAGCTGCACCTGCTTGCCGGTCTCGCGCGCGGCCAGGCGCACCACCCGGTGCATGCGCTCGCTGAGGCTGTCGAACTCGACCATGCGGGTGCGCAGCAGGTCGTCCTGCAGCTCGCGCGTCAGGCGCGATTGCGCCGCCAGCTCGTCTTCGCCGGTCTGCACATTGCGCTGCAGGCTGCGCTGCACCGTGGCCACGTCGTTGACCGACTCGGCCAGCATGCGCGTCAGTTCCTGGAAGCGCGTGTAGCGGTCGAACTCGAGCGGGTCGAAATCCTTGGCCGCATGCTTGGCGGCCTCTTCCTGCGCGCCCATCTGGGCCTCGGCCTGCAGCTCCAGCTCGCGCAGCTGGGTGCGCAGGCGGTCCAGGTTGTCGTCCAGATCGAGCAGGGCATTCTTCATCTGCCCCATCTCGGATTCCAGGCGCGCGCGCCGGATGCTGACCTCGCCAGCCTGTGCGGCCATGCGCTCCAGCAGGGCACCGCGCACCCGCACCAGCGCCTGGGCGCCGCCCAGGCCGCCGTCGCCGCCCAGCCCGCTGTCGCTGGGCTGGAACTGGGTGAAGCGCGACCAGTCGATCTGCGCCCCGGCCGGGCCGCTTTCAGTAACTTGGGCGGCTTCGGCGGCCGGCGCCGCTTCGGCGACTTCCACGGGCAGCGCCTCGGCCGGCGCCATGGCCAAAGCGACTGGCTCGGCAGCGACCGGCGGCGGCACCACCGGCTCGGGCTGCGCCACCGGCTTGGGCGCCAGCCGCGCCTGCTTGAGGGTATCGAAGGCCTGCTCGAGCGCATCGCCCTGGTCCTGCAGGCTGCGCACCTCGGCGGCCTCGGCCTGACCCTGGTGCAACAAGGCCTCGATGGCGGATTCCAGCAAATGCGCGGCCTCGCCCAGGCGCATCGCGCCGGTCAGGCGCGCGCCGCCCTTGAAGGTGTGCAGGGCGCGCATGCAGGCGCCGGCACGGCCGACATCGCCGGGATGGGCCATCCAGTCGCGCAGGCCGGCCTGCAGATCGCGCAGCAGGTCGGGCGCCTCTTCCTCGAAGATCGGGAACAGCTCGTCGTCGATCTGGTCGGGCAGGCCGACCTCGAAATCGTCCGCCGCGCGCGGGATCGGCAGGGCCTGCGGCTCGCTGAGCGCGTCGTCCGGCAGCTCGGAGGGGCGCGACTCCGCCACATCCTCCGGCGGCGGCTGGTAGGCCTGCAGGCGTGCGGTCAGATCGCCCTCGACGCTCTTCAGGAAGCCGGCCGCGAACTGGTGCAGCAGGCGGCGGATCTCTTCCGCCGCATCGTTGAACAGGCGCGCCTCGTCGGCGCCCAGCTGGCGCACCTGGGCGGCGCGTTCCAGCGCATGCTCGAGCGCGCGCGCCAGGGCCGAGAGCTCGTCGAAGCCCACCGTGCCGGCATTACCGGCCAGCGCATGGGCCAGGGGCTCGCAGCTGGCGGGCAGGCCGGAGGCCAGGTCCAGCGCCCATTCGGACAGCTCGGTGCAGAGCCGGCGCGAGAGTTCGTCCGCCTCGTTGAGGAAGATGTTGAACAGGGTGATGCTGATGCGCAGCGGGCCGATCAGCTTGACGCCCTCGTCGGACTCGGGCTCGGCCTCCTCCGGTTCGATCGGTTCGATCGCCTCGGCGGCGGCCTGCACATCGGTACCGCCCACCAACTCCAGACTGGGCGCCAGGGTTTCGGGCTCGGGCGCGGGCTCCGGCTCGCTCACGGCCGGCAGGTCCAGCGCGCCCAGGTCCAGCGTCAGCTCCTCGTCCAGCACCGGCATGGCCGGCGCCGCGGGCGCTTCGCCCAGATCCAGCTTGAGCTCGAACTCGGGCAATTCGAAATCGCTGCTCGCCGAAGCCGCCGCGGCGGGCAGGTCCAGATTCAGCTCCAGGCCCAGCAACTCGGTGTCGGCATGCGAGAGCTCGGCCACCTCCATGACGGGCAGCAGCTCACTCAGCTCCTCGGCCTCGGGCAACTCAAGCAGCGGCGCCTCTTCCAGCAGAGGCTCGGTGGCGGGCGCGTCGAGCATCTCGATCGGCAGCTCCAGCACCGGCTCAGGCACGGGTTCAGGCGCCGGCTCCGGCAGCGGCTCCATCGCGGGTTCCGCGGCAGGCTCGACGGCAGCAGGCTCGACCACAGCCGCTGCGCCCACCGGCAGCAGGCGCTGTTCCAGGCGCAGCGCGTCGGCGCTGGCGCGCAAGACCTCGGCGTCATGGGTGATGGGCGCCTTGGCGGCGATCTCGGCACTCCAGCCGGCCAGGTAATCCAGGGCCTGCTGGCTCAGGCTCAGCAGCGCGGCATCCGCCACGCCCTGCTCGCCCAGGCGCGCGTTGTAGAGCTGTTCGAAGGCCCATGCGCCCTCGCCGAACTCCTTCAGCCCGACCATGCGCGAGCTGCCCTTGAGGGTATGGAAGGCGCGCCGCACATTCGTCAGCTGCTCGCGGTTGGCGGCGTCGAGCTCCAGCTCGGCCAGCGCCACGCGCGCATTCGCCAGCACCTCGGTGGCCTCCTCGAGGAAGATCTCCAGCATCTCCTCGTCGACGATCTCCGGCGCCGGCGCGGCGGCCGCGACCGGCACCGCCGGTGCCGGCACATGCACGGCCAGGAAGTCGTTGAGCGATTGCGCCGCCTGGGCACGCGCTGCCTCGCTGTCGGCGGGTTCAGTGGATTCAGCGGGCTCGACCGGCTCGGTGAGCTCCACCGTCAGCGGCAGGGCCGAGGTATCGCCCGGCTCCTCCAGCATGCGCTGGGCCGACTGCGCGGCGTTCGCCAGCGCGGTTTCGTCCGCCGCACGTGCCTGCAGGGTCAGGCGCTCGAGGTCGCGTGCCAGCTCGGCCTGCGGGCGCTCGCCCTCGGCCACGGCTTGCGCCGCGGCCTGCACCTGGGCCAGCAGGCTGGGCTCGCTGGCCACCGGCTTGCTGAGGCGCTCGCGCCCCACCGAGGAGATCAGGCTGCCGCGGGCTTCATCGAAGCGGAACATGCGCTTGGCCAGTTGCGGCTGCACGCTCAGCATGTCGATCAGGAAGCCCAGCGCGCCGAGATTGTTGGCCAGGCGCTCGAACTGCTCGCGCGGGCCCGAGCGGCTCGGATCGACCTCGGTATTGGCCAGTTCGTCGATCTGGTCGCGCATGCGCACGCAGGTCAGCGCGCCCTGGTCCACGCCCAGCACCGAGAACACGCCACGCATGGCGCCGAGCTGGTTGGGCACGGGGATCAGCAGCTGGCGCTGCGAGGGGTCGCGGAAATACTCGTCCACCTGGCGCTCGACCTCAGAGAGGCTGCTGCGCAACTCGTGCACCACGCTGCCCAGGGTCTGGCGATCCGAGACGCGGCGGTACAGGTCCTCCATCCAGGCTTCCAGCGGCGCCGCGGGCTCGCCGCGCGAAGCCGCCTCGACGCGCCGCGCCAGCCGGATCACGCGCTCGGCCTGATCGGGGTGGTCGAAGGCCTCGTCGTCCAGCGCCGCTTCCACATACAGCAGGCTGGTGGCGATCTCCATCGCCAGCGTGGGCTCGGGCGGCTTGCCCGAGCGCAGCGTGGCCACCACGGCGCGGCGCAGGGTCTGGCCCAGCACCTCGCCGCTCGGGAACAGGCGCTCGATCGAATCGCCCACCGCGGCAAACTGCTCGTCCAGGCCGGCCAGGCGGTGGCTCTCGCCCTCCGCCGCCGAGGACCAGGATTCCTTGGCCTGCGCCACGCGCTTGCGCGCCTGCGTGACCCAGCTGGGGTCGATATGGCCGAGGCTGTCGTCTTCGTAATCGGTCGGGCCTGCGCCCTCGTCCAGCCCATAGACACGGCGCACTGCCAGCAGGCGCGGTGCATGCTGGCTCGCGGCCGGTGCCTGCGCCTGGCTGCAGAAGAACAGCAGGTCCTGCGCCAGGCGCTCGGACACCGCCGCATCGCCCTGCGCGCCCGCGCGCAGCTGCGCCAGCAGGCGCGAGCCCAGGCGCTTCACCAGCGCGTCGATCTTCAGCAGGCCCAGGGCCTGGGCCTCGAAATGCGCGGCCGCCAGCGACCACAGGCTGCGGCCATGGGCGCCCGGCTGGGTCTGCGCCACGCCGGCGCACAGATCGCTCAGATGCTGCGCATGCTGGGGCGCCGGGGCGCGCATATGCTTGAGCAGGGCTGCCTCGAAACCGGCGCGCGCCGCTTCGGCCGCCAGGGCCGGGGCCTTGGCATCGGCCGGCAGATCGCGCCAGCTCCATTCCTGCTGGGCCAGATCGGCCGGGTGGATGCGCTCCACGCCGTTGAGCTGCTGCAGCGCGCGATAGCTGGGGAACAGCGCCAGCGTGCTGGTCTTGTTGCCGGCCAGCAGCTTGGCGATCAGCGAGAGCAGCGCGAAGTCGGCGCGCTCCACCGCCTGCACGGTGGGCGGGTCGACGTTGACCGGGTCCAGCGCCAGCCGCTCCACCGCCTGCTCGGCGGCCCGTAGCAGCGCCGCGCCGGCGGGCAAGCCCACCAGCGAGAGCACGCCGGCGAGCTGGTGCAGCTGCGCCGCGGCGGCCTGCAGGGGCTGGCTGGGATGCGTTTCCAGGCCCAGCGTCGTGACACGCGCATCGGCATCGCGCAGCGCGCGCCGCAGCGTCTTGTGCACGGACTCCAGCGAGCGGCGCAACTCCTCCTGCACCCAGGCCAGCGGGCTGAGGTCGGGCGGAAACTCGGAATCTCGCGAGAAGTCCATGCCGGGTCTGCCTTTGACTTTTCTCTGTCTATCGTTCTGTGCTTGGTGCGGTTGTCAGCGCTCAGCCAACCTTGAAACGCGCCACCGACTGCTTCAAGGCATCGGCCGAGCGCGAGAGCTCATGCACCATCTGGGCGGTGGAGCGCGTGCCCTCACCGGTCTGCTCGGTCACCGCAAAAATATGCTGGATGTTCGAGGCCACCTCGTTGGCGGAATGCGCCTCGCTGAGCGCCTGGTTCGAGATGCGGGCGATCAACTCGTCCAGTCGACGCGACACCTCGTCGATCTCGTCCAGCGCCTTGCCGGCCGCATCGGACAGCTTGGTACCCTGCACCACCCCCAGCGTGGAGCGCTCCATGGCGGCCACCGCGTCGTGGGTGTCGGTCTGAATCGTCTTCACCAGCGCGGCAATGCGGCGCGTCGCGTCGCCCGAGCGTTCCGCCAGGCGCTGCACTTCTTCGGCCACCACCGAGAAGCCGCGGCCGGCCTCGCCGGCCGAGGCCGCCTGGATGGCCGCGTTCAGCGCCAGCACATTGGTCTGCTCGGTAATGTCCGAGATCAGCTCGGTGATCTCGCCGATTTCCTGCGAGCTCTCGCCCAGGCGCTTGATGCGCTTGGAGGTCTCCTGGATCTGCTCGCGGATCGAGTTCATGCCGCCGATGGTGTTGGCCATGGCCTGCTTGCCGGTCTCGGCCACGGCACGCGACTGGCGCGCCACCTCGGCGGTTTCCTGCGCCTGTGCCGACACCTGGTTGATGCGCTCGGCCATCTGCAGCACCGCCTCGCCGGTGGCGCGGATCTCGTGCAGCTGCTCGGTGGAGGCGGCCAGCAGCTCGGTGGAGGTCTGGTCCACCAGGCCGGTGGTTTCGGTCACCCGGCCGGCGGTGGACTGCACCTGCGTCACCAGCAGGCGCAGCTCTTCCACCGTGTAGTTCACCGAGTCGGCGATGGCGCCGGTGATGTCTTCGGTCACCGTGGCCTGTTGCGTCAAATCGCCCTCGGCGACCGACTGCAGCTCGTTCATGAGACGCAAAATGGCGGCCTGGTTGGCGTCGTTGACGCGCTTGGCCTCCTGCTCCTGCACCTCGGCCTCGCGTTTCTGCGCCTCGGCCAGTTCGGCGCGATGCGCCTGACCCGCCACATACAGGCGCAGAAAGCCCAAAGCACCCACCACCAGGGCCGCCAGCGAAGCCAGCATCGCCAGCAGCAGGCCGAAGCCCAGGCCGCCGGCCGACTCGAGCTGCTGGGCGATCTCGTCCAGGCCCTTGCGCAGCGGTTCGCTGTCGTTGAGGATCGCGGCCTGCGCCTCGCGCGCCGCAACCAGGCCCTGCAGATTGCCCAGAATCGCCGAGGCTTCCTTGCGCGTCTGCTCGTATTGCGACAGCAGGGTCTTGAGGCGCTCCTTCAGCTGCGGGTCATGCGCGCCCTTGAGGCGCAGCTCGGGGTTGCCGTTGATGAGGGCCTCGGTGATCTCGCGGAAGGAGTTCAGGTCCTTGCCGAGCAGGAACACCGCCTCCGGGCTCACGCCCTCCTGGGTCAGGAATTCGTTGGCACTCTTGCCGATGCGCTGGGTCAGCATCACCAGCTGGCCCGCGGCCGAGAGTTCGGCCGGCGAGCCGCCCTGCTGCAGCGACAGCGAGGCCACCGCCTCGGCGCTTTCCAGCAGGTCCGAGGATTGACGGTTGATGGTGCGCAGCGCCTTGCCCACCTGGGTCAGCACCTTCTCCTGCGCGATCACGGTGTTGCCGTTCTTCTCGGCGCGCTCCACCATCGGCGCGACGGTCTCCAGCGCCGGCTGCACGCTGCCGGGCGCAATCGCCAGCTCGCCCTCGCCGTTGCGCAGATTGCGCACCACGCTGCCCAGCACGCCGATGCTTTCCTTCAGCTCGGCGAACGCGCCCACATTGCCCACCAGGGCGGTGGACACCGACTTGGCCAGGCGCTGCGACTGCATCATGGCCTGGCCGGTGGCGCGCACCTGGGCCGCGCTGCGGTTCGCGTTCACCAGGCTCAGCGCCACCGTGGTGGCCGTGCCCAGCACCCCCACCGCCACCAGGGCGGTGAACAGCTTCTGGCGGCGGCCGCGGTCTTCGGCCTTCGCCGGCATCAGCCCGGGCGCGGCGCTGATGGTGTCGGGCGCCGAAGCGGTGGACTGGAAGCCCGCATTGGTGTCGACAAAGTCCGCCGCCACGTTGTCGGTCGGCAGCGCTTCGGAAATGATGGAGCTGGACTCGCTGCGCGGACCGGTGTCGCTCGCATGTACGCCTGCCTGAGCATCCAGGGCGGTGGTCTCGCCGGCCTCCTGGCCTTCGGAGGTCGCGCCCAATTTCTTGATCTTGTCGAGGAAGCTCATCTCACCCTCATGTTGTCGGTTGATTGACGCAATGCCCGCGCCGGCTGGCGCCACGCATCACACCACAATACGCAAGAACGGTTCGAACCTGGACAAGGCCTCCAGGTCGATCACCTGCCAATGCCGGCCCTCGGCGTCGCGCCGCAGCGCGCCCGCAAAGGCCGGCCGCGGCGTCGCCGACGGCACATCCGCCACCGGCTGCAACTGCTCGTCGCCGCGCAAGCCCAGCAGCTTGTCGACCAGCAAGGCGCAGTTGATATTGAGTTCGGGGTTGATCGACACCAGGCGCTGCTGCGTCACATCGCCGCGCACGCCGGGCTCGCGCAGGCCCAGAAAGGCGGCGAAGTCCACCACCGTGTGCAGGCCGCCGCGCAGGTTCGCCACCCCCAGGGCCCAGGGCTCGGTGTAGGGCACCGGCTTGATGGCCACGGGCGTGAAGATCTCGGCCGCCTGCTTGAGCGAGAACAGCAGCGCCACGCCGGCGCATTCCACCGCCAGCCAGGAGGCCGCCTGCGGCGTTTCGCGCGCGGCCTGCATGCGCTGCGCGAGGCGTTGCTGGAGTTCGCGCAGTGCTTGCTTGTTGGCCATGCTCAGCCTAGCGCCTTGATCTTGGCCAGCAGCTCGTCGGACTTGACCGGCTTGACCACGTAGTCGCGCGCGCCCTGGCGCATGCCCCAGACCTTGTCGGTTTCCTGGTTCTTGCTGGTGCACATGATCACCGGCACATTGGCGTAGCGCTCGTCGCGCGTGATGGCGCGGGTCAGCTGGAAGCCGTTCTGGCCCGGCATCACCACGTCCATCAGGATCAGGTCGGGCACTTCCTCTTCCAGGCGCTTGAAGGCTTCCTCGCCGTTCTCGGCGGTGCGCACCACGAAGCCGCGCTTGCTCAGCATCTCGCTGAGCGCATGCAGCTCGGTCTTGGAATCATCGACCAGCAGAATCTTGTGTATCGTCATGTGGACTCCTCGTCACGCCGCCTCTGTCGGGCATCTCATTGGCCGGCTTCATCGATCATCTGGCCGGGCGAATCAAGGGCCGCGGCGGTGCATCTGCACCGCCTGCAGCAATTGGTCTTTGGTGAAGGGCTTGGTCAGGTAATCCTGCGAGCCCACCATGCGGCCGCGCGCCTTGTCGAACAGGCCGTCCTTGCTGGACAGCATGATCACCGGCACGCCGGAAAACTGCGGGTTGCGCTTGATGATGGCGCAGGTCTGGTAACCGTCCAGCCGCGGCATCAGGATGTCGCAGAACACCAGATCGGGTTTGTAGTCGCTCAGCTTGGAAAGCGCGTCGAAGCCATCCTCGGCCAGCACCACCTCGTGCCCGCCTTGCTTGAGAAAGATCTCGGCGCTGCGGCGGATGGTGTTGCTGTCGTCGATGACGAGCACCTTGGTCGCTGCGCCAGGTGCTTGGGGAGCCATTGTGTCCAACCCTTGTTCTCCTCAGCGTATGGAAAGGGCAGAAGGTTTCAAACAGTCCGCGTCAGATGCGGACCATCTCGAAGTCTTCCTTGCGGGCCCCGCATTCGGGGCAGGTCCAGTTCATATCCACATCCGCCCATGCGGTACCTGGGGCAATGCCGTGCTCGGGGTCACCTGCGGCTTCGTCATAAATCCAGCCACAGATCAGGCACATCCAGGTACTAGCTTCGGTCACGGTGAATATGGTTTGCTCACTACAATGCGAAGATTGTAGCTACGCGCCCCCCTCCGCCCATTGAGCAAGTAGGCACAGATGCAACAGGCTTTTCGGTCCTTCGTCACGCCCTGCTGCAAGCCCTTCAAGACCACGACGCGCTGACGTCCTCACCCTCGGGTGAAACCCCAATCCCCACTTCATGAGCAGCCCTGACCATTCCCCCGCCGAGACCATCCAGGGCCAAGACGAGCAGGAGCAACCCGCACCCGCGTGCGTGATGAGCTTCAACGCCAGCGACCCCAGCGGCGCCGGCGGCATCGCCGGCGACGTGGCCACCATCGCGGCGATGGGTGCGCATGCGCTGCCGGTGGTCACGGCCATCCTGCTGCGCGACACCGCCGAGGTGTTCGAGCAGCATGAGCTCGATGCCGACGTGATCGTCGAGCAGGCGCGCAGCATCCTGGAAGACGTGCCGGTGGCGGCCTGGAAGGTCGGCTTCCTGGGCAGCGCCGAGGGCGTGAGCGCGGTGGCCGAGGTGCTCAGTGATTACCCCGATGTGCCGCTGGTGGCCTATCTGCCCGCCATCACCTGGCTCGACGAGGAGCAGCAGCAGAGCTATCTGGATGCCTTCCGCGAGCTGGTGCTGCCGCAGGCCCTGGTGCTGGTGGGCAACCACAAGACCCTCACCGATTTCCTCTTGCCCGACTGGGACGCGGACCGCCCGGCCTCGCCGCGCGAGCTGGCGGTGGCCGCCGGCGAGCATGGCACGGGCCATGTGCTGGTGACCGGCATCAGCCTACCCAACCAGTTCGTCGACAACGTGCTGGCGAATCCGCAGGGGCCGATCACCGGCGAGAAGTTCGAGCGTTTCGAGGTCAGCTTCGTGGGCGCGGGCGACACGCTCTCGGCCTCGCTGGCGGCGCTGCTGTCGGTGGGCTCCGAGATCCACACCGCGGTGGGCGAGGCCCTGTCCTTCCTGGACCAGGCGCTGGACGCGGGCTTCCGCCCCGGCATGGGCAATGCCGTGCCCGACCGCTTCTTCTGGGCCATGCCGCCTGCCGAAGAAGGCGAAGAGGGCATGGAGGGCAGCCAGCCCCTGCTGCCCGACACCGAGCCCGGCGACCTGATGGCCGACGAGCCGCCCACGCGCGGCCCGCGCCGCATCCACTGAACCCTTTTCTTCCCTTCCTGCCATGAGTCAGAACCAAGCTCTGTTCGAGCGCGCCCAGCGCTCCATCCCCGGCGGCGTGAATTCGCCCGTGCGCGCATTTCGCGCGGTAGGTGGCACGCCCAGATTCATCAAGCGCGGTGAAGGGGCTTACATCATCGATGCCGAGGGCAAGCGCTACATCGACTACATCGGCTCCTGGGGCCCGATGATCCTCGGCCACGGCCACCCGGCGGTGCTGGAGGCGGTGCAGAAGGCGGCGCTGGACGGCTTCTCCTTCGGCGCGCCCACCGAGCGCGAGATCGAGCTGGCCGAGGAGATTATCAAGCTGGTGCCCTCGATCGAGCAGGTGCGCCTGGTGAGCTCGGGCACCGAGGCCACCATGAGCGCGATCCGGCTGGCGCGCGGCGCCACCGGCCGCAGCAAGTTCATCAAGTTCGAGGGCTGCTACCACGGCCACACCGATGCCCTGCTGGTGAAGGCGGGGTCGGGTCTTGCCACCTTCGGCCACCCCACCAGCGCCGGCGTGCCGGCCGAGGTGGCGCAGCACACCCTGGTGCTCGAGTACAACAACGTCGCGCAGCTGGACGAGGCCTTCGCCCTGCACGGCAAGGAGCTCGCCTGCGTCATCATCGAGCCGATCGCCGGCAATATGAATTTCGTGCGCGCCGCCGTGCCCTTCGTGAAGCGCCTGCGCGAGCTCTGCAGCGAGCATGGCGCGCTGCTGGTGTTCGACGAGGTGATGACGGGCTTCCGCGTCGGGCTGGCGAGCGCGCAAGGCCATTACGCCAAGCTGCTGCCCGGCTTCAAGCCCGATGTCAGCGTGTTCGGCAAGGTCATCGGCGGCGGCATGCCGCTGGCCGCCTTCGGCGCCAGCCGCGAGATCATGAAGCAGCTCGCGCCGCTGGGCCCGGTCTACCAGGCCGGCACGCTGTCGGGCAATCCGGTCGCCACCGCCTGCGGCCTGGCGACGCTGCGCGAGATCCAGAAACCCGGCTTCTACGAGGCGCTGGGCGCCAGGACGCGCCAGCTGGTGGACGGCCTGGCGGCCGTGGCCAGCGACAACGGCGTGCCCTTCAGCGTCGATTGCGAGGGCGGCATGTTCGGCTTCTTCCTGATGCCCGAGCTGCCGCAGAACTACCAGACCGTCATGAAGACCGACGGTGCGCGCTTCAACGCCTTCTTCCACGGCATGCTGGACGGCGGCGTCTACCTGGCGCCGGCGCTCTACGAAGCCGGCTTCGTGAGCGCGGCGCACAGCGAGGCCGACATCCAGGCCACGCTGCAGGCCGCCCGCACCGCGCTGCGCTGAAGCGCCGCGCCCACCGGCGCCCTTCTCTTGCCCCGTTCCTCGCCATTCCCATGCACATCCACATCCTCGGCATCTGCGGCACCTTCATGGGCGGCCTGGCCGCCCTCGCCCGCGAAGCCGGCCACCGCGTCACCGGCTGCGATGCCAATGTCTACCCGCCCATGTCGGAGCAGCTGCAGGCGCTGGGCATCGAGCTGATCCAGGGCTTCGGCGCCGAGCAGCTGGAGCTCAAGCCCGATCTGTTCGTGATCGGCAACGTGGTGACGCGCTCCAGCGAGGGCCGCTTCCCGCTGATGGAAGCCATCATGGACCAGGGCCTGCCCTATACCAGCGGCCCCGAATGGCTGGCCAGCCATGTGCTGCAGGGCCGCCATGTGCTGGCGGTGGCGGGCACGCATGGCAAGACCAGCACCACCTCGATGCTGGCCTGGATCCTGGAGCATGCCGGCCTGCAGCCCGGCTTTCTGGTGGGCGGCGTGCCGCAGAACTTCGGCGTGTCGGCGCGCCTGGGCGCGGGCAAGTGCTTCGTCATCGAGGCTGATGAATACGACACCGCCTTCTTCGACAAGCGCAGCAAGTTCGTGCATTACCGGCCGCGCACCGCCATCCTCAACAACCTCGAGTTCGACCACGCCGACATCTTTGCCGACCTGGCCGCCATCGAGACCCAGTTCCACCACCTGGTGCGCACCGTGCCGGCCAGCGGCCGCGTGATCGTGAACGCACGCGAGGAGGCGCTGCAGCGCGTGCTGGCGCGCGGCTGCTGGAGCGAGCTGCAGCGTTTCGGTTCGCGCAAGGAAGAGCCCGGCGCGCTGCGTGCGCGCGGCGAGCCGCAGGCCTTCGACGTGCTGCGCGGCAGCCTCAAGGTGGCGCGGGTGGAATGGGCGCTGCTGGGCGAGCACAACCAGCTCAACGCGCTGGCGGCGATGGCCGCGGCCGAGCATGTGGGCGTGACGCCCGAGCAGTCGGCCGCCGCGCTGGCCAGCTTTCAGAACGTGCGCCGCCGGCTGGAGCTGCGCGGCGAGGCGGGCGGGGTCAAGGTCTACGACGACTTCGCCCACCACCCCACCGCGATCCGCACCACGGTGAACGGCCTGCGCCGCAAGATCGCACCGAGCGAGCGCATCCTGGCGGTGTTCGAGCCGCGCTCCAACACCATGAAGCTGGGCACCATGAAGGCGCAGCTGCCCTGGGCCCTGGAGGAAGCCGACCTGAGCTTCTGCAACCAGGCCGGGCTGAGCTGGGACGCCAAGGAGGCACTCGCGCCGATGGGCGCGCAGGCCCTCGTCGGCACCGATGTCGAGGCCCTGGTGGCCGCGGTGGTGAAGGCCGCCAGGCCCGGCGACCATGTGCTGTGCATGAGCAATGGCGGCTTCGGCGGCATCCACGAGAAGCTGCTGGCGGCGCTGGAGGCCAAGGGCCGCTGAGGCCGGCGCTGCCGCCCCGGCTACCATGGCCGCTCTCCAGCCAGCCGAGAGCGCCCCATGTCAGCTGCCCCCTCCGACGACTCGTCCGCCAACTCACCCGCCCTGCAGGACAAGAGCTTCGTGGTCCTGCTGGCGCTGGTGACGCTGGCCTTCGCCTGGATCCTCTGGCCGCTCTACGGCGCGCTGCTGTGGGGCACGGCCGCGGCGATCGTGTTCGCGCCGCTGCACCGCTGGATGCTGCGGCGCTGCGGCCAGCGCGCCACCCTGGCGGCGCTGCTGACGCTGAGCCTGGTGCTGCTGCTGGTGATACTGCCGCTGACGCTGGTGAGCATCGCGCTGGCCCAGGAGGCCGGCGCGCTCTATGCCAAGCTCAAGTCCGGCGAGTTCAGCTTCAGCGGCTATGTGCAGCAGGTCTACGCGGCCCTGCCCGCCGGCCTGCTCAGTGGGCTGGAAAAACTCGGCGTCAGCGATCCGCTGGACCTGCAGCAGAAGCTCACCGAGGCGCTCAAGCAGCTCAGCCAGGCCATCGCCACCAAGGCCTTCGGTTTCGGCCAGGACACCTTCGATGTGGTGGTGAGCTTCTTCGTCATGCTCTACCTGCTGTTCTTCCTGCTGCGCGATGGCGAGCGCCTGTCCGTGCTGCTGCGCCATGCCCTGCCGCTGCGCGCCGCCCACAAGCGCCGACTGATGGAGAAGTTCCGCGCCGTGATCGGCGCCACCGTGAAGGGCAATATCGCCGTGGCCGCGCTGCAGGGCGCGCTCGGCGGCCTGGCCTTCTGGGTGCTGGACGTGCATGCGCCGGTGCTGTGGGCGGTGCTGATGGCCTTTCTGTCGCTGCTGCCGGCGGTGGGCGCCGGCCTGGTCTGGCTGCCGCTGGCCATCTACCTGCTGGCCACCGGCGCGATCGGCCAGGGCCTGGGCCTGATCGCCTATGGCGTGCTGGTGATCGGGCTGGTGGACAACCTGCTGCGCCCGCTGCTGGTCGGCAAGGACAGCAAGATGCCCGACTATGTGGTGCTGGTCTCCACCCTCGGCGGCATGGCGGTGCTGGGCCTGAACGGCTTCGTGATCGGACCGCTGATCGCCGCCATGTTCATCGCGGTGTGGGACATCGTGGCCCAGGACGGGCGGCGCAGCGCGCCGAAATGAAACAAAAAAAGCCGGCCCTGAGGCCGGCTTTTGCATTGCGGGCGGGTGCCCGCTCAGGCTGACGGTCAGCTGCGCTGCATATTGGCGCGCAGCACGCTGCCCAGCATGTCCAGGCTCTCGGCCAGGTGTGCGCGCGTCTCCACCGACTGGCCGCCCTTGCCCAGTGCCGCGCGCAGATCGCTCTGCAGCTGCACCGCATGCAGGCGCGCCAGCGCGTAGGCATCGGCCATCACGCCGGGTGCGCCGCCCTTGGTGAGCACCGACTGCAGGCGCTTGAGGTGCTCGCGCTGCAGATTGCGGCGCAGGCGGTCGATCTCGGCGCCGCTCTTGAGCTCGCTCCAGATGCTGGACTGCAGGGTGCCGTAAACCTCGCTGAGCGAGATGATGCCCTTGCGCTGCTTCTCAGGCACATAGGCCGGCAGGTCCATCAGGCGCTGCGCGGTGTTGGCGTTGAGCAGGCGGTCCAGCACCACCAGCTGCACGCGCGCCACCGCGGCCGGGATGTTCATCGGGCCGACGCGCTCCCACTCGTTGTAGTCCACCTGCAGGGTGCTGAGGAACTCGGGGCGGAAGCGGAAGGAATCGGCACTGAACAGGCCGCTGGCCAGGAACTTCAGGGCCTCGCGCTGCTGCGCCGGCTCGACCGGGCTGAACGCGGTGCGGCCGGTGGAGCCCGGCAGGTCGCGCTGCATATGCATGCCGCCGACATACTTGCCCACCAGCTCGGCCGCGCGGTAGAGCTGGTTGAAACCGTTCACCAGCGAGCGGCGCTGGCGCAGCGGATCGTCACCGGCCTGCGGCCTGCGGTCCTGCACGCGGCCCCACAGCTCCTGCGAGAGCTTGAGGCGGCGCTTGAAATAGGCCATCGGGTCGGCGCCGAGGTCGAAGCGGTTCGCCAGCGGATCGATGCCGTCGAACAGGTCGGCGTCGGCGTCGTCGGCATAGGCCAGCTGTGGCTCGGTGCTGCGCGCGGCGATCTTGGCCAGCTCGGCCGCCTCCGCCTCGGGGGCCAGGGGCTTGTAGGCGTATTCGATCGCCCAGTAGTCGTAGGCACCCAGGGTGGTGTTGTTGTAGCTGCCCTGGGTCTCGCCCTGCAGCGCGAGGTTGTAGGCGTTGTAGTCCATCACCGAGCCGGAGATGCCCTTGGCTTCGGTGTAGGCCTTGTCGCTCAGCTGCGCCTGCGTGACGGTGGTGGAGGCCTTGAAGTTGTGCTTCAGGCCCAGGGTGTGACCCACCTCGTGCATGATCACGTCCTTGATGCGCGCCTGCACAAAGGCCTCGGCCTCGGGGCTGTCGGGCGCGATCTCGCCGCGCGCTTCCAGCACGTCCATCGCGAAGCCCATCTCGGCGGCGGCTTCGTGGGCGTAGTTGCAGAAGTCCTCATCGGCATGCACCGCATGCTTGCCCGGGCCCACGTCCTCGGCAATGAAGGCGCGGCCGCCGCGGGCGAACACATCGCTCATGCCGATGTCCGCGTCCAGGATCTCGCCGCTGCGCGGATCGGCGTGGCTGGGGCCGATGGCAAAGCCCACATCGGCGCCGACGAACCAGCGGATCGAGGCATGGCCGGCGTCCATATTGTCCCAATCGGCATCGTCGGGCTGCTGCTTGGCGACCACGGCGTTCTTGAAGCCGATCTTCTCGAAGGCCTTGTTCCACTCCAGGATGCCGGCCTCCACCGCGCCGCGGTACTTGGCCGGGATGTTCTTGTCCATCCAGTAGGTGATGGGCTGCACCGGCTCGCTCAGCGCGGCGCTGGCGTCCTGCTTCTCCAGGCGCCAGCGCTTCAGGTAGTGGACGCGCGGGTTCGGCTTGTTGTCATTGCTCAGATCGCTGAAGGACTCGGCGAAATGGCCCAGGCGCGGATCGGTCCGGCGCGGCGCCATCACGGTCTCGGGCAGGGCCTGGAAGTTGTAGACGAAGCTCAGGAACATGCTGCGCGGGTCCGGCGTGGCCTGCGGCGGCGTGGGCATGGGCACGGGCGCGGGGGTCAGCGGCGGCGCCGGGATGCGCGGGGTGGCGAAGTGCATGCGCGCGGTCAGCGTGCTGAGCTTGGCGTCGGCGCGCGCGGCCTCGAAATAGGAGTTGGCGCGGTCGGCCGCGAAGGGCAGGCGGTAGGCCATCTCCAGGCGCGTAGACATGCCGGGGATGTCGGTCAGCAGCAGGGCCGCGTCCACCAGCACCGACTTGCGCTCCGGGTGCTCGGCGCTGGCCAGCGTGCCGGAGGCCAGCAGGCTGGGCGAGAAGGCCTGTTCGCCGGCCAGCTTGCCGCCGCCCTCGGCGCGGAACTTGGTGTTGAGCGCGATCAGCTGCACCTGGTTGCCGACGCGGCGCCACTCGGCCATCAGGGCGCGGCCCATCTGGCTGGCATAGAGGCCGCGCTCGCCCACCGCATTGGCGTAGTTGACGGTGAACATGAAGGGCTTGTTGAACTGCGCCTTGGGGATCTCCAGCCAGACCTTCTCGTCCTTGCGCCAGATCGGGAACAGGCCGTCCTGGCGCTTGGCATCCTTGCTCACCTCGGCAAAGGGCTTGGGCGCGGCCGGATCGGCGGCCGGGCGCGGCGGCGTGGCCGCGGGTGCGGAAGCGCCGTTCGCAGGGGCAGCGGGAGCGGTCGTCTGCGCGTGGGCCGTGGCGCCCAGCAGCAGCAGGGCGGCCGCAACGGCGGTGAGGTTCTGGGTAGAGCTCATGGATGGGATTGGGATTGCTGATGCAAAGGCGCGACTGTCGCCGTGCCGGCCGCACCCGTCAATGCGGCCAAACTCCGATCGCACCCCGAAAACCGTGCTTCATCGCACGTCGCGGGTGACGCCGGGCTGACAGACCGCGGGCGGCCCTGCCGCTAGACTGCGGCCCCATGCCTCACCGCACCACCCACCTGCTCTACCTGCATGGCTTTCGCTCCTCGCCACGCTCGGCCAAGGCCCAGCGCATGGCGGCCTGGGTGGGCGAGCAGCGCCCGCAGCTGCGGTGGGCCTGCCCGCAGCTGCCGCCCTCGCCGGCCGCGGCCATGCGGGAAGTCATGGCGCTGATCCAGACCTGGCCGCGCGAGCGCATGGCCGTGATGGGCAGCTCGCTGGGCGGCTTCTACGCCACCCAGGTGGCTCAGGCCACCGGCTGCCGCGCCGTGCTATTGAACCCCGCGGTGGATCCGGCGCGCGACCTGGCGCGCTATATCGGCGAGCACAGCTGCTGGCAGAACCCGGACGAGAAGTTCTTCTTCCGCGCCGAGTTCGTCGACGAGCTGCGCGCGCAAACCCTCGGCAAGCTGGCCCATCCCGAGCGCCTGCTGGCGGTGATCGCCAAGGGCGACGAGGTGCTGGACTGGCGCGAGATGCAGGCCCGCTACGCCGGCTGCCGCATCAAGCTGCTGGAAGGCAGCGATCACGGCCTGTCCGATTTCGACGACTACCTCCACGAACTGACGGAATTTCTCCTATGCGTTTGAAGAACAAGGTCTGCATCATCACCGGCGCCGCCCAGGGCATTGGCCTGGCCACCGCCGTCAAGTTTGCCCAGGAAGGCGCCACCGTGGTGGTGTGCGACCGGCGTGCCGAGGGCGTGGATGCCGCGGTCGCGGCCTGCGAGGCCGCCGGCGCCAGCGCCATGGGTCGCGTGCTGGATGTGACCGACCGCGTCTCGGTCGACCTGATGACGGCCGCGGTGCTGGAACAGTACGGCCGCATCGACGTGCTGGTGAACAACGCCGGCATCACCAAGGACGCGCGCCTGCAGAAGATGAGCCTGGAGCAGTTCGATGCCGTCATCGACGTGAACCTGCGCGGCGTCTTCCATTGCGCCCAGGCGGTGGCCGACACCATGGTGGCGCAGGGCGGCGGCGTGATCCTCAACGCCTCCTCGGTGGTGGGCATCTACGGCAACTTCGGCCAGACCAACTATGCCGCCAGCAAGTTCGGCGTGATCGGCTTCACCAAGACCTGGAGCCGCGAGCTGGGCCCCAAGGGCGTGCGCGTCAACGCGGTGGCCCCCGGCTTCATCGAGACCCCCATCCTCGGCACCATCCCCGACAAGGTGATGGACGAGATGCGCGCCCATGTGCCGCTCAAGCGCCTGGGCAAGCCCGAGGAGATCGCCAACGTCTATGCCTTCCTGGCCAGCGACGAGGCGAGTTATGTCAACGGCGCCGTGCTGGAAGTGTCCGGCGGTATGACGGTCTGAGCCCGAGCGGTGCGCCTACACTCGCACCATGGAGATTGCCCAACTCGCCATGCAGGAGCTGTCGGCCATCGTCGCGGCCCTGCCCGACCCGGTGTTCGTACTGACGCGTAGCGGGCGCTATGCGGCCATCCTCGGCGGCACCGACAGCCGCTACTACCACGATGGCAGCAGCCTGGTCGGCCGTTCGCTGTTCGACGTGCTCGATGCCGGCAAGGCGCGCTGGTTCTGTGAGCAGATCGGCATCGCGCTGAGCCAGCGCCGCTTGCACGTGGTCGAGTACAGCCTGGGCGGCCCCGACGTCGAGGGCCTGCAGGACGACGGGCCTTCAGGGCAGATCTGGTTCGAAGGGCGCGTCCAGGCGCTGGAACTGCCGTTCGACGGCGAAGAGGCGGTGCTCTGGGTCGCCAGCAACATCACCGCGCGCCACCAAATGGCGCTGCAGCTACGCCAGCTCTCCGAGACCGACGAGCTGAGCGGGCTGGCGAACCGCCGCAAGCTGATGCGCATGCTTGCCGAGCGCTTTGAGGAACATGCCCGCTATGGCACGCCCTGTGCGGTGCTGAGCTTCGACATCGATCACTTCAAGTCCATCAACGACGTGCTCGGCCACGAAGCCGGCGATCGCGCGATTGCGCGCGCGGCCTCGGTCTGCCTGGCGGCGCTGCGCAGCAACGATCTGGCGGCGCGCCTGGGCGGGGACGAATTTGTGGTGCTGATGCCGCACACCTCGCTGGCCATGGCCGAGCAGACCGCCAGGCGGCTGGCGACCGAGATCTCGGAGGCGCTGATGGATCTGCGCGTGGGCGAACGCCCCGTCACCATCAGCGCCGGAGTGAGCGAGCTGCGCGCCGGCGACAATTCAATCGACGCTGTGCTCAAGCGCGCCGACCAGGCGCTCTACCGCGCCAAGAGCGCCGGCCGCAACCGCGTCGAGGTGGACGCCAGCAGCGATCGCTGAGCGCGCCCGCCCGTCCGCTCAGGGCTTCGGCTGGAAGCCCGCGTCGCCGAACTGCCAGAGGAAGAAGCTCCAGACATCGGCGGTTTCGTCCAGGCGCTGCGCGACGCCCGAGCCCATGCCGTGGCCGCCCTCGAAGTCCACGCGCAGCAGCACCGGCTTGCTCTTGTAGCTCTCGGGGTTGGCCGCCTGCAGGCGCGCGGCCAGCTTGCCGGGCTCCCAGGCCTCCACGCGCGGGTCGTTGGCGCCGGTGGTGGCGATCACGGCCGGGTAGGCGCGGCCGTCCTGCACGCGGTGATAGGGGCTGATCGCGTACATGGCCTTGAAGTGCGCCGGGTTGCTGACGGTGCCGAACTCGGCAATGTTCGGCGCGCCATTGGGCGTGAACTCCATGCGCAGCATGTCCGAAAGGCTCACCGCGCTCTGCGCCGCGGCAAACAGCTCGGGGCGCTGCGTGATGGCGCCACCGATGGTGATGCCACCGGCGCTGCCGCCGGTGCCGGCCAGGGTGGCGGGCGAGGCATATTTGTTGGCGATCAGGTACTCGGCGCAGGCGATGAAGTCCGACACCGTGTTCTGCTTGGTGAGGATGTAGCCGCCCTGGTGCCAGTCTTCGCCCAGCTCGCCGCCGCCGCGCACATGGCAGATCGCCAGCACGCCGCCGCGCTCCAGCCAGGCCAGGCGGGTGGCGCCGAAGCGCGGCTCCTGCGTGATGCCATAAGCGCCGTAGCCGCTCAGCACGGTGGGGCGCTTGCCGTCCAGCGGCGCGCTCTTGGACGAGAGGATGGACAGCGGCACCATCACGCCGTCATGGCTCTTCACCATCACGCGTTTCGCTTGCACACCCGAGGTGTCGAGGCTGTTGGGCTTTTGCACGTCGACGCGCCGGGCCGGTGCTGCGGCCTTGCCCGGATTCAGCACCAGGCTTTGCGGCGCCTGGGTCCAGCCCTCGTGCAGCACCAGCAATTCGCCGCCAGCCAGCGGGCTGATCTCGCGCAGCGTGCCCTCGAAGGGCAGTGCCACCGTGGCGACCGCCGCGCCGCCCTTCTTCTTCGCCACGCGCCAGAGCTTGCTGACGCCCGCATCCAGCGCCTTCACATAGACGGCATCGTCGGCCGCGCTGATGTGCTGCAGCACGCTCTCGCCGGCCGGCAGCACGCCGCGGAACAGCGTGGTCTTGGCGCGCAGATCCAGGCTCAGCAGTTCGCGGCGCGAGGCCTTCTTCTGGCTCAGGGCATAGACCTGGTCGCCCGAGATCACCGCCTGGGTGATCTTGTCGGCCGGGCTGATGATGCGGCGCCAGGGCGTTGCGGCACCCAGGTGCAATTGGTCGGCCGGGGCCACCCAGTAGGAGCGCTCCACCGCGTCGCCATGCAGCACCTCGGCCAGCGCCCAGCGCGAGCCCTTGCTGAGGTAGACATAGGGCAGATCGGCGATCGCGAACTTCTCCTTGGCACTCACCTCCCAGCCGAACAGCGGCTGGTCCTTGCTCGGGTCCTGGCCCAACTTGTGCATGAACACGGCGCTCTTGTTGTAGCGCTCGTCGGCCGGATGACGGTTGTAGGCGAAGCCGCTGATGTCCTTGAACCAGGCCACGCCGTACTGGTTCAGGCCGGTGTAGGCAATCGCCTCGCCGAGGAACTTGCCGCTCGCCACCTCGAGCACGCGCAGCACGCTGTTCTCGGAGCCGCCGCTGGACAGGCCCACCGCCAGCAGGCGGCCATCGGGCGAGGGGGTGTACCAGTCGATCGCATGCTTGCCCGGCTCGCCGGCAACGTTGTTGGGGTCCAGCAGCTCCCGGTCTACGCCCTCGACGCCGGCACGCACCCACAGGCGCGACTGGTTCTGGCCCGGTGCGCGCTTCATGTAGAACAGCTTGCCCGCGACGATCTCGTAGCCGCCGGTGCTCTCACCCGCGTCGGCCAGCTGGCCCAGGCGCTCGCGCAGGGCCGCACGGCCGGGGATCTGCGCCAGGCTGGCCTTGGCGTAATCGGCCTGGCTGCGCAGCCAGCCCTGGAACTCGGCGGACTTCATGTCCTCCATCCAGCGGTAGGGATCCACCACCACGGTGCCGTGGTAGTTGTCGCTCACCGGCTTTTGCGGCGTGCTCGGGTAGGGCGTTTGCGCCACGACATGGGTGCAGGCCGCCAGGGCCAGGGCAGTGAGAGCAAGTTTCATGATTTGCCTTTGCATGAGCTGCGGTAACAGCCGAGCCGCGCATCTTAGAGCGTGTTTACGACCCCCTCATGGTGCCCGCAAGGCAGCCCAGGGGCGCAATCTAGGCGCGCGCCGCAGGCCAGGCTCGCCGCCTGGCCAAGGGGTGCAACGACGAGTGCGCCCCTGGGCTGCCTTGCCCTTCGGGTTGCCCCGCAAAGACAGCGTCTGCGG
>NZ_JBYTBE010000028.1:0-77066 GCF_058788955.1 Roseateles sp. FW301-B2
GCACCGCCCTGGCCCCCGCCTCGGCCCTGCCGGCCCAGGACATCAGTGCCGAAGTGCTGCTGGAAAAATACGCCAAGGGCGATGAACAGACCCTGGACGAGTTGCGCCAGCGCGTCGCGCGCGCGCTCGCCGAGGCCGAGGCGCCCGAGGCCCGGGCGCATTGGGAAGCCAGATTCCTGGACGCGCAGCGCCGCGGCTTCGTGCCTGCCGGCCGCATCAATTCCGCCGCCGGCACCGAGCTCACCGCCACCCTGATCAACTGCTTTGTGCAGCCGGTGGGCGACTCCATCGCCTCCGTCGACGATGGCCATCCCGGCATCTATACCGCCCTGACCGAGGCCGCCGAGACGATGCGCCGCGGCGGCGGCGTGGGCTACGACTTCTCGCGCATCCGCCCGCGCGGCGCCTGGGTCGGCTCCACGCAGAGCAGCGCCTCGGGCCCGGTCAGCTATATGCGCGTGTTCGACCGCAGCTGCGAGACGGTGGAGTCCGCCGGCAGCCGCCGCGGCGCCCAGATGGGCGTGCTGCGCTGCGACCATCCCGACATCGAGGAGTTCATCCACGCCAAGGACCATGGCGACCTGAAGAACTTCAATGTTTCGGTGGGCGTGACCGATGTGTTCATGCAGGCCATCGAGGCCGATGCCGAGGTGGAGCTCACGCACAAGGCGGAGCCCGGCGCCAAGCAGCGCGCCGCCGGTGCCTACCAGCGCGGCGACGGCCTGTGGGTCTACCGCAAGCTCAAGGCCCGCTCGCTGTGGGACCAGGTGATGCGCAGCACCTACGACCATGCCGAGCCCGGCGTGCTGTTCCTGGACCGCATCAACGCCGACAACAACCTGCATTACTGCGAATCGATCGCCGCCACCAACCCTTGCGCCGAGCAGCCGCTGCCGCCCTATGGCTGCTGCTGCCTGGGCTCGGTGAACCTGACGATCTTCGTGCGCGACCCCTTCGGCCCCAACGCCAGCTTCGATGAGGAGGGCTTTGCCGAGGTCTGCAAGGTGGCCACCCGCATGCTGGACAACGTGCTGGACGTGACCCCCTGGCCGCTGCCCGCGCAGCAGCAGGAGGCGCGCAACAAGCGCCGCGTCGGCCTCGGCTTCACCGGCCTGGGCGACACCCTGGTGATGCTGAACCAGCGCTACGACACCGAGGCCGCGCGCGATGTGGCGCGCCGCATCAGCGAGGTGATGCGCAATGCCGCCTACGAGGCCAGCGCCGACCTGGCGGTGGAGCGCGGTGCCTTTCCGCTCTTCAATGCCGATCTCTACCTCTCCGGTGGCAACTTCGCCTCGCGCCTGCCGCAGGGCCTGAAGGACAAGATCCGCGCCCAGGGCCTGCGCAACTCGCACCTGCTCTCGATCGCGCCCACCGGCACCATCAGCCTGGCCTTCGCCGACAACGCCAGCAACGGCATCGAGCCCGCCTTCAGCTGGAGCTACACGCGCAAGAAGCGCATGCCCGACGGCAGCTTCAAGGAATATGCGGTCGAGGACCATGCCTGGCGCCTGTACCGCCACATGTTCGGCAGCGATGCACCGCTGTCCGATGCCTTCGTGACGGCGCTGGAACTCTCCGCCGCCGATCATGCCTCGATGGTGGCCGCGGTGGCGCCCTTCGTCGACACCTCGATCTCCAAGACGGTGAACGTGCCGGCGGACTATCCCTATGCGGATTTCCAGGATCTCTACACCCAGGCCTGGAAGGCCGGGCTGAAGGGCCTGGCCACCTACCGGCCCAACAACATCCTCGGCTCGGTGCTGAGCGTCGAGCCCACCGCCACGCCCGAGCCGCTCAAGCCGGTGACGGCCGACGGCACTAACCAGCGCCTGCGCGTCGAGCGCCTGCCCACCGCGGTGCTGGCCTCGCTGCGCTGGCCCAGCCGGCCCGAGCTGCCCGGCGGCAACCCGGCCTGGAGCTACATGATCCGCCACCCGCATGGCGACTTCGCGCTCTTCGTCGGTGAGCTGCCGGCCGAGGGGCCGGATGCCGGCCTGTTCGGCAAGAACCTGCCCTTCGAGGTGTGGGTGAACGGCGCCGAACAGCCGCGCGGCCTGGCCGCCGTGGCCAAGACGCTCTCGATGGACCTGCGCACCAATGATGCGGCCTGGCTGCGCCTCAAGCTCGACGCGCTGGCCACCGTGGCCGAGGAGCGCGCCTTCGAGATGCCGATGCCGCCGAACGGCGAGTCGCGCCTGTTCCCCGGCGTGGTCTCGGCCACCGCCGCGGTGATCCGCTCGCGCTGCGAGCAGCTCGGCGCGCTGCAGGAGGGCGGCCCGACGCCGGTGCTGGACGCGATGTTCAGCCGCGAGGAGCCGCGCACCAGCACCATGGGCACGCTGGCCTGGGCGGTGGATGTGGACAACCCCGCCACCGGCGAGCAGTTCACCCTCACGCTCAAGGAAGTCAGCCTGCCGGCGCCGGATGGCGGCCACATCACGCGCCCCTGCGCGATGGGCTTCTCGGGCAACTACCCCAAGGCCCTGGACGGCATGGCGCGCCTGCTCTCGCTGGACATGCGCGTGATGGACCCGGCCTGGATCGGCATGAAGCTGCGCAAGCTGCTCAACGTGGGTGAACCGCTGGGCCACTTCATGGCGCCGGTGCCTACCCTCTCGGGTGAGCGTCGCCAGCAGATCTGGCCCTCCACCGTGGCCTATGTGGCGCGCCTCATCATTCACCGTTATGCCATGCTGGGTGTGCTGGACGAGCAGGGCCTGCCGCTGGTGGAGATGGGCCTGCTGCAGGCGCCCGTGGGCAAGTCGGTTTCGACCAGCGCCAGCCTGCAGGTGCAGGCCGGCAAGCCCTGCCCGGAATGCGGCAACGCCACCATGATCCACAAGGACGGCTGCGATTTCTGCACCGCCTGCGGTTATGTGGGGCAGTGCGGCTGAGGCGATGGCCTGAACGGGCGCGCAGCCTGTCGTAACGCACAGCTGGAGTTGCGGCAGACTGCGCGGTATGGACGCCCCTCAAGTCACCCCGGATGTAAAGCCATTCAAGTCCGCACAGGCTTTTGAGGCCTGGCTGCGCAAGCATCACGCGAGCTCCGATGGCTTGTGGCTCAAAATCGCCAAGAAAGGGGTCGGCGTCCCCAGCGTCACGTACCTCGAAGCGGTGGAGATCGCGCTGTGTTGGGGCTGGATCGATGGGCAGAAGAAGGGCCTCGATGAGCAGCACTTCCTGCAGCGTTTCACCCCGCGCCGGCCGCGCAGCGTCTGGTCGAAGACGAATGTGACCAAGGTCGCTGCGCTCATCGAAGCAGGGCGGATGCAGCCCGCCGGGCAGGCCCAGGTCGATGCCGCCAAAGCCGACGGCCGCTGGGAGCGCGCCTACGATGGCGCGCGCACGGCCACCGTGCCGGAAGACCTGCAGGCCGCGCTGGTCCAGTGCCCGCCGGCGCAGGCCTTCTTCGCGACCATCAACGCCAGCAACCGCTACGCCGTGCTCTGGCGTGTGCAGACCGCGGTGAGGCCACAGACCCGCGCCGCGCGGATCGCGCAGCTGGTCGAGATGTTGGCGCGGGGCGAGGTCTTGCATCTCTTCAAGCCGAAGCCCCGGGGCTGAGCCCTCCCGAATCCGTCGTCCGGCGCTGAATTCACGGCGACCGCCGCTGCCGGTAGGGCTGCCTCGCAGGGTCGACCGACCGCAAACGCTGCAGCAGCCTCAGCCACCGGCTGATTGAGCTTGTACTCGGTATCGGACGGCTCACCAAACAGTTAGGCAAAGCCCGGCCATTGTCCTTGGCGCTGTCCGCTCGATCGATCGGACGCTGACCAGGCGCGACTCCCCCTTACTCCAAAAAGTCCGAAACATAAGTCAGTTTGCGAGGCCAGGCTGCCACCGTGACTTCGTTTGTCCAGGTTGATCATTCCCTTCTTCCGCTGGAAAACCCCCATAAACCGACTAATCGATCGGTTTTAGACTGGCTCCGCAGTGGAAGCAAGGAAGCTGGAATGAGCAACAAGGACAAGAAGGTGCGCATCGCCCTGTTGGGCGGCGCCGGCATGATGGGGCAGGGCATCGTTCGCGACCTGCTGTCGGATCGGGCCATCGTCGACATCGCGGAACTCAAGCTTTTTGACTCGAGCCGCGAGCGCATGCGGGCGCTGGGCGAGGCGATGAACAACGACGCGCGTCTGAGCCTGCACGAGCTGGATGTGAGCGATGCGCAGGCGCTGCGGCGTGCGCTCGACGGGGTCGACATCTGCGTCAACGCGGTGCCGACCCTGGCCGGCCATCAGATGGCCATCTTTGCCGCCGCGCTGGACGCCAGGGCGGACTATGTGGACCTGGGCGGGCTGGGCACCTACACGGTCAAGCAACTGGAGTGGCACGAGCGCTTCCGCGCCGCCGGCGTGGTGGCGGTGCTGGGCGTCGGCGCCGACCCGGGCATGTCGAATGTGATCTGCCGCGCCGTGGCCGACCAGCTCGACGAGATTGACAGCATCCACCTCTACTGGGCCGCCACCCTGAGCGGCGCGGAGAACCCGGTGCTGGTGCCGCCCTACAGCGTCTCGACCGTGCTGGCCGAGTACGCCCACCCCTGCGTACAGTTCCTCGGCGGCCGCCATGTCGAATGCGCGCCGCAGACCGGCAAGGAAGTGATCGACCTGCCCGAGCCCTGGGGGCGCTGCGAGTTCATGTACTCGATCCATTCCGAGCAGCTGACCGTGCCGCTGGCCGATGGCATCCGCCAGAAGGGCATCCAGGAGTTCACCTGGAAGCTGCATCTGCCCAAGCGCGAGCACGAGGCCTGGGTGGGGCTGGTGAAGGCGGGCTTCGGCGACTTCGACCGCCCGGTGGACGTCAACGGCACGCCGGTGCGGCCGCTGGACCTGCTGAACGCCGTCATCAACCGCAATATCGCCGAGAACGCCCAGCGCATCCCCGCGCAGCAGAGCAGCGAGATCCACTTCGCGATCGGCCGCGGGCGGGTCGGCGACCAGCCGGCCACGGCGCGCTGCGAGGTCATCGTGCGCGCCCATCCGATGTACGAGGGTTATGTCGACGCGGCCACCTCGATGAATGCCTCGATCGCCGTGCAGCTGATGCTGCGCGAACCGCGCCGGCCCGGCGTCTACGCGCCCGAGGCCTATTTCGATGCCAAGTCCTACTTCGTGGAAGCCGAGAAGCGCCAGTTCGCGATCTCGCTGACGCGCCAGATCGGCTGAGCAGCATGCTGGAGCGGCTTCTCTACATCGACGGCGCCTTCGTGCCCGCGGCCCGCGGTGGCACGCTGGACGTGCAGGACCCGGCCCGCGAGGAGGTCTTTGCCCGCGCCGCCGCCGGCACGGCCGCCGATGTGGACGCGGCCGTCGCCGCGGCGCGCCGCGCCTTCGACCAGGGGCCCTGGCCGCGCCTGCGCGCCGCCGAGCGCGCGGCCCTGCTGCGCCAGGTGGCGGCCGCCCTGCGCGCCGAGCAGGAGCAGCTGGCGCGGCTGGAGCAGCGCGACAACGGCAAGCCGCTCAAGGAAGCGCGCTGGGACGTGGCCGACGCCGCCTTCTGCTTCGACTACTACGCCGACCTGGCCGAGCAGATCGAGGCCGAGGGCGAGGCCGCGGTGGATGTGGGCGACGCGCGTTTTGACTGCCGCATCCGCAGGGAGCCGGTGGGTGTGGTGGGCGCCATCACGCCCTGGAACTTCCCGCTGCTGATGGCGGCCTGGAAGGTGGCGCCGGCGCTCGCCGCGGGTTGCTGCGTGGTGCTCAAGCCCTCCGAGTTGTGTCTGCTGAGCTGCACGGAACTGGCGCGTTATCTGCACGAGGCGGGGCTGCCCGCCGGCGCCTTCAATCTGGTGACCGGGCTGGGTGCCGAAGCCGGCGCGCCGCTGGCCGAGCATCCCGGCGTCGACAAGCTGGCCTTCACCGGCTCGCTGGCCACCGGTGCCAAGGTGATGGCCGCGGCCGCGCGCGAGAGCCGCAACGTCAGCCTGGAACTGGGCGGCAAGTCGCCGCTGATCATCTTTGCCGACAGCGATCTCGACAAGGCCGTGCAGTGGCTGCAGTTCGGCGTGTTCTGGAACCAGGGCCAGGTCTGCTCGGCCACCTCGCGCGTGCTGGTGCAGCGCCCGCTCTACGCGGCCCTGCTGGCGCACCTGAAGGCGGCCGCCGAGGCGATCCGCATCGGTCCCGGCGACGCCGAGGGCGTGCAGATGGGCCCCCTGGTGTCGGCCGCCCAGCATGCCAAGGTGCTGGAGGCGATTGCGCGGGCCCGCGAGGGCGGCGCCCGCCTGGTCAGCGGCGGCGGCCGCCCCGTCGGCCTGGAACGCGGCCATTTCCTGCAGCCCACCGTGTTCGCCGACGTGCCGACCGACAGCCTCATCTGGCGCGAGGAGGTGTTCGGGCCGGTGGTCTGCGTGAACCCGTTCGACAGCGAAGCCGAAGCGATCGCGCTGGCCAACGACAGCCGCTACGGCCTGGCCGGCGCGGTGATGTCGGCCGACGCGGCGCGCTGCGAGCGCGTGGCCCGCGCCCTGCGTGCGGGCGTGGTGTGGATCAACTGCTCCCAGCCCACCTTCACCCAGCTGCCCTGGGGCGGCATGAAGGCCTCGGGCATCGGCCGCGAGCTGGGTCGCCAAGGCTACGAAGCCTTCCTGGAGCTCAAGCAGATCACCCGCTTTGATGAGCGCGAAGACTGGAACTGGTACCCGGCCGACACCGTGCCGAAGGCGCCAGCAACCGAACCATCCACGACTTGACTGGAGACTTAGAAATGGCTGATCCGATTTCCAAGCGTCGATTCCATGCGGCCCTGTTGGCCGCGGCCTGCCTGGCCTTGGCGGGCCCCAACAACGCCATCGCGGCCGACGCCAGCCAACTCGGCGGCAAGCTGACCCCGCTGGGCGGCGACGCGGCCGCCAGCAAGGATGGCCGCATCCCGGCCTGGACGAATGAGGCGCAGGCCAGCGAGGGTTGGGCCTACGGCAAGCTGCGCAAGGATTTCTGGAAGTACAAGGCCGACAAGCCGCTGCACTCGATCACCGCCGCCAATGCCGCCGAGCATGCCGAGCAGCTGAGCCCTGGCCAGCTGGCCCTGCTGAAGCAGAACCCCGGCTTCCAGATGGACGTCTACCCGACGCGGCGCAGCTGCGGCGCGCCGGACTTCGTGGCCGAGAACACCAAGAAAAACGTCAGCGCCGCCAAGATGGGCGAGGACGGCTGGAGCCTCAAGTCGGCCGCGGTGCCGGGCATTCCCTTCCCGCTGCCCAGCACCGGCGCGCAGGCCATGATGAATTTCAAGATGCGCTACCACGGGGTGGGCACGGACTTCCCCAACGGCTTCACCTTCGTCTCGCCGCGCCGCGGCAGCGAGGACTGGATCCAGGCCGGCTTCGAGCAGACCATGTTCTACCCCTGGGGCAAGAAGGGCTCGGCCAAGCTCTCGGACGTCGGCAATATCGAGTACTTCACCTACTTCAGCTACAAGTCGCCGGCGGCGCTGGCCGGCCAGGCGCTGGCGGCCAATGTCCTGCTGGACAACCCCAGCGGCGAGACCTTCTACTACTTCCCCGGCCAGCGCCGCGTGCGTCGCCTGCCGGCCTATGCCTACGACGCGCCGCAGATCGGTTTCGAGAACCAGTACCTGCTGGACGAGACCATCATGTTCACCGGCACGCTGGACCGTTTCGACTGGAAGCTGGTCGGCAAGAAGGAACTGCTGGTGCCCTACAACGCGTTGGGCGTTTACGACTTCAAGGCCAAGGTGTCGGACCTGGTGCAGAAGAACGCGCTGGCCGCGAGCGCGCGCCGCTACGAGCTGCACCGCGTCTGGGTGGTCGAGGCCAGCGTCAAGAAGGGCGCGCGCCATGTCTCGCCCAAGCGCACCTACTACCTCGACGAGGACAGCTGGAACGCCGTGCTGGCCGAGGACTACGACATGCAGGGCGCGCTCTGGAAGGTGCGCGAGGGCTACCTGATCCCGGTCTACGAGACCGGCAGCTGCGACGTGGCCGCCTTCAGCCAATACAACCTGCCCGAGGGCCGCTACATCTTCGACTTCAGCACCGTGGGTGCGGGCGTCGACGTCCGGTGGCTGACCGAACCGAGCGGCGAGCGCATGAAGGCGCCCTTCTACACCTCGGACAACCTGCGTGCCATCAGCGATCGCTGATCCGCCTCGACACCACTAGGAGAGCTTCGTGATCAACAAGCCCCAACTCGCGGCGCGCGCCGTCGCGGCCGCCACGGCCATCGTCTGCGCTGGCGCCAGCGCCGAAACCTTCAACACCGAGTTCGTCTCGGGCAGCTTCGATTCGACCCTCAGCGTCGGTACCGGCATACGTACCAATGCCCCGGATGGCGGCCGCGTCATCGAGGGCAACAGCGGCGGGCCGGCCGGCCGCCTGGCCTGGACCAGCGGCCTGGGCGACCAGGGCGACCTCAACTACGCCAAGGGCGATGCCTTCACCACCTACCTCAAGGGCTCGCACGAGCTGCTGCTGAAGTTTCCCGAGAGTGTCACCGCGATGGCGCGGGTGAGCTGGCTGCGCGACTTCTCGGCCACCCGCACCACCGGCTGGAGCAGTGCCACCACGCCGCCGGGCCTGGACGGCAACCTGGCCGATGACGCACGCCGCGACCTGCGCTTCAAGGCGCGCGTGCTGGACCTCTGGGTCAGCAAGAAGTTCGACTTTGAGGACCAGTCCGTGCGCGTGCGCGCCGGCAACCAGGTGATCAGCTGGGGCGAGAGCCTGTTCATCCCGGGCGGCATCAACGTCACCAACGCGGTCGACGTGATGCGCCTCTCGCAGCCCGGCACCCAGCTCAAGGAGGCCATCCTGCCCGCGCCCATCGTCAGCGCCGCCGCCGGCCTGGGCCATGGCCTGAACATCGAGGGCTATGTGCAGCTGGGCTGGAACGCCAACTACATGCCACCCACCGGCAGCTTCTGGTCCAGCTTCAACGGCCTGGGCGCCGGCCACGGCGCCTATGGCTATCCGGAAACCAAGGCGAAAAACAGCGGCCAGTGGGGCGTGTCGCTGCGCTACCAGCCGCAGGGCACGCAGCTGAACCTGGGCGCCTACGCGATCAACTACCACGACAAGTCGCCGTCCTTCACCTTCAACGACCCGAACGGCGGCATGGGCTGGGTGTACGGCGAGAACCGCAAGCTCTACGGCCTGTCGGCCAACTTCCCGCTGGGCGACTGGGCCATCGGCGCCGAGTTCTCCTACCGCCCCAAGGACGCGGCCACCATCAACGCCGCCACCACCGGCTGCGCCTCGCAGAACGGCAACTGCTGGGTCGATACCGCGCGCATGCAGCTGGCGCTCACCGCGCTGTTCAGCCTGACGCCGGACTCGGCCCCCGGGCTGCTGAATCTGCTGGGCGCGCAGACCGGCACCCTGCTGGCCGAGGCGGTGGCGATACGCTTCCCGCGCCTGCAGCAGCAGTACGGCGATGACCTGATCTCGGCCGGCGGCTGGGGCTGGGGCCAGCAGACCTCGGCCAGCGGCACGCCGGTGGCAGTGGGCACCAAGAACTCGGCGGGCATCAACTTCGACTTCAGCTGGGTCTACGACGGCTCGCTGATCCCGGGCTGGCAGGTGGTGCCGGAGCTCTACTACTTCCGCGCGCTGAGCGGCCGCACGCCCAATGGCGCTGCCACCTTCATGAAGGGCGCGCATTCGGCCAACTTCATCGTCAGCTTCATCCAGAACCCGGCGCGCTGGCAGTTTGCCGTCAACTACGCCCGCTTCATGGGTGGCGAGACGGCGGTCGACCAGCCCTACCGCGACCGCAGCTTCATCGGCCTCAACGCCTCGCGCAACTTCTGAGGGGTGTGACGGCGATGACGCAGCGTTTCCTGGATCGCCTCGAGGCCTTCTGCTTCGGGCGGCGCAAGCTGGTGATGGCGGCGCTGCTGCTGCTGACGCTGGTGATGGGCTACTTCGGCTCGCGGCTGCGCATGGAGGCCGGCTTCGAGAAGCACCTGCCCAGCAACCATCCCTATGTGGCGACCTTCCACGCCTACCGCAACGATGTGATGGGCGCGAACCGCCTCAACATCGTGGTGCGGGCGCGCCAGGGCACGATCTGGACCGCGGCGGCCTTGAGCCGGCTCTACCAGGTGACGCAGGCGGTGACCTTTCTGCCGAATGTCGAGCGCCTGGGCGTGCAATCGCTGTGGACGCCCAACAGCTTCGTCAACGAGATCACCGAGGAGGGCTTTCGCGCCGATCCGCTCATCGACGGCAGCGTCACGCCCGAGAGCCTGGACGAGGCGAGCATCGCCAAGATCCGCGCGGCGGCGCTGCAGGGCGGCTTCGTCGGCACCCTGGTCTCGCGCGGGCAGGACAGCGCCATGATCAGCGCCGAGCTGATCGAGACCGGCGCCGACGGCCGCCAGCTCGACTATGTGGCCTACAACCGCATCCTCGAGCAGCAGCTGCGCCAGCGCTTCGAGGACCAGGACTTCGCGATCGAGATCATCGGCTTCGCCAAGCAGGTGGGCGAGATCGCCGACGCCGCCGGTTCGGTGCTGGCCTATTTCGGCCTGGCCCTGCTGCTCACCGCCGCGGCGGTCTACTGGTATTGCCGCTCGCTGCTGTTCACGCTGCTGCCCATCCTGTGCTCCTTCACCTCGCTGGTATGGCAGTTCGGTGCGCTGCAGCTGCTGGGCTTCGGCCTGGACCCGCTGGCGGTGCTGGTGCCTTTTCTCGTCTTCGCGATCGGCGTTTCGCATGGCGTGCAGCAGATCAACTTCATCGTGCGCGAGGTCTCGCTGGGCCGGAGCTGCGAGGCCGCCTGCCGCGCCAGCCTCACGGGCCTGCTGATCCCGGGCACGCTGGCGCTGGCGACCGCCTTTGTCTCCTTCATCACCCTCTTGCTGATCCCGATCCCGATGGTGCGCGAGCTGGCGATCGCGGCCTCGCTGGGCGTGGCCTTCAAGATCGTCACCAACCTGCTGATGCTGCCGGTGGCGGCCTCCTTCTTCCGCGTCGAGCGCAGCTATGCCGATGCCGCGATGGCGCTGCGCGAGGCGCGCGCCGATTGGCTGCGCCTGCTGGCCCGCATCGCGCGGCCGCGCAACGCCGCCGCCTGCCTGGCCATCGTCGGCGCGGTGTTCGGCCTGGCCGTCTGGCAAAGCCATGGCCGCGTGGTCGGCACGGTGGAGCCGGGCGCGCCCGAGCTGCGCCCGGATGCGCGCTTCAACCGCGACGCCGTGTCGATCGCCGCCAACTACGACACCGGCCTGGACTGGCTGACCGTGATCTTCGAGGCCAGCGCGGCCCCAGGCGCTCCCGCCACCCAGGACGGCATCGGCTTCTGCGGCAACGTCAACATCGGCCTGTTCCAGGACCGCTTCGTCTGGGCCATGCAGCCGGTGCCCGGCGTGCTGTCCGTCAGCGCCTTCTCCGACCAGATGAAGCAGTACAACCTCGGCTACAACGAGGGCAACCCGAAGATGGAAGCGGTGCCCCTGGACGCCGCCAACTTCGCGGCCCTGGCCACCGAGATCGCCCGCACCCGCGGCACCATGCGCAAGGACTGCAGCATGACCGCCGTGCACCTCTACCTGACCGACCACAAGGCGGTCACCATCCAGCGCGTCATCGAGGCCGTCAAGGCCTTCGCCGCCGGCCATGCCGAGGCGGGCGTGCAGATCCGCCTGGCCTCGGGCAATGCCGGCGTGCTGGCAGCGGTGAACGAGACGCTGGAGGCCAGCGAGCTGCCGATGATGCTGTACGTCTATGCCGCCATCGTGCTGCTGGTGTTCGCGACCTACCGCGACTTCCGGGCCGTGCTGGCCTGCTGCCTGCCGCTCACCATCGGCACCTTCATCGGCTACTGGTTCATGAAGGAGCTGCAGATCGGCCTCACCGTGGCCACCCTGCCGGTGATGGTGCTGGCGGTGGGCATCGGTGTCGACTACGCCTTCTACATCTACAACCGCCTGCAGCTGCATCTGGCCAGGGGCCAGTCCATCGTGCAGGCGCTCGAGCAGGCGATCCTGGAGGTCGGCACGGCCACCATCTTCACCGCCATCACGCTGGCCCTGGGCGTGGCCACCTGGTCGTTCTCGGCGCTCAAGTTCCAGGCCGATATGGGCAAGCTGCTGGCCTTCATGTTCATGGTGAACATGGTGATGGCGATGACGGCGCTGCCCGCCTTCGCGGTATGGCTGGAGCGCCTGCTGCCGCGCCGCCGGCCCGCCCGCGTGCCCGGCCTGATGCTGCATTGACGAGGCCAGCCACCATGATGAAGACACTCTGCAAACGCGCCGCCACCCTGCTACTGGGCCTGGCCCTGGCGGTCGATGGCCGCGCCGTGACCCTGCAGCCGGCCGAGCGCGTGGCACATGCGAGCCAGGCGCCCATGCTGGCGGCCGCCTGGGCGGGCGCGGAGAAAAAGCGTGCGGTGGCGGTCGGTGCGCATGGCGTGGTGCTGCTGTCGGACGACCACGGCGCCAGCTGGCGCCAGGCCCGCACCGTGCCGGTGGACGTGACGCTCACCGGCGTTGCCTTCGCCAACGAGCGCGAGGGCTGGGCGGTGGGCCATGCCGGCGTGGTGCTGCACAGCGCCGATGGCGGCGACAGCTGGACGCTGCAGCGCAGCGCGCCGCAGGAAGACCGGCCGCTGTTCGCCGTGCACTTCTTCGACCGCGAGCATGGCGTGGCCGTGGGCCTGTGGTCGCTGGTGCTGCTGACCCGCGATGGCGGCCGCCATTGGCAGGCGCAGCAGCTGCCCGCACCGCCCGGTGCCAAGCGCGCCGACCTGAATCTCTACGGCCTGTTCGCGGGCCCCGACGGCACGCTCTATGCCGCGGCCGAGAAGGGCTATCTGCTGCATTCGGCCGATGGCGGCCAGCAGTGGAGCTATCTCGCCACCGGCTACCGCGGCTCCTTCTGGGCCGGCGCCGCGCTGGCGGATGGCGTGCTGCTGGCGGGCGGCCTGCGCGGCGCGCTCTACCGCAGCGCCGATGCGGGCCGCAGCTGGGGCCGCATCGAGGCCGGCACCAACACATCGATTGCGGGCCTCGTCAGGCTGGGCGAGCGCGGCGCGCTGGCCGTCAGCCAGGACGGCCAGCTGCTGCGCAGCGACGACGCCGGCGCCAGCTTCCATCCTCAGGCCCAGCCGCAGCGCCCGCGCCTGGCCGCGCTGCTCGCGGATGACGCGAACCGCGCGCCGCTGCTGTTCTCGAACCAGGGCCCCCTGCCCATCGACTCGCACTGAGTCACCCGACCCGAACTCTCTTCATCCATCCATGCCCATCCCATCCGAATCCAACGAGCTCTGCTACCTGAGCGCCAGCGCGGCGCTGCAACTGTTCCGCCAGCGCGAGCTCTCGCCGGTCGAGCTGCTGAACGCCCAGCTGGCGCAGGCGGAAAAGCTGGAGCCGCAGCTGAATGCCTTCAGCGCCCAGCGCCTGGAGCTGGCCATGCAGGCGGCACGCGAGGCCGAGCAGCGCTATGCCCGCGGCGGTGCCCCGCTGCGCGCGCTGGAAGGCATTCCGGTGGCGCTGAAGAACGAGCACACCCTGTGCGGCTGGGTCACCACCAAGGGCTCCTGGCTGCAGGGCAACCAGCCCGACACCGTCAACGCGCCGATCACCCAGCGCCTGCTCGATGCCGGCGCCGTCATCCATGCCCAGACCAATGTGCCGGAGTTCTACATGGCCGGCTTCACCCGCTCGGTGCGGCATGGCGTGACCCGCAATCCCTGGAACCTGGCGATGACCCCGGGCGGCTCCAGCGGCGGCAGCGGCGCGGCGCTGGCGGCCGGCATGACCACGCTGGCCTCGGGCTCGGACATCGGCGGTTCGATCCGCATCCCCGCCAGCTACTGCGGCGTGGTCGGGCTCAAGCCCAGCTATGGCCGGGTGCCGGTGACGCCGATCGGCTATGCCCTGCACACCATGAACCATATCGGCCCGATGGCGCGCACGGTGGCCGATTGCGCGCTGATGTTCAATGTGGTGAACGGCCCGCATCCGGCCGACCCCGCCACCGTCAGCCCCAAGCTGGAGGTGCCGCTGGCGTTCGCGCCCGTCAAGGGCCTGCGCATCGCGCTCTCCTACGACCTCAACTTCTACCGCGTGCACGAGGATGTGCGGCGCGCGCTCGAGCAGGTGGCCCAGGCCTTGCGCGAGCAGGGCGCGATCGTCGAGCCGGTGGCGCTGGACTGGGATGAGCGCGCCGCCGACGCCGTGCTGCAGCGCCTGGGCTACGAGACCGGGCGCGAGTTCGCCAGCCGCATCCTGCTGCAGGACGCGCCCACCAGCGACTACATCCGCCAGTTCGCCGCCGACGGCCTGAAGGTCAGCGGCGAGCAGTACCTGGCCACCAACGAGGTGATCGGGCGCATGTACGACTCGATGGCGCGCCTGATGGCCAGCCACGACGCGCTGATCTGCCCCACCATGGCCAGCATCGGCAGCTCGGCCGAGGGCGAGAGCGACAGCAGCGCGATCCTGCGCAGCGATGCCATGACCTATCCCTTCAATCTGCTGAGCCGGCATCCGGTGCTTAGCGTGCCCGCGGGTGTGGCCAGCAATGGCGTGCCGATCGGCGTGCAGGTGGTCGGCCGCACGCTCGACGAGGGCAGCGTGTTCCGCATCGGCGCGGCGATCGAGGCCGCCTGCTGGGCGGGCCGGCGCCCGGCACTCTGAGACGATCGCCATGCCTGCCCACCTTCATCAAACCCGAGAACTCACCCCATGAGCACCGATCAACAAGGCCAGCTCAAGCGCGCCCTGAGCTACCGCGACCTGGTCTTCTACGGCCTGGCCTATACCGCGCCGGTCACGCCGCTGACCATGGCCGGCTTTGTCTGGGAGGAGTCGCATGGCCTGATCGCGCTGGCCTTCCTGCTGGGCGCGCTGTGCGTCTACTTCACCGCCAGCAGCTATGCGGTGATGACGCGCGAGCTGCCCAGCGCCGGTTCCGTCTACGGTTTCGCCAGCCACACCATGGGGCCCTTCGCGGGCTTTCTAGCCGGCTGGATGATCCTGCTCGACTACCTGCTGGTGCCGGCCTTCATCTATGCCATGTGTGCGGTCGGCCTGGAGACGCTGATGCCGGGCGTCGGCCGTGCCGGCTGGGTGCTGATCTCGGTCGGGGTCACCGTCGTCGTCAACTGGTATGGCATCACGGTCACCTCGCGGGTCAGCATGCTGTCGGTGTTGCTGCAACTGCTGCTGGTCGGCGGCGTGACCTTGCTGGGCCTGTGGGCCTTGCAGGGCGGCCGGGGCAGCGGGGCCTTGAGCCTGGCGCCGCTGCTGCCGGCGGGACCATGGGACGGCAGCGCCGTGCTGGCCGCCACCTCGATCTGCGTGATGAGCTATCTGGGCTTCGACGCGGTGTCGACGCTGGCCGAGGAGGTCAGGGATGGCGAAACGCGCCTGGTCGGCCGGGCCATCCTGACGAACCTGGCCATCACCGGCAGCCTGTGCGTGGGGGTGTCCTGGGTGATGGGCAATCTGCTGGCCGGCTTCACGGTGCACGACCCGGCCCTGGTGATCTACGAGCTGCTGGACCAGCTGGCCGGCCCGGGGGCCGGGGTCGCGCTGGCCTGGTTCCTGACCATCGTGGTGGGCGTGCCCAATGTGCTGCCGATGCAGGTGGGCGTGGCCCGCGTGCTGTTCGCGATGGGGCGCGACCGCACCCTGCCGGCGGTGCTGGCCAAGGTGAACCGCCGCCATGGCAACCCCTGGGTGGCGATGGTCGTCTCGACCGCGGTGTCGCTGGGCATCGCGCTGGCGATGCGCAACCGCATCAGCGAGCTCGCCATCTTCATCAGCGTCGGCGCGCTGACCGGTTTCATGGCCGTGCATCTGTCGGTGCTGGTCCGTTTCGGTCGCCGGGCCGGCCGCCGCTGGTGGAGCCACCTGCTGGCACCGCTGATGGGCATCGCCGTGATCCTGACGATCCTGAGCCATCTCAGCGCCATGGCGCTGGCCGTCGGCGGCGGCTGGCTGCTGGCCGGCCTGGCCTATCGACTGCTGTCCCGGGGCGGGCCGTCCGGGATGCCCGCAGAACCTCCCTCCCAGCCCGCGCACAAAAACATTTAGGAGACAGACAAGATGGCTCGCACTCCCCTGATGAAGGTCCTGGCCGGCGTGATGGACGTGGCACGCTTGCGCAACGAACATGAACACCTGTCCAACGACGCCGCGCTGGCCCTGCTGCGCGAACGCCGCAAGCTGCTGCAGGCGGCGGGTTCGGCCGCTGCGCTGGGTTCGACGCCGCTGCTGGCGGCCGCCGCCAAGCCGCGCGGGAAGGCCGGTACCAACACCCGTACGGTGATCGTGGGCGCGGGCCTGGCCGGCCTGGCCTGTGCCTATGAGCTGAAGAAGGCCGGCGTCATCGCCACCGTCTACGAGGCCTCCGAGCGCCTGGGCGGCCGCTGCTGGTCCAACACCACGGCCTTCCCGGGCCAGGTGGCCGAGAACGGCGGCGAGCTGATCGACACCGGCCACCGCGAGCTGCGCGAGCTGGCGCGCGAACTCGATCTGGTGCTGGACGACCTGGCCGCCTACGACAGCGCGGCGGGCGGCCAGATCACCTTCTGGATCGCCGGCGCCCGCTATACCTGGGACGAGCAGGTGAACGACTTTGCCGCGGTGCAGGCGCAGTTCGACGCCGACAACCGCGCCGCGCCCTGGCCGCAGACCTATGACAACTACACGCAGCGCGGCTGGGAGCTGGACCACCTGTCGGTGACCGACTACATCGCCCGCACCATCCCCGGCGGCCTGAACTCGCGCCTCGGCCAGCTGCTCAAGCTGCTGATGGATGCCTCGGCCGGCGTGGCCGCCAGCGAGGCCAGCGCGCTGGATCTGGTGGGCTTCTTCGCGCCGCGCGGTTCGGACGAGCGTTATCACATCCGCGGCGGCAATGACCAGCTCGTCAAGGGCATGGCCCAGCGCCTGGATGCCGGCCAGATCATCAGGAGCCATGCGCTGACGAAGCTGGTGCGCAACGCCGACCAGAGCTACACGCTGAGTTTCAGCTGCGCCGGCCAGAGCGTCGAGGTGCAGGCCGACCATGTGGTGCTGGCGCTGCCCTTCTCGGTGCTGCAGAGCTCGGTGGACTATGCCCGCGCCGGCTTCGACAGCATGAAGCTCGCGACCATCCAGAACTTCCGCATGGGCATGCACACCAAGTTCCAGTTGCAGTTCAAGCGCCGCCTCTGGCGCGAGCAGGGCTACAACGGCCTGACCGACAACGATACGGGTGGCTACCAGATCAGCTGGGAGGTCACGCGGGCCCAGCCGGGCACCGAGGGCATCCTGACCAGCTTCACCGGCGACCGCGCCGCGCTGGCGATGAACGACCGCCCCATCAACCAGAAGGCCGCCGACATGCTGGACAGCCTGGAACTCGTATTCCCCGGCATCAAGCCGCTCTGGAACGGCCGCGCGCTCCTGAACTACTGGCCCGGCAATGCCTGGAGCAGGGGTGCTTACACGGCCCATCCGGTGGGCAGCTACACCGCCTATTACGGCTACCAGGGCGTGCGGCAACAGAACTGCCATTTCGCCGGCGAGCATGCCTCGCTGCTGCACTCGGGCTTCCTGAATGGTGCGGTCGAGTCCGGCCAGCGCTGCGCCCGCGAGGTGCTGATGGACCTGCGCGGAGCCTGATGAGCCATGCATAGCACCCGATTCGACCCGCAGGAACCCCAGCTCTTCCTCGATGGCGGCTATGTGCCGCCGCTCGCTGAAGCGCACAAGGCCTCCATCAACCCGGCCACGCTGGCGCCGGTCGGGCGTTATCCGATCTGCGCCGAGGCCGATGTGGCGCGCGCCGTGGCCAGCGCCCATTTGGCGCAGCGGCTGTGGAAGCGCACCGACACGCAAACCCGCGCAGGCCTGCTGCATGGCGTGGCGCAGGCGATCGAGCAATCACCGCTGCGCGACGAGCTCGCCCAGCTGCTGTGCCGCGAGATGGGCAAGCCCTATCCGGATGCGGTGGGCGAGCTCTCGATCTGCGCCTCGGTGTTCCGCTACTACGCCGAGCTGGCGCGCGACGACGGCGGCAAGGTGGCCGGCAGCAACCAGGCCGGCTCCTTCCAGTACATGCGCTACGAGCCCTATGGCGTCTCGGTGCACATCCTGCCCTTCAACTACCCCATCCTGCTGCTGTGCTGGACCGTGGCGGCCTCGCTGGCGGCCGGCAATGCCTGCATCGTCAAGCCGGCCGAGGCCACCTCGCTGTGCACGCTGCAGTTCATGCAGCACTTTGCCGGCCTGCCGGCGGGGCTGTTGGCCTGCCTGCCCGGCGATGCGCAGACGGCCCAGCTGCTGATCCAGCACCCCGGCACCCATGCGGTGGCCTTCACCGGCAGCGTGGCGGCGGCGCGCGCGGTGGGCGTGGCCTGCGCCGATCGCATGAAGCCCTGCGTGCTGGAGGCGGGCGGCAGCGATCCGATGATCATCTCGCGCCACGCCCCGATCGAGATCGCGGCGGCCGGCTGCGTCAACTCGGCCTTCCTGCTGACCGGGCAGGTGTGCACCTCGTCGGAGCGTTTCTTCGTGGTGGACGAGGTGCACGACGCCTTCGTCGCCGAGTTCGCGCGCCGCACCCGGCAGCTGCGCGTGGGCGATGGCATGGGCATGGCCGAGATCGGCCCGCTGGTGAGCCGTGCCGCGCGCGACAAGGTGGCACGCCTGGTGGCCGAGGCCGTGGCCCAGGGCGCCACCCTGGTCTGCGGCGGCCGCGTGCCGCCGCATTGCGAGCAGGCGGGCTGGTTCTACGAGCCCACCATACTCACCGGCGTCACGCCGCAGATGGCCATCATGCGCGAGGAATGCTTCGGCCCGGTGGCGGCGATCTGCCGCGTGGCCGATTTCGACGCGGCGCTGCGCCTGGCCAACGACACCGAGTTCGGCCTCGGCGCCTCGGTCTACACCACCGACCTGGCCGAGGCCATGGAGGCGGCTGAGGCCTTGGAGTCCGGCATGGTGTGGGTCAACAACCCCTTGATCGACAACGACGCGCTGCCCTTCTCGGGCGCCAAGATGTCCGGCCTCGGCTGCGAACTCGGCCGCTTCGGCCTCGACGCCTTCCGCCGCACCAAGATGGTCGTCCTCGACCACCAGCCGCGCATGCATGAATGGTGGTTGCCGCGCCCGGACTCGGCCTTCTATCCCGGCGCGACGGGCCCATGAAGTCGCTGATGCATTTGGCGCCTTGCCCGGTTCGCGCGCGCCGCGGCCCAGGCCGGCAGGCACTCGGCCCCAGAGGCGGAGGCCTTCACTGCGTTCAGGCTCCCCTCGCTGCTCACCAAACCGGGTCTCGCGCAGAACTCGCCCTCGCACCCCTGCGGGCCGTTGTCCGCCTGCGGCGGCCAACTGTGCTCGGTGCTCAGACAAGCTGCGCTCGACGCATCGCCCGGAGCGATGCGCAACCCGGTTTGGCTGCGCGGCTCGGCACCGCCAATGGGGCCTCGCACCTGCCGGCCTGGGCCGCTCGAAGCACGCTCGGAGCACGAAGGTGCGCACAAGCAGCGGTGTTGGCAAAGCTCTGGGTGGGTGGTTGCGGCGGCCCTTTTGCGCTGCCGAGGAGCACAGGACCTTGTGGCCGCGCGCGACCTCGCGCGCTTCAAGCACTGGATTGGCGCACTTTGTTTGAACGGAGCGAGCTGCAGGTGAGCGCAGAGAGTTGTGCGCCAGGCCGCAAGGGCCGAGCACCGCAGGGGAGCCCGAGCTCCGCGAGGGCCTGCGCATCCGGGCCGCAGCGGCCACCCGCCCAGGGCTTTGCCATCAGCCCGGCCCGGGTAGTTCTGAGATGCCGAATCGTGGGTTGAGAGTTCCGGCCCCACATCGGCGAAGAAACGAGCACTTCAACGAACGAGCAAATAATGAACGACAACACCTACCTTTCCGCCAGCGAGCTGCTGACGCGCTTCCGTGCCGGCAGCCTGGACCCGGCCGACTACCTCGAAACCCTGCTGGCCACGGCCCAGCGCCAGCAGGCCACGGTGAACTGCGCGGCCGGCATCTTTGCCGATGAGGCGCGTGAGCGGGCGCGCGAGTCGGGGCGGCGCTGGCGCGAGGGCAGGGCGCGTGCGCTCGAGGGCGTGCCGGTCATCATCAAGGAGGAGACGGCGGTGAAGGGCTGGCCGCGGCCGCTGGCCTCGCTGGTCTTCAAGGACAAGGTCGCGGCCGAGAACCACCCCATCGTCGACAAGCTGCTGGAGGCGGGCGCGATTCCCTACTTCCAGGCCACCAACCCCGAGTTCTGCGTGCTCGGCCATACCTGGAGCAAGCTCTACGGCGTGACCGGCAACCCCTGGTCGCTGGCGCATTCCTGCGGCGGCAGCAGCGGCGGCTCGGGTGCGGCGCTGGCCGCCGGCGTGGCGCCGCTGGCCACCGGCAGCGATATGGCGGGCTCGATCCGCATCCCGTCCTCGCTGTGCGGCGTGTACGGCTACAAGCCGCCCTTCGGCCGCCTGGCCTGCACGCCCACCGACGAATACTTCGCCCAGGCGGTGGAGGGGCCGATGGCGCGCAGCTTCGACGATCTGGTGCTGATGCAGAACGTGCTGGCCGGCCCGCACCCCAACTCCTACACGACCCTGCCGTTCACGCCGCTGCCCACCGAGTATGGCGATCTGCAGGGCATGCGCATCGCCTACAGCCCGGCCCTGGGCCATGCGGCGCTGGCCCCGGACGTGCAGCGCAACCTGTTGCGCGCGCTGGAGGGCCTGCGCGGCCGCGGCGCGGTGGTCGAGGAGGTCGACATCCGCTGGGATCTGGAGCAGATCAACAAGGTGCTGCTGGACGGCCTGCGTGCGATCTTCGTCGATGAGTTCATGAACGACATCCCGGATGCGGATGCCGACAAACTCTGCAGTTATGTCCGGCATCTGCGCGACCAGGCCAAGGATGCGCCCGTCTCCATCATGCCCAGCGCCCTGCTGGCCCAGCAGCTGCACCGCGAGATGCAGGCCAAGGTCTGGGGCCGGGGCTATGCCGCCTTCATCTGCGCCACCCTGGTGAGCACCCAGCTGCCGGCCGACCAGGACCCGGTTGCGCAGGCGATGCTGGAGCTCGATGGCCAGCCGGTCGAGGCCTATCTGGGCTGGTGCCTGACCCCGGCCTTCAACCTGCTCAACCGCTACCCGGTGCTGGCGGCGCCGACCGGCCTGTCGGATATCGGCGTGCCCACCGGCATGCAGATCGTCGCCAACGCCTATGACGACGAGACGGTGTTCCGCGTCGCCGCCAACCATGCGCGCGCCGGCAGCTCGCGCCTGTTCGTCGATCAGTTCCCGCCGGCCTGCTGAGCCTCAGGGCTGCTTGGCAAGGGCGGCCGCGCGCGCCCGCTCGTTCATCAGCATCAGGTTGGTGGCGAGGGCGTACTGGCAGACGCGGTGGTGCTCGTCGTAGAGCGCCGCGTTGGCGGGGTCGCGCAGGATGGCCTCGATCAGCAGGTAATGGTCCAGGATGGTGAGCGCGCGCGCCATCGTCATGCATTGCGCGGCGTCCACATGGGGCACCAGGCTGGCGATGGCATCGGCCAGCAGGCCGTTGACCTGCACGTCGATCTCGTCCTCCAGCGCCTGCAGTTCGGGCACCGAGGAGAGCACCGAGATCAGGCCGCTCACGCCGGGCACCTGCTGGTAATGCGGCTTGACCGCCTCGAACACCATGGTGAGGTAGCGCACCAGATCCTGGCAGCCGGTCTTGGCCGGATGCACCGCGGCGATCGCGTCCTTGATCTGTTCCAGCCAGCGGCTGGCCAGGGCATGGACCACCGCTTCCTTGTTGGGGAAGTACTCGTAGAGCCCGCCCACCGAGAGCCCGGCCGCGGTGGCGATGCGCTTGGTGGTGAGCTTGGCGAGGCCGCCGCGCTCGATCTCCTGGCCGGCCGCCTGCAGGATCACCTCGATGGTCTTGACGCCGCGCTCCTGCTGCGGAACACGGCGCGTGCCGGCGGGTTTGAGGGCGCTCTTTGACGACATATGTGGCGCGGATTCTGCCATGTGCAGACCGCTTGAAAGGAAGCAGAAGATCATGGATGAAAGACCAGGCACCACGCTCAGCAGGGAACTGCTGGAACGCGAGCCCTATGTGCGCTTTGCCGTCACCGACATCGACGGCGTGTGCCGCGGCAAGCACCTCAGCGGCGAGAAGATCGCCAGCATGCTGGAGACGGGCGGCAGCATCGCCAGCGCGCTGTTCGGCTGGGACATCCAGGACCGGCTCTACGAGCAGGTCTCGTTCACCGGCTTCCACACCGGCTTCCCCGACATCGGCCTCAGGCTCGACGCCAGCACCGCGCGCCGGCTGCCCTGGGACGAGGGGCGCTGGCTGATCCTCGGCGAGCATGTGAAGCCCGATGGCACGCCGCTGCCCATCTGCCCGCGCCAGCTGCTCAGGAAGGTGCTGGCCAAGGCGGCGAGCATGGGCTTCACGGCGCAGATCGGCGTCGAGTTCGAATGGTTTCTGCTGGCCGAGAGCGAGGTCTCGGTGCGCGCCAAGGGCTACCGCGGCCTGCAGACGGCCACCCAGGGCCTGACGAACTACTCGCCCCTGCGCATCGATGCCCAGCATGCCTTCGTGCGCGATCTGTTCAGCCAGCTGAACGCCATCGACGTGCCGCTGGAGGCCCTGCACACCGAGGCCGGCCCCGGCAATTTCGAGGCCGCGATCCGCTACACCGAGGCGCTGCGCGCGGCCGACCGCGCGGTGCTGTTCAAGCAGGCGGTGCGCGAGATCGGGCGCCGCCATGGCCTCCTGAGCACCTTCATGGCCAAGTACTCGACGGCTTATGCCGGCTGTGGCCAGCATCTGCACCAGAGCCTGTGGCGCGACGGGCGCAACTGCTTCCACGATGAGCGCGGCGCCCACCAGATGAGCGACACGCTGCGCCACTTCATGGCCGGCCAGCTGCACGCGCTGCCGCAGCTGCTGCCCATGTACGCCCCCTTCGTGAACAGCTACAAGCGCCTGGTGGACCGCAACCTCGCGCCGGTGCGGCCGAACTGGGCGGTCGACAACCGCAATGCCTCGCTGCGCGTGATCCCCGGCAGTGCGGCATCGATGCGGCTGGAGACGCGCAGCGCCGGCGCCGATGCGAATCCCTATCTGGCCATCGCCGCCGCGCTGGCCTCGGGCCTCTACGGCATCGAGCACCGGCTGGCGCTGCCGCCGGCCGGCGACACGCCATCGCTGCCGCGCCTGCCGTCCACCCTGGCCGAGGCCACCGCGGCGATGGCGCGCTCCGAACTGGCGCGCGAGCTGCTGGGCGAGGAGTTCGTGCGCCATTTCGTCGAGACGCGCGCCTGGGAGGTGGCGCGCTTCGATGAGGCGGTGACGGACTGGGAACTCGAGCGCTATCTCGAGCTGGTCTGAGGGCGGACGCATGGACGACAGCATCCGCTCCTACTACAACGCCACCCGTAACAGCGCGCAGCGCTATCCGCGCCTGGAGGGCGAGCAGCGCGTCGACGTGGCCGTGATCGGCGGCGGCTTCACCGGCCTGGCCAGCGCCCTGGAGCTGGCCGAGCGCGGCGTCAGGGTGGCGCTGGTGGAGGCGCAGCGCATCGGCTGGGGCCAGTCGGGCCGCAACGGCGGCCAGGTGACGGGCAGCCTCTCGGGCGACGCCGCGATGCGCCGCCAGCTGGCGCGCCAGATCGGCGCCGAGGCCGCCGACGACTTCATCTGGATGCTGCGCTGGCGCGGGCACGACATCATCCGCCGCCGCATCGAGCGCTATGGCATCGCCTGCGACCTCAAGCTGGGCCATCTGCACGCCGCCTACAGCGCCGGCCATATGCGCGACATGCGCCAGGCCCATGCGGAGATGGTCGAGCGCGGCCTGGGCGCCGATGTCGAGCTGGTCGAGGCCAAGGAGATGGGGCGTTATCTCGACACACCGCTCTACCACGGCGGCATCGTCAACCGCCGCAATATGCACCTGCATCCGCTCAATCTCTGCCTGGGCGAGGCGCGCGCGCTGGCGGGCCTGGGCGGGCTGCTGTTCGAGGACTCACCGGTGCTGGAGATCGAGCACGGGCCCACGCCGTCGATACGCACGCCGCAGGGGCGCGTGGTGGCCGACCAGGTGCTGCTGGCGGGCGATGTCTACCACCGGCTGGAGCCGCGCAAGCTGGGCGGCATGATCTTCCCCGCGGCCGGCGGCATCGTCGCAACCGAGCCGCTGGGTGCGCTGGCGCGCCAGCTCAACCCGCTGGACCTGGCCGTCTACGACAGCCGCTTCGTGCTGGACTATTACCGCATGACGGCCGATGGCCGGCTGCTGTTCGGCGGCGGCGCCAACTACTCGGGCGCGGCCTCGCGCGACATCGCCGCCGAGCTGCGGCCCGCCATCGAGCGCACCTTCCCGCAGCTGCGCGGCGTGGGCATTGCCTTCCAATGGCATTGCCATATGGGCATCGTCATCAACCGCATCCCCCAGCTCGGCAAGCTCTCGCCCCGGGTCTGGTACGCGCAGGGCTATTCCGGCCATGGGCTGGCCACCTCGCACATCGTCGGCGAGGTGATGGCGGCCGCCTTGCTGGGCAGCCCGCGCGGCTTCGAGCTGTTCCAGCGCTTTCGCCACCGGCGCGTGCCGGTGGGCGACTGGCTGGGCCAGCGCATGCTGGCCCTGGGCATGTGGTACTACCTGCAGCTGGAGCGCTGGCGCTGAGGGCGCGCGGCGCCCGCCTACATCTCCTTGAACATCGGCAGGTAGCTGCGGCTCACCGGCAGACGTTCGCTGCGGCCCTTGAGCTCGATCTCGCCGGTCTCGTTGTCGCCGCGGGTGAGGCGCCGGATCGAGCGCAGATTCACCACCACCGAGCGGTGCACCTGGCTGAAGTGCGCGGGGTCGAGCTGCGCCAGCAGGTCCTTCAGCGGCATGCGTATCAGCGCCTCGGCGGCCTGGCCCTCGTCGCGGTAGGCCACCAGGGTGTACTTGGTGTCACTCTTGAGATAGTCGATATCGTCCACCGGAATCATGCGCAGTGAGGCGCCCACCGAGGCGCGCACCCAGCGCAGCGGCTCGGGCTGATTCAGCTTGAGCCGCTGCGCCAGTTGCACAAGCAAGGCCTCGCTGTGCACCGCCGGTTGGGCCTGTGAGAGGCGCGCCTTCAGGCGCTCCACCGTCTCGCCCAGGCGCGCCGCCGCGACCGGCTTGACCAGATAGTCCAGCACGCCCTGCTCGAAGGCTTCCAGCGCGTATTGATCGAAAGCGGTGACAAACACCAGATGGGCGCGTTTGCCTATATGGCGCGCCACCTCCACCCCGCTCAGGCCCGGCATGTGCACGTCCAGAAAGCAGATCGTCGGCTGGTGTTGTTCGAACAGTTCGATGGCCTGGCGGCCGTTGCGCGCCTGGGCCACGATCTGCAGTTCGGGCCAGGCGGCGGCAAGGCGTGCTTCGAGAATCTCGCGCAGCAGGGGCTCATCGTCGGCGATCAGGGCGGTGGCCTGCATCATTCAGATTCCTTACGGGCGAACTCTATCCTTGCTTGCACGCCATGCGGCGCCACCTCGCTCAAGTCCAGGCTGGCGCTGCCGCCATAGGCCCAGAGCAGGCGTTCGCGCAGCGCCGCCAGGCCGGTGCCCAGGCCGCCGCCCGTGGCCTGCAGCCCCACGCCGGTGTCCACCACGCGCAGGCGGCAGCGCCCGCCCTCCAGCAGCTCGGCATGCACGTCGATGCGGCCGCCTTCCTCGCTCGGGTCGATGCCATGCTGCACCGCATTTTCCACCAGCGTCAGCAGGGTCATGGGTGGGCAGGGCAGCAGATGCACGCCGGCACCGATATGCAGGGCAAAGGCCAGGCGGTCGGGCATGCGCATCTGCATCAGCTCCAGATAGGCGCGCACCAGCTCCAGCTCCTGGCCCAGGGTGTTGGCCGAGCCATCCAGGCGCGGCACGGCGGCGCGCAGGTAATCCGTCAGGCTTTGCAGCAGCCGGGGCGCGCGCGGCGAGCCGGCCTCCACCAGGGCCTGCACATTGGCCAGGGTGTTGAACAGGAAATGCGGCTGGGCCTGGGCGCTGAGCAAGCGCATGCGCGCGTCCAGCGCCTGGCGGGCCATCTCGCTGCGCTCCAGCTCGAAGTCGATGGCCTGCTTCTCCACCTTGGCCTCGCGCTGGCGCAGCAGGGCCGTCAGCGCCGTCCAGGGCGCCACCAGCATGCCCAGAAAGGTGAAGGTCATGAAGCCCTCCAGGCGCTTGGGCTCATGCCAGAACATCGGCGCGCCCGGCGCCGTGCTCAAGAGGTAGGCCATGAACATGGCGACGGGGACGGTCACGCCGACCGCCGCCACCTGCAGGGCCCAGCGCGCCAGCCAGCCGGGCAGCCGGCGCGGCCATTGCTCGAACAGGCCGAACACCAGCAGCAAGCTCAGGCCAACGCCGAAGATCCTTGTCACCAGCACCCACATACCTGCCTTCCAGCCAAAGCTGAAGAGCAGCACGAAGAGCGCGCAGATGATGGCGACGGTGCGCAGGCGGCGCCAGCCGAACAGGGCACGCCAGCCGGGCGGCGCGAGCCGCTCGCTGAAGCTGATGGAAGCAGGGGGGGTTGGCATCACGGCAGAATACCTTTGAGTGCGAGGACCGATGGTGGGCAGCTGCGGGTGCGTCGACTAACGCCAGCGCTCAGCGGTCTTGCGGAAGTAGTGATGCGCGATATGGCGCCAGGGCAGCACCAGCGGCGTCAGCACCACACCCATCAGGCAGGCAAAGGCGCTCTCTCGCACATTCGGCGTCATCGCCCCGGCCCGCCACAGCGGGTAGGCGCGCGGCAGGTGCAGGCGCCAGAGCGGGATTTGCTCGTTCGTCACGGTCTTTTCCTTCTCTCCACCATCAGCCCAGCTTGGCCAGGCTCTTGCGCGCGTCTTCGGCATTGGCCGGGTTCGCGCGCTTGTTGGCCAGGAAACGCTCGTAGGCCGCCTTGGCCTGCGCCTTGTCGCCCTTGGCGAGATAGGCATCGCCCAGGCGATGGTCGATGGGATAGTCCTCGGCGCCGCTCAGGATCCTGGCGCGCTCCAGTGAGCGAATCGCCTCGTCGGTCTGACCCTGTGCCGCGTGGACCCGGCCCATGCCGTAAAAGCCGCCGGCCTTGTTGGGCTGCTCGCGTTGCAGGCCCTCATACAGGCCGCGGGCCTTGGCCAGGTCCTTGCCGTCCTTCAGATAGTTCAGCGCCAGCAGCATGGTGGCCTCGCGCACCTCGTCCTGCAGGGCGGCGTCCTTGCCGGCTTTAATCGCCAGCAACTCGCTCTCCATCTCGCCCCAATTCTTGGCCTCGGCGGCGATGAAGACGCGGATGATGCGCGCGGTGTCGGGCTGGCTGCTGCGCACCGCGGCTTCCAGCTCGCGGGCCTTGGAGACGCTGCCGCCCATGATGCCGGGCACGGTCAGCAAAAGCCTGGCAAGCTGCACGCGGGCAGTGAAGCTGCTGGGCTCCAGCTCCAGCGTGCGGATCCAGACATCCTTCAGGCTGCCCACGCTGCGCATGGCCCGGGCCATGCCCATGCCCAGCATTTGCATGCTCAGGTTCTGAGCCGTCGCCAGATGGCAGACCGCCACCATGGGGTGCTGATCGGTACAGAGTTTGGCCTGCCTGGCGCCGGCCTCCAGCCGCTTGGGGTCGGCGGCGTCGGCAAAGGTCAGCGCCAGGGTCAGGGCTGCGCTGGCCTCGGCATCGGCCGCGTTGGTCTTCAGGCGGGCCTGCGCCAGCTGTTCGAGTTCGGCGTATTTGCCGCCCTCTTGCAGGGCTTGCAGCTGCGCGTCCTTGAAGATGACGGCAGCCTGGGCCGTGCCCAGCGAGATCAACAAGGCTGTGCTGGCCAGGGCCTTGGCAATGAAGGGAGTGGTCATGGTCGGCTGTGATGATTGAAGTGGGACAGGGCGATTGTTTGGATATGCCGGCGCGAGCGCAGCGGCGCTCGGACGGCCCACGCCCCGCGGGTTTCCGGGCACGCCCTGGCGGGACGAATGGTCCGGCGTTGCCGGTCGTGGCCGGGCGTCGTTCGTCCCGACGCCGGCGTCGCCGATCCGGCGGGTGCCTTGCCGGGCAGGCGATGCGGGCACATTAGCGGCACTGACTCCATCGCCTGCATCGCCATGAAAAGAACAGTTCTGCGTTTCCTCAAGCTTGGCTTGCTTGGCCTGCTTGCCTTGCTGACGCTGTTGGCCGGCTTGTTTGGCTACTTCGTCTACGCCCCCGAGCCCGCGCCGCCGCAACTCTCCGGCACGCTGCGCAAGGCGTCCATCGAGGTGGCCGGCCTGACGCGCAGCTACCGCGTCTACACACCCAAGGGCCTGCCCAAGGGTGCCCCCCTGGTGCTGGTGATGCATGGCTCGGGCGAAGGCCCGCAGCGCATACGCATGGGCACTGGCTATGGCTTTGAACGTCTGGCCGACGCGTATGGCTTTGCGGTCGCCTACCCCAAGGCCTATGCCTCCGATTGGAACGACTGCAGTGTGATTGGCGACAAAAAGGTGGACGGCGCCCGCGCCGACGATGCGGGCTTCCTGGCCGCCATGGTGGACAAGCTGGTGGCCGAGCATGGGCTCGATCCGGCGCGCGTGTTTGCCGCCGGCGTCTCCAATGGCGGCTCCATGGCCATGCGTCTGGCGCTGGAGCAGCCCGGCCGCTATCGGGCGGTGGCGGCGGTGGTGGCCAATGTGCCGGCGCCGCAGAACTTCCAATGCAAGCCCTCGGCCCAGAGCACCTCGGTGATGATCATGAATGGCACCCTGGATCCGCTGGTGCCCTATGCAGGCGGGGAGATCAGCCTGCTGGGCCTGTTTTACAAAGGCGGGCCGATCATTTCCTCGCGCGCCTCGGCCCAGTATTTCGCCGATTGGAATCACCTGAGCGCTGCGCCCCAGACCAGCCGCATGGATGTGCCCGGGGGCTTCAGCGTCGAGCAGAACCGCTGGCGCAATGAGGGCAGGACCGAGGTCGAGCTGGTGACCATCCATGGCGGCGGCCATGGCCTGCCGCAAGCCTACGCGCAGCGGCCCCGGCTGCTGGGCCCCTCACCGATGGCGCCCGACGGGCCGGCCATGATCTGGGACTTCTTTGCGAGGCAGGCGCGCTGACAAGGCTTCAGCCTACAAACTGCAGATCCAGGTCGCCATGCGCATAGATCACCACGCCGGTGTCGGTCTCGGTGATCTGGTGGCCGCTGCCGGCGGGGGCGAGCTGGTAGTCGCCGGCCTGCAGCAGCAGATCGTCGAGGAAGAGCTCGCCCTCCAGCATCAGGCATTCCTCGTCGTGGCCATGGCGGTGCTGGGGCACCTGGGCGCCCGGCTGGGCGCGGTAGAGCAGGGCAGCCTGGCCGTCGCGTTGCCACAGCACGCGGCGCTGGATGCCGGGCGCGTAGTCGGGCCAGGCGGCGGCCTGGTCGTGCACGGTGCAGGGCTGGTCCCCCGGCCGTGCCGGCAGGGCGCTCTCGCGCAGGAAGAGCAGGGCGCCGGCCGCGCTGTGCAGCGCCAGGGCGGGCGTACCGGCGGGCTGGAGGTGGTAGTCACGCGGCGCCAGGTGGAGCCGCTCGCCCAGCGTCACCGCGCCGCTCAGCAGCAGCCATTCGCGGTGCAGATGGGCATGCGGCAGGGCCGGCAGGCGCGCGCCCGCGGCCAGCTCCAGCAGGCAGGCCCGCAGGGGCTCGCCGGGGCGCGCCGCATGCGCGGCATGCGCGGTGTCAGCACGGTAGAGGCTGCGCAGCTGCACGCCGGGCGCGACCGTCTGGGCGGGCAGGCGCAGGCGCCGCGCCGTCACCATGGGGCGGCTCGCGGCCTGCGACGCGGCCAGGCGGCCGAGCAGGCGGCCGCGCACGGCCGCCAGCGCCGGGTTATTGGCGCCGGGCTGCGCCGGCCAGCTGTTGGCCAGGGGCTCGCTGAGCAGCGCAGCGAATTCCTGCTCGGTGTGGCTGGCCGCTGCGGCCGGGCGGGTTTCGGGCTTGGGGGTGCTCATATGCTGCCTTCAGGAAGCCAATGCCGGCAGGCCGGTCTCGCCCAGGACCTGCCTGAGGGTGATGAGGGCGCGGCGTATCTGTGATTTGACGGTGCCCAGCGGCAGGCGCGTCTGCAGCGCAATCTCCTCATGGCTGAGGCCGCGGAAGAAGGCCAGCGACACCAGCTGGCGTGGCTGCGCACCCAGTTGCAGCAGGGCGCGGTGCAGGTCCGCATGGTGGCGCGCCAGCTCCAGCAGCTCGTCGCTGCCGGCGTTGCCGTCGTAGGCGTCGGTGGCCTGATCGTCCAGGCTGGCATGCTGGAAGCGCGCCTCGCGGCGCAGCGCGTCGATGGCGCGCGAGCGCGCGATGGCCAGCAGCCAGCTGATGGCGCAACCGCGCGTCGGGTCGAAGCGCGGCGCCTGGCGCCAGACCTGGAAGTAGCTGTCTTCCACCACCTCCTCGGCCAGCGCCTCGCGGCGCACGATGCGTTGCACCAGGCTGTAGAGGCGGGTGAAGGTGGCGTCGTAGAGGGCGGCCAGGGCCTGCTCGTCACGCGCCACCACGGCATCGATCCAGGCCGCCAGTTGCGCGTCGCTCACTCGCTGCAGCGCCGGGCCGGCGCTGTGGTCGGCATGCGGGTCGGCATGCTGGTCGGCATAGGGGCCGGCATAGGGGCCGGCGGGCGCGGCATCCGGCGCGTCGTCCGGCTCCTCGTGCTCGTCCAGCAGCGGCTCGGGCCAGCCGGGCTCGCCGGGGTCTGGAAGCTGCAGATGTGAGGCATTGTTCATGCTTGTCCTAGCGCAGCGCTTGGGCCGCCTCCGGAATCGCACCGCGCAAGAAGATGGTTGCGCCGGCGACGGTGCTGATGGTCGCATGCAGGGCACCCTGGTGGGCCAGATGGTAGCCGCCGGGGCCCAGTTCGATCTGCGTGCCGACCCTCAGCCAGCCCTCCAGCACCAGGCATTCCTCGTCGAGCGGATGGCGGTGCGGCGGCAGGCTGGCGCCCGGCGCCAGGCGCAGCAGATAGGAGAGCACGCCGCCCTGCTCGCGCAGCGGCCTGATGCTGACGCCCTCGCCAAAGGGCTGCCAGCCGGGCGCGTCGGCGGCAATGGTGAGGTGGCTGGCGTCGGCATCGGCGACGCGCTCCATCAGCTTGCGCCGTATCGCGCGCGCCTGGGCGGGGGTGGGGCTCTCCATGGCATGCTCTACGCGGCCGGCGGGCGCTTGGATGCAAACACCCCGACGGGCGCGAGGTCGGGGCCTGCATCCAAGGCCGCGCCGCCTTCGTAAGCAGGGTATGTCACGGCCGCCCAGTCACCATTTCGATCTCGTCAGCCATTGGCGCTTTGCCGCGCCGCGCGAGCAGGTCTGGTCGGCGCTCAGCCAGCCCGAGAGCTGGCCGCGCTGGTGGCCCTATGTGCGCGAGGTGCAGACCCTGCGCGCCGGCGACGGCCAGGGCCTGGGCAGCCTGCGCCGCTTCCGCTGGGCCACGCGCCTGCCCTACGAGATCCTGATCGAGGTCGAGGCGGTGGAGATCCTGACGCATGAGCGCATCCGCGGCCGCTCGCGTGGCCAACTGCAGGGCGAGGGCATCTGGCTCTTGCATGAAGAGGGCGGTTGTACCGACGTCACCTATGTCTGGCGGGTTCAGCTGGTCAAACCCTGGATGCGCTGGCTGGCGCCCCTGCTGGCGCCGCTGTTCCGCTGGAACCACCAGGGCGTGATGCGCGCGGGTGCGCGCGGCTTGAGTGAATTCCTGGCCGCGGGTGGCTGAGTGCTGCATCCGGCCGCTGCGCCGGTACGTAGACAGGGCTCCACACACCACTCTTTGGAGTGCCCCATGAGCAACCCTGTCGAGATCGTGCAAGCCGCCTATGCCGCCTTCGGGCGTGGCGACATCCCGGGCCTGTTGAACTACCTCAGCGATGACGTCGAATGGACCTTCGACGGCAGCAGCGGCGAGGCCTATCTGCGCACGGCGCGCGGCAAGGACGATGTGATGAAGTGGTTCGGCCAGGTGCTTGCGGTGGACGGCATCCAGGCCTTCGAGCCGCGCCAGTTCCTGGCCGGGCCCGACCATGTCACCGTGCTGGGCTGGGAGCGCACCCAGGCCTTGCCGAACGGCGGCGTGTTCGAGAGCAACTGGGTGCATGTCTGGCAGCTGCGCGATGGCAAGCTGGCGCGCTTTTTCGGCATGTTCGATACCGCCGCGGCCGCCAAGGCGCGCGCCTCAGTGCGCGTTTGAAGCCGCGCACTCGGCCCGCATGAAGGCCGCCAGCGCCTGGAAGCGCGGCTGCGCGGCCAGGGCCGGCGCGGCCAGCAGCCAGTAGGCACCCTCGGCCTCGATACTGAGCGCGAAGGGCCTCAGCAGCCGGCCCGCGCGCAGGTCTTCCTCTATCAGGGCCAGGCGGCCCAGCGCCAGGCCGCGGCCGGCCATCGCGGCCATCAGCAGGGCATTGCTGTCGTCGATCAACTGGCCCTGGCGCACCGCCACCTCGGGCTCGCCGGCGGCGCGCAACCAGCGCGCCCAGTCCGCGAAGCTGTCTTCGTGCAGCAGCGGGTAATGGCGCAGCGCGGCCGGGCTGTCCAGCGGTTGCGCCTGGCGCGGCAGGGCGGGCGAACACACGGGCGTGAGTGCGGTGCCGAACAGGCGCTGCGCCCAAACGCGTGCCGGGGGCTCCTGTGTCCACACCACCGCCGCCTCGGCCGTGCCGCGGCTGAGTGCATCGCCCTGGGTGCTGTGGTGCAGGTGCAGCTCGATCTCGGGGTGGGCATCCCAGAAGCGCGGCAGGCGCGGCATCAGCCAGCGGCTGGAGAAGCTGGGCGTCACCGCCAGCTGCAGGCTTTGCTGCGCCTGGCGCTCGCTCTGCTTCAGCTGGCCCAGCAGCTCGTCGATGCGATCGAAGCTGCTGGAGAGCACACCCACCAAGCGCTCGCCCGCGGCGGTGAGCCGCACCTGGCGCGGCCGGCGCTCGAACAGCGGCTGGCCCAGCGCCTGTTCCAGCGCGCGTACCTGGTGGCTCACCGCCGCCTGGGTGACGTGCAGCTCCGCCGCCGCCTGGGTGAAGGAGAGCAGACGGGCGGCCGCCTCGAAGCAGCGCAGCGCGTTCAGGTGGTGCAGATGGCGTCGCATGAGGCGCGATGCTAAGCCCTGCTTGGATTAGTTCCACTTATGCATGAGGCAAATATTTCTCGTTTGTGCAATCCGCTGCTTGCCATTGAAATAGCGTCATCGAAACGTTTCAAATGACGTGCAGGGCTCATGAATAAAACCAAGGTTTACCCCTACATCCCGAACTCGGTGCCGGCGGTCAAGGCGGCCATGCTGGCGGCCACCGGTGCGGCCTCGGTGGAGGAGTTCTATGCCGACATCCCGGCCGCGCTGCGCCTGCCGCGCGCCCTGAATCTGCCCGAGCCGCTGCTCTCGGAAGCCAGGCTCAAGCGCCATGTGCAGGGCCTGCTGGCCAGGAACACGCACTGCGGCGAGGTGCTGAGCTTTCTGGGCGGCGGCTGCTACCAGCACCATGTGCCGGCACTGTGCGATGAGATCAACGGCCGCAGCGAATTCCTCACCGCCTACGCCGGCGAGCCCTATGACGACCACGGCCGCTTCCAGGCGCTGTGGGAGTACTGCTCGATGATGGGCGAGCTGCTCAACCTCGAGGTGGTGAGCGTGCCCACCTACGACGGCTACCAGGCCGCCGCCACCGCCTGCTGCATGGCGGCCAGACACACGGCGCGCCGCCAGGTGCTGGTGGCCGCCAATGTGAACCCCGACAAGCGCTCGCATATGCAGACCTACGGGCGCAGCGAGATCGAGTTCATCGAGGTGGCCTTCGACGCGGCCTCCGGCCTGGTGGACCGCGCCGATCTGCAGGCCAAGCTGGGCCTGCAGGTGGCGGCCTTCTATGTGGACATACCCAATTACTTCGGCGGCATCGACGAAGGCGCGGCGCTGGCCAAGCTGGTGCAGGACGCCGGCGCGCTGCTGGTGGTGGGGGTGGACCCGAGCTCGCTGGGCGTGCTGACCCCGCCGGGCGACTATGGCGCGGCCATCGTCTGCGGCGACATCCAGCCCCTGGGCATGCACATGAGCTACGGCGGCGGCCACGGCGGCTTCATCGCCAGCCGGGATGACGAGGCCCTGGTGCTGCAATACCCCTCGCGCCTCTTTGGCATCGCGCCCACCTCGGTGCCGGGCCAGTACGGCTTTGGCGATGTGGCCTATCACCGCACCTCCTTCGACCAGCGCGAGAACGGCAACGAGTTCGTCGGCACCGCCGCCGCGCTCTGGGGCATCACCGCCGGCGTGTATCTGGCCAGCATGGGGCCGCAGGGCATGGTGGAGCTGGGCGAGGGCATCCTGCGGCGCGTCGCCTATGCGCGCCAGCAGCTGGCCAGCGTGCCGGGCCTGCGCCTGGCGCATGAGGGTACGGCGCATTTCAAGGAGTTCGTGCTGGACTTCAATGCCAGCGGCTTGAGCGTCGCGCAGATCAACGCCGCCCTGCGCCAGCGCGGCATCTTCGGCGGCCATGATCTCTCGGCCGCCTTCCCCGCCCTGGGCCAGAGCGCCCTCTACGCCTTCACCGAGCTGCACAGCCAGGCCGACATCGATGCCCTGGTGACGGCTTTGCGCGAGCTGCTGACCCAATGAGTGCCACCATGGAAAACATCTCCGCCCACCGCTTCACCGATGGCAAGCCCAATCTGCGCCGCTACCAGCAGGCGCGCTGGGACGAGCCGCTGATCTTCGAACTCAGCCAGCCCGGCGAGCGCGCCATCCTGCTGCCCGAGCTGGAGCCCGGCATCGAGAGCGCTACGCAGGATGCCTTGCAGCAGCTGCCCGCCGGCATGCGCCGCGTGAAGGCGCCGGCCCTGCCCGAGCTGAGTCAGAACCGCGTGCTACGCCACTATCTGCGGCTCTCGCAGGAGAACCTGGGCGCCGACCTGAATGTGGATGTGGGGCAGGGCACCTGCACCATGAAGTACAACCCCAAGATCAACGAGCAGCTGGCGCGCGACGCGCGCATGAGCGAGCTGCACCCGCTGCAGGACGAGTCCACGGTGCAGGGCATCCTCCATGTGATGCACCAGATGGAGCAGGTGATCTGCGAGGTCTCGGGCATGGACGCGGTGAGCCTGCAGCCGCGCTCGGGCTCGCAGGCGATCTACGCGAATATCGCGATGATGCGGGCCTGGTTCGAGAGCCGCGGCGAGGGCGAGCAGCGCGACGAGATCATCACGACGATCTTCTCCCACCCCTCGGATGCTGCCTGCGCCAAGGTGCTGGGCTACAAGGTCATCACCCTCTACCCGGATGCCGATGGCTATCCGGACCTGGAGGCGATGCAGGCGGCCGTGAGCCCGCGTACCGCCGCGCTGATCATCACCAACCCCGAGGACACCGGCATCTTCAACCCCAGGATCGCCGAGTTCGTGGCCGCGGCGCATGCGGTGGGCGCGCTCGCCTGCTATGACCAGGCGAATGCCAACGGCCTCTTGGGCATCACCCGGGCGCGCGAGGCCGGTTTTGATCTCTGCCACTTCAATCTGCACAAGACCTTTGCCACCCCGCATGCCTGCGGCGGTCCGGCGGTGGGCGCCTGTGCAGTGACGGCCGAACTGGCACCGTTCCTGCCGCGGCCCCGCATCGTGAAAGAGGCGGGCGAGCGCTACCGCATCGACGCGGGCGAGACGCAGTCGATCGGCAAGGTGGCGGCCTTCATGGGCACGGCCAGCATCGTGCTGCGCGCCTACGCCTGGGTGATGAACCTGGGGGCCGAAGGCCTGCGCGAGGTGGCCGAGATCGCGGTGTTGAACAACAACTACATGATGAGCCAGCTGCTCGAGAAGATCGAAGGCCTCTCCGCGCCCTATGCCGCGGGCAAGCGCCGCATCGAGCAGGTGCGCTACAGCTGGGCCGAGCTGTGCGCGGCCACCGGGGTGAGCTCGGGCGATATCGGCCTGCGCGCCGCCGACTATGGCACCCATTACTGGACCAGCCACCACCCCTATGTGGTGCCCGAGCCGGCCACCATCGAGCCCACCGAGGCCTACTCGCGCGCCGACCTGGACGAGTTCGTGCAGATCATGGCCCGGGTGGCGCAGGAGGCACGCAGCACGCCCGAGCTGGTGCGCAGTGCGCCACACCACTGCCCGACGAAGCGGGTGCAGGACGAGTACCTCGAAGACCCGAAACGCTGGGCCATCACCTGGCGTGCCTGGCAGCGCAAGCTGGCCGAGCACGGCAGCGCCGCCTGAGCCCAGCATGCGCGTCGGCCTCATCATCAACCCCATCGCCGGTGCCGGCGGGCCCCTGGCCCTGCACGGCAGCGACGCCTACCAGGCGGGCGCCGAGTTGCCGGCCTGGGCAGCGCAACGGGCCGAGGAGGCGCTGCGGGTGCTGCTGGCGAGCTGCCGGCCCGAGTGGGTATGCGGGGCCGGCGCGCTGGGTGAGGACCTCTTGTACGCCCTGGGCATCAAGCCAAAGGTGCTGGGGCGGCGCTGCTGGCCCAGCAGCGCGGCGCAGACCCGCGAGATCGCCGCGCAGATGCTGGCGCAAGACCTGACCCTCTTGCTCTTCGTCGGCGGCGACGGCACCGCGCGCGATGTGCTCGACGCCGTGGGCGAGGCCCTGCCGGTGCTGGGAATTCCGGCGGGCGTGAAGCTGCAATCGGCCTGCTTCGGTGTGAGCCCGCGGGCTGCAGGCGCCCTGGCGGCGTCATACCTGAGCAGCCACGCCCGCGTCATCGAAGCCCGCGAGGTGCTGGACCTGGACGAGGCCGCGCTGGGCCAGGGCCGGGTGCAGGCCCAGCTGTATGGCCAGCTGCGCGTGCCGGTGGATGCGCGCCTGCTGCAGGGCCGCAAGTCGCGCAGCGAGGCCGGCGATGCCGTGGATGCCGCGCAGCTGGCGGCCAGCCTTCTACCGCAGCTGCGGCAGGGCCTGCACCTGATCGGCCCGGGCTCGACCACCTGGGCGCTGAAGCAGGCGCTCGGGGTGAACGGCAGCCTGATCGGCGTCGATGTGGTGGCCGATGGCGCGCTTTGGCTGCGCGATGCCACCGAGGCGCAGCTGTGGGAGCTGGCGCGGCAGCGTCAGCCCAGGCTCTGGCTCACCGCCATCGGCGGCCAGGGCCATGTGCTGGGCCGTGGCAATGCGCCGCTCAGCCCGCGCGTGCTGCAGGCCCTGGGCCGCGCCGCGCTGACGCTGCTGATCACGCCGCGCAAGCTGCAGGCCCTGGGCGCCGTGCCCCTGCGCGTGGACTGCGGATCGGCCGAGGTGGATGCGCTCTTTGCCGGCTCGGTGCGGGCGCTGACGGGGCCCAGGGAACAAGCGATGCTGCGACTCGTCGCGGCCTGATATCGATGGAGATGGAGACAGCATGAACGACAAACGCGAACTCACCGGCAAGGTGGCCCTGATCACCGGCGCCGGCTCCGGCATCGGCCGCGCCACCGCCCAGCTCTTTGCCCGCGAGGGTGCCCGGGTGGTGGTGTGTGACCTGAACCGCAGCGGCGGCGAGGCCACGGTGGAAGCCATCCGCGCCGCGGGCGGCCAGGCGCAATTCGTCGAGGCGAATGTGGCCCTCGCCGCCGACTGCGAGCGCTCGGTGCGCGAGACCCTGGCCGCCTTTGGCCGCCTGGATGTGCTCTTCAACAATGCCGGCATCACGCGCCGCGCCAATGTGCTTGACACCAGCGAGGCCGAGTGGGACGCGGTGATGGCGGTGAACGTCAAGTCCATCTTCCTGATGAGCAAGTTCGCGGTGCCGGTGATGGCCGAGCAGGGCGGCGGCAGCATCATCAACGCCGGCTCGGGCTGGGGCCTGGTGGGCGGCAAGGACGCCGTGGCCTACTGCGCCGCCAAGGGCGCGGTGGTGAACATGACGCGTGCCATGGCGGTGGACCATGGGCCGCAGCAGATCCGCGTCAACAGCGTCTGCCCCGGTGACACCGACACGGCGATGCTGCGCAACGAGGCGGCGCAATTGGGCCTGGCCGATACCGCGCTGGTGGAGGCCGGCAACGCGCGCCCCTTGATGCGGGTGGGTCAGGCCGAGGAGATCGCCCAGGTGGTGCTCTTTCTCGCCAGCGATCGTGCCTCCTTTGTCACCGGTTCTGCCTATGTGGTCGACGGCGGGGGCCTGGCCGGGTCCGCGTGACCTCAGGCACACCGGGTTTCCCATCTGAGGTGGCTCAGATATGGCCAATATATTTCATCGAATCAAAACGTTTCAAAAGAACATCATGCTGAACTGGGGAATCATCGGCGCCGGGAACATCTCGGGCGCATTTGCCAAGGGCCTGGCGCAGACCGACAGCGGCGGCCTGGTGGCGGTGGCCAGCCGCGACGAGGCCAAGGCGCGTGCCTTTGCCGACGCCCATGCGGCACCGGGCACGGCCGTGATTGCGCATGCCGGCTATGAAGCGCTGCTCGCCAACCCGACCGTGGACGCCGTCTACATCGGCCTGCCGCACACCGAGCACCTGCACTGGACGGTGCGCGCCCTGCGCGCCGGCAAGCATGTGCTGTGCGAGAAGCCGCTGGGCATCAACCACGCCGAGGCCATGATCGCCTACGAGGAGGCTGCAGCAGCAGGCCGTGTGCTGATGGAAGCCTTTATGTACCGCTGCCTGCCGCAGACGGCCCAGTTGCTGGCCTTGCTGAAGAGCGGCGTGATCGGCGAGCTGCGCCATATCCAGGCCTCCTTCTGCTACGCCTCCACCCCGCGCGCCGGCTCGCGCACCTGGGAGCCGGCCCTGGCCGGCGGCGGCATCCTGGACGTGGGCTGCTATCCGATGTCGATGGCACGCCTGCTGGCCGGTGCGGCGCGCGGTGAAGCCTTTGCCGAACCCCTCGAGCTGCAGGCCATGGGCCGCCTGCACGAGACCTTCGGCGTCGATGCCTGGGCGCTGGCCACGCTGCGCTTCCCGGGCGACATCACCGCGCAGCTCAGCACGGCGGTGAGCTTCGAGCAGGAAGAGTCGCTGCGCCTGGGCGGCAGCAAGGGCGCGCTGGTGCTGCCCAATCCCTGGTACGGTGCCGGCGCCCAGGCGGGCGAGAGCCGCATCGAGCTGTGGGTGGACGAGGCGCTGGCCCAAACCTGGACGATCAGCACCGACCGGGGGCTCTATGCCTACGAGGCCGATACCTTCGCCCAGGCCGTGAAGAGCGGCTGCGTGCCGCATCCGGCGATGAGCCCGGCGGACTCCCTGGGCAATCTCGCGGCCCTGGACCGCTGGCGTCAGGCCATTGGCCTGCGCTACCCACGCGAGCAGGCCCCGGCGCTGGCCGGCCGCAAGACCCTGGCCGGGCTGCCGATCGCGCGCCGCCCCGGCGCCAATATGCGCTACGGCCAGGTGCCAGGTCTTGGTAAGCCGGTCTCGCGCCTGATCATGGGCGTCGATCATCAGGAGACGCTGCCCTATGCCGCGGCCCTGTTCGACGACTATCTGGAGCGCGGCGGCAATGCCTTCGACACCGCCTGGGTCTACGACTTCGAGGGCGGCCATTGCGAGTCCATCTTTGGCGACTGGCTGAAGGCGCGCGGCGTGCGCGAGGACATCGTGCTGATCGCCAAGGGCGCCCACACGCCCAACTGCACGCCCGAGGGCATGCGGCGCGAGCTGGCCGAGAGCCTGGAACGCTTGCAGACCGACCGCGCCGATCTCTACATCCTGCACCGCGACAACCCCGAGGTGCCGGTGGGTGAGTTCATCGATGCGCTCAACGAGCAGCGCAGCAAAGGCCGCTTCCAGGCCTTTGGCGGCAGCAACTGGTCGCTGGCGCGCGTGGCCGAGGCCAATGCCTACGCGGCCAAGACCGGCCAGCAGGGCTTCTCGCTGGTGAACAACCAGCTCAGCCTGGCGCGCATGCAGGCGCCGATCTGGCGCGGCTGCGTCTCGGCGGGCGACCCCGACTCGCGCCGCTGGCTGGCCGAGCAGGGCCTGGCGCTGTTCGCCTGGTCCTCGCAGGCGCGTGGCTTCTTCGTCGATGGCCGCGCCGCGCCCGGCAAGAAGGACGACGAGGAACTGGTGCGCTGCTGGTACAGCGAGGCCAACTTCCTGCGCCTGGCGCGGGCCCGCGAGCTGGCCGCCAAGAAAGGCTGTCTGGCCATCAATATCGCGCTGGCCTGGGTGCTGGCCCAGGGCTTCAGTACCTTCAGCCTGATCGGCCCGCGCAGCATCGCCGAGACCGCCAGCTCGATGCGCGGCCTGGACATCACGCTCAGCGCCGAGGAGCTGGCCTGGCTGGACCTCGCCGATCTGGGAGCGCCGCTGTGAGTGAGAAGGCCACCAAGCTGGGCATCATCGGCGCCGGCGACATCTTCCCGGCCTATGCCAGGGGCCTGGCCGCCTTCGGAAACGTGCAGCTGATCGCGGTGGCCGATGCCCGCGCCGAAGCCGCAACAGCTCGCGCCGCAGAATTCGGCCTGCTCGCGATGACGCCAGCGGAACTGCTCGCCAGCGAGGCCGAGATCATCATCAACCTGACCCCGCCCGCCGCGCATCTGGCGGTGGGCACCGAGGTGCTGCGGGCCGGCAAGCATCTCTACACCGAGAAGCCGCTGGCGGCGAGTTACGCCGAGGGTCAGGCCCTGATGGAGGCCGCCGCGCGCAGCGGCCGCCGCATCGGCTGCGCGCCCGACACCTTTCTGGGCGGCGCCGGCCAGGCCGCGCGCGCCCTGCTGGACAGCGGCCGGCTGGGCCGCATCGTCGCCGGCCAGGCCTGCATGATGGAGCGCGGCCCGGACGACTGGCATCCCAACCCCGAGTTCTTCTACCGCCCCGGTGCCGGCCCGCTGATGGACATGGGCGTCTACTACCTCACCCAGCTGGTGCAGCTGCTGGGCCCGGTGCGGCGCGTCAGCGGCATGGCGCACAGCAGCTGGTTGCAGCGCACGGTGCCGCGCGGCCCGCGCCAGGGCCAGCGCATCGAGGTGCAGACCCCCACCCATGTGGTGGCGGGCCTGGAGTTCGAGGCCGGCGCCTTTGTGACGCTGAGCACCAGCTTCGATGTGTGGAAGCACAGGAACAGCCATATCGAGCTGTATGGCGAGCAGGGCTCGGTGGTGTTGCCGGACCCCAACCAGTTCGGCGGCGACTTGAGCGTCTGCGAGACCGACGGCGAGTGGCAAGACCTGGCCCCGCGCACCTTCACCGGCCGCCTGCGCGGCCTGGGCGTGGCCGAGATGGCCTGGGCCCTGCGCGCCGGCCAGCCGCATCGCGCCAATGGCGAGCTGGCCCTGCATGTGCTGGAGATCATGGACGCCACCCTGCGCGCGGCCGAGCAGGCCAGCCCGGTGCTGCTGGGTACGCGCTGCGAGCGGCCGGCGCCGCTGCCCCTGGGGTTCGCCCAGCAGATCGCCTGCGAGGTGAACGCATGAACAAGATCGCTCTGCAGCTCTACACCGTGCGCAGCGCCGGTGATCTGGCCCAGCGGCTGGCTTTGGCGCGCGACGCCGGCTATGCCTGGGTGGAGAGCGAGGCCTTGCACGGGCTAGCGCCCGAGGCCTTCATCGGCACGCTGCGAGCTTCCGGCCTGGGCCTGGCCTCCATGCATGTGGAGATGAGCGAGCTCGTGGCCCAGCGCCTGCCCGAGATCCTGCAGGCCCTGCGAGCGCTGGATTGCCATCAACTCGTGATGCCCTGGCTGGACGAGGGCGAGCGCCCCGCCGACCGAACCGGCTGGCTGGCCCTGGCCGCGCAGCTGCAACGGCATGCGCAAGACCTGGCCCCGCAGGGCGTGAGCCTGGCGTACCACAACCATGCCTTCGAGTTCGAGCGCCTGGATGATGGCCGCACGGTGCTGGAAACGCTGTTCGATGCCGCCCCCACGCTGCGCTGGCAGCCCGATGTGGCCTGGGTGGCTCGCGCCGGCGAAGACCCGGCGATCTGGCTGGCACACTACGCCGCGCGCCTGCAGTCGGTACACGTGAAGGACCTGGCGCCGCAGGGCCAGGGCGAGCCCGCCGAGCAGGGCTGGGCCACGCTGGGCGAGGGGCGCCTGCCCTGGGCGCAGTGGCTGCCGGGTCTGGCAACGCGGCTGCACACCTTCATCGTCGAGCACGACCACCCCAGCCAGCCGGCGCGCACCGCGCGCGTGGGCCTGCGCTATCTGAGCGAGCGCTTGAACTGATATGGCCCAGCTGAGCATCCAAGGTCTTTGCAAGCGCTTCGGCCCGGTGGAGGTGCTGCGGGACGTGAACCTCGAGATCGCCGACCGCGAGTTCGTCTGCTTCCTCGGCCCCTCGGGCTGCGGCAAGTCCACGCTCTTGCGCTGCATCGCCGGGCTGGAAGCGGTGCAGGGCGGTGAGTTGCGCCTGGACGGCCGGCGTATCAACGAGCTGCCGCCCGCCGAGCGCGATCTGGCCATGGTGTTCCAGAGTTATGCGCTCTACCCGCATATGTCGGTGCGCAAGAACCTGGCTTTCGGCCTGAGCCTGCGCGGCCGGCCCAAGGGCGAGATCGAGGCGCGCATTGCCGAGGCGGCGCGCATGCTGCAGCTGGAAGACCTGCTGGAGCGCAAGCCGCGCCAGCTCAGCGGCGGCCAGCGCCAGCGCGTGGCGATCGGCCGCGCCATCGTGCGCCAGCCGCGCATCTTTTTGTTCGACGAGCCGCTCTCCAACCTGGATGCCGCGCTGCGCGAGAACACCCGCATGGAGCTGGCGCGCCTGCACCAGAAGCTGCAGGCGACGATGATTTACGTGACCCACGACCAGGTGGAGGCCATGACCCTGGCCGACAAGGTGGTGGTGCTGAACCAGGGCCGCATCGCCCAGGTGGGCCGACCGCTGGAGCTTTACCACGCGCCGGCCGATCTCTTCGTGGCCGGCTTCATCGGCTCGCCGCGCATGAACCTGCTGCCGGCTCAAGCCCTGGCCGGCGCCGCCGCGCGCGCGGGTGCGACGACGCTGGGCATACGCCCCGAGCATCTGCGCCTGGGCGATGCCGGGGCCTTGCGCGCCGAGGTGTTGATGGTGGAGCGCCTGGGCGCGCAAAGCATGGTGCATCTGCGCCTGGGCAACGGCCATGCGCTGACGGCCGCCGTGGACGGGGCACGCGTGATTCACAAGGGCGACCATGTGGGCGTGGACGTGCCGGCCGAGCACCTGCATGCCTTCGGGGCCGATGGTCGCGCGCTGTCGCGCGTCTTGAGCGAGGCGGTGCAAGACGCACTGGCCATGGCATGAAGAAGCGCCTGCTGGTCTTGCTCACCGTGCTGTGGCCTCTGTGGGCCAGCGCCCAGCTGCTGCGCTTCGCCACCTGGGACGGCAGCGAGAACCTGGACATCCAGCGCCGCATTGCCGCGGCCTTCGAGCAGCGCCATCCCGGCGTGCGCGTGCAGGTGGAGGCTTATGGCGCGGGCTTCAACCAGAAGCTCTCGGCGGCCTTCGGGGCGCGCAACCCGCCCGACGTGATGATGATGTGGAACTTTCCGCTCTACCACCGCGTGCTGGAACCGCTCGATGCCTACCAGGCGCGCGAGCGCGCCTTCGAGGCCGCCGATCTGGTGCCGGGCCTCCTGCGCTTCGCCAGCGTGGACGGCCGCCTCTACGGTGTGCCGGCCGGCTTTACCAGCCAGGTCATCTACTACAACAAGGACATGTTCGACCGCGCCGGCCTGGCCTACCCCAAGGCCGACTGGCGCTGGGAAGACCTGCGCGCGCTCGCGCAAAAGCTCAGCCGCCCGGCGGCCAAGATCTATGGCTATGGCCTGGATGTGGCGCCCGACCCCTATGACTTCCAGGGCTATCTGTGGAGCGCCGGCGCCCGCATGCTGGCCGGCGATGGCCAGCGGCTGCGGGGCGAGCTCGATTCCGCGGCCTCGCAAGCCATGTTCAATATGTTGCTGGGCCTGCTGGACCAGGGCCTGGCCGCCACCCTGGGCGTGGGCGATGGCAAGAACCAGCGCCAGCTCTTCGTGGCCGACCGCGTCGCCATGCTGATGGACGGCGCCGCCTTCCGGCTCGAACTGGCGCAGGACGGCAAGCGCTACGGCGTGGCGCCGCTGCCCAGCTTCCAGGGCCGGCCGGCGCACAGCGTGGTGAGCGTGTCTTCGCTGGCCATCGCGCGAGATTCCAGGCAGAAGGATCTGGCCTGGCAGTTCATCCGCTTCTACAGCAGCGCCGAGGCGGTGCGCCTGCGCCAGGGCGATCTGCCGGTGCTGATGAGCGTGGCGCGTGAGCTTGCGCTGCAGGACGACCCGCTGGTCCAGCCCTTCTATGCCATGGCCCTGAGCATGCGCGACGAGGTGCCGGCCTTTCTGCTCAACCCGCGCTGGACGCGCGCCTCGGGCGTGGTGCGCGACGCGATCCAGGAGGTGTTTCTGAAGAAGGGCGATGTGGCGGCCATCCTGTCGCGTGCAGCACTCAAGGCCGAAAGGAAGCTGCAATGAGCGCCCACCTGCACGAGACCGCGCTGGACGCGGCGGCCGCGGCGCAAGACCTGGCCCCTGGCCTGGCCAAGGTGCGCCGCCTGCGCTGGCCCAGCGGCCTCACGCCCTATCTGCTGGTGGCGCCCTGGGTGCTGGGCTTCCTGGCCTTCACCCTGGGCCCCTTGCTGTACTCGCTCTACACCAGCTTCTTCGACTGGCCGCTGATGGGCGGCGAACGCTTCGTGGGCCTGGAGAACTACCGGCGCATCCTCACCAGCGACGACGATTTCTGGGATGCGCTGGCGGTCACAGGCCGCTTTGCCCTGCTCTATGTGCCCATCCACCTGGCCGGCGCCCTGGGCCTGGCTCTGCTGCTGAACCGGCGCGCCTGGGGGCAGGGCCTGTTCCGCACGCTCTTCTACCTGCCCAGCATGCTCTCGGGCGTGGCCCTGGTGACGATCTGGACCTGGATCTACAGCCAGGAATACGGCCTGCTCAACTATCTCTTGGGCCTGGCGGGCCTGGAAGGGGTGAACTGGCTGGGCAGCCCGCGCTGGGCCATGTGGTCGGTGGTGATCGCCAGCCTGTGGAGCCTGGGCGGCACCATGCTGGTGTTCCTGGCCGGGCTCAAGGGCATCCCGGTGGACCTGTACGAGGCCGCGGCGCTGGCTGGCGTCTCGCGCCTGAAGCAGTTCACCCACATCACCCTGCCGCTGCTCTCTCCGGTGCTGCTGTTCAACCTCGTCACCACGCTGATCGCGGCCTTCCAGCAGCTCACCCTGGCCCTGCTGCTCACCGAGGGTGGGCCGCTCAAGTCCACCTATATGTTGGCCATGTACATCTACGACACCGCCTTCAAGTACTTCGACATGGGCTATGCCTCGGCCCTGTCGTGGCTGCTCTTCCTCGTGATCCTGGCGCTCTCGATGAGCGTGATGCGCTTCTCCAGCCTGTGGGTGTTCTACGAGAACGAGGTGAAGCGTGGCGACGATGGAGGCAAGGTATGAGCCCCGCCCGCCATGCGCGGCGCCTGGCCTACTACACGCTGATGCTGGCCCTGGCCCTGGCCTTTGCGCTGCCGCTGTACTGGACGCTCGTCACCGCGCTGAAGGCCAAGAGCGAGCTCTACACCTGGCCCCCAGTGTGGTGGCCGGCGCTGCCGCGCTGGGCCAACTTTGCCGATGCCTGGGCCGCCCAGCCCTTTGGTCAGTTTCTGTGGAACTCGCTGCTGGTGGGCGGGCTGTCCACGCTGGGCCAGCTGTTCTCCTCGAGCCTGGTGGCCTATGGCTTTGCGCGCTTCGAGTTCCGCGGCCGCGACACGCTCTTCATGGTGATGCTGGGTTCGATGATGATCCCCTGGGACGTCACCATGATCCCGCTCTATATGCAGTTCAATTGGCTGGGCTGGATCAACACGCTCAAGCCGCTGATCGTGCCCAACTTCTTCGGCGCGGCCTTCTACATCTTCCTCTTGCGCCAGTTCATCATGAGCATCCCGCGCGAGCTCGACGAGGCGGCGCGCATGGACGGCGCCAATGCCTGGCAGATCTACTGGCGCATCCACCTGCCGCTGATGGCACCGGCCCTGGTGCTGGTGGGCACCTTCCAGTTCCTGGGCAGCTGGAACGACTACCTGGGCCCGCTGATCTTCCTCAACGACCAGAGCAGCTACACCCTGCCGCTGGGCCTGGCCCAGTTCCGCGGCCTGCATGCCAACAACCTCACCGCCATTGCCGCGATGACGGTGCTGCTGTGCCTGCCGCCGCTCTTGCTGTTCTTCCTGGCCCAGCGCCACATCATGGAGGGCGCCAGTGCGGGCGCGGTGAAGGGATGATGAGTGCAGAGAATCTGTTGTTCGACCCACAGCGCGTGCCGTTCTCGCGGCGCGAGAGCTGGTTCTGCGTGTCCTGGCTGGCGGAGGATCAGGCCTTCTGGCTGCGCCATCTGCGTGGTGGCGACGAACACACCGACCTGGGCCGCCTGTTCCGCCTGCAGCCGATCGACGCCGAGGGCGGGGCGCTGCAGGGCGCATGGACGCTGCAGCCCGATCAGCTGAGCTTCCATGCCGAGGGCGGCGGCAGCTTGCAGTTCGCCTGGGCCGATGCCGATACGCTGGCACTGCGGGGCCAGGGCCTGGGCCTGCAGCTCACCCTGCAGAGCAAGCGCTACGACTATGCCCAGCGCCTGGGCGAGCGGGTGGTGCATGTGAGCTGCGCCAGCCAGGACCTCTCGGCCCGCGTGGCCCTGGCTGAAGGCGAGCTGCTGCTGGACGCGCCCTGGCAGGGCCAGCGCGCCGAGCGTATTGCGCTGGAACTGCGGCCGGATGCCGCGGGTGCCCTGGCGGCATCGCTGCATCTGTACCGGGTGCTGCCGGCACGCGAGGATGTGGCCGGCTTTGCATCGGCAAGGGCCGCCAGCGATGCCGACTTCCAGGCCTGGCTGGCGCAGACGCTGCCCCTGCCGCAAGACCTGGCCCCGCTGCGCCGGCTGGCGGCCTACATCAGCTGGTCCTGCATGGTGCCGGCCGAGGGCATGCTGCATTACCCGGCCATGTACATGTCCAAGAACTGGATGACCAACATCTGGAGCTGGGACCATTGCTTCAATGCCCTGGCCCTGGGCGCTGGTCAGCCCGAAAGGGCCTGGCAGCAGCTGGCGGTGATGTTCGAGCTGCAGCACGAAAAAAGCGGCCGCCTGCCGGACTTCGCCAACGACCTGCAGGCCTACTGGCGTTTTACCAAGCCGCCGGTGCATGGCTGGACGGTGGCCCAGCTGCGCCGGCAGTCGGCCTGGTCGCCAGCGCGCTGCGCGCAGATGCACGACTGGCTGGCCGCCCAGGCGCGCAGCTGGCTGGCCACCGCAGCGGAGGGCGGCCTGCCCGCCTACGACCATGGCAACGATGCCGGCTGGGACAACGCCACCGTCTTTCTGCAGGGCACGCCGCTGCAAAGCCCCGACCTCAGCAGCTTTCTGGTGCTGCAGCTGGAAGAGCTGGCCGCGCTGGCCGAGCTGCTGGGCCGCCCGGACGCGGCGCTGGACTGGCGCCGCCAGGCCGATGCCTTGTTCGAGCGCCTGCTGGCCCGGCTCTGGACCGGCGAGCGTTTCGTGGCCCGGCTCGCCGATGGCCGCGCGGTGGATGGCGGGGGTGACAGCCTGATCGCCTACATCCCGCTGCTCTTGGGCCAGCGCCTGCCCGCCGCCATGCGCGAGCGGCTGCTGGCCGAGCTCTTCGAACTAGGCCGCTTCCTGAGCCCGCATGGCCTCGCCACCGAATCGCAGCGCAGCCCGCACTACCGCGCCGACGGCTACTGGCGCGGCCCGATCTGGGCGCCGACCACGCTGCTCTTCGTTGACGCCATGGACCGCTGCGGCCGCCCCGATCTGGGCGACGAGCTGGCACGGCGCTACACCGCCATGTGCGCGTGCTCCGGTCTGGCCGAAAACTACGACGCCCAGACCGGCGCGCCGCTGCGTGACCCGGCTTTTACCTGGACCTCCAGCGTAGCCCTGTTGCTGGGCAATCGCTTGTTGGGGAAGGAACTGCCATGAACGAACTGGAACGGATGTGCAGTTTGCAAAGCCCTGGGCGGGTGGCCGCTGCGGCCAGGATGCGCAGGCCTGCGTTCGTCGCAATCGCACATGTCGAGCGGCGTAGGCCGGCAGGTGCGAGGCCCCATTGGCGGTGCCGAGCCGCGCAGCCAAACCGGCTTGCGCATCGCTCCCGGCGATGCGTCGAGCGCGCCTTGTCTGAGCACCGAGCACAGTTGGCCGCCGCAGGCGGACAACGGCCCGCAGGGGTGCGAGGGCGAGTTGCGCGCGAGTGCCGGTTTGGCGAGCAGCGAGGGGAGCCTGAACGCAGTGAAGGCCTCCGCCTCTGGGGCCGAGTGCCTGCCGGCCTGTGGCGCGGCGCGTGTCGTGATGATTGATAGGAAGTCGGGAACATGAGCGAAGCTCCAAGCAAAGTCACCCTCAAGACCCTGGTGCGCCATACCGGCCTCTCGCTGGGCACGGTCTCACGCGCGCTGCAGGACGGGCCCGAGGTCAAGCTCGAGACGCGCGAGCTGGTGAAGGCCGCCGCGCGTGAGCTGGGCTACACGCCCAATCTGGCGGGCGTGAAGCTGCGCACCGGCAAGACCTACACCCTGTCCATCGTGCTGCCGGTGGAGGACAGCGAGCAGGACTTCACCGACAGCGGCTTCATGGCCCTGGTCTCGGGCCTGCATGCGGCCCTGGCCGGCACCTTCTACAGCCTGGTGGTGCAGCCCGAGCTGCCCGATGAAGACCCGGTGGCGGGCCTGCGCAAGCTGGTGGAGACGCGGCGCGTCGACGGCCTGGTGCTGACACAGACCAAACCGCAGGACGAGCGCATCCGCTACCTGCTGGAGCAGGACTTTCCCTTCGTCAGCTATGGCCGCAGCGCGCTGGCCACGCCGCATCCCTGGTACGACACCGACCACGAGGACATGGCCTACCAGGCCACGCGCCGGCTGATCGCGCGCGGCCATCGCCACATCGCCATGCTCAATCCGCCGGCCGAGCTGATGTACAGCCAGCACCGCGACGCCGGCCACCGCCGCGCGCTGCGCGAGGCCGGCATCGCGCACGACCCGGCGCTCACCCAATGCTCGGGCCTCTCGGCCGCCGATGGCCGCCGCCTGGTGCTGGATCTGGCCCGCCGCCGGCCACGCCCCAGCGCCTTCGTGTGCGCGAATGAATACGGTGCCCTGGGCGCGCTCTCGGCCTTTGCCGAGCTGGGCTGGCAGGCCGGCCGCGAGGCTTGCGTGGTGGCCACCGACGACAGCAATGTCAGCGCCTATTTCGTGCCGCCGCTCTCCACCTACTACGCCTCCCTGCATGGCGCCGGCCGCCAGCTGGGCCAGTTGCTGCTGCGCCGCCTGGAGGGCGAGCCGGTGGAGCAGCTGCGCGTGCTGGAGCAGGCGCAACTGATCGAGCGCCAGTCCGACGAACTGAAGGGGGAGCGCGCATGATGAGCACCACCCTCCGAGGCCCCGGCCTCTTCCTGGCCCAGTTCGCCGGCGACCAGCCGCCCTTCGACAGCCTGGACCACCTGGCCGCCTGGGCCGCCGGCCTGGGTTTCAAGGCCCTGCAGATCCCGAGCTGGGATGCGCGCCTCTTCGACCTGGCGCTGGCGGCCGAAAGCCAGACCTATTGCGACGAGCTGCGCGGCCGCCTGGCGGAACATGGCCTGCAGATCAGCGAACTCTCCAGCCATTTGCAGGGTCAGCTGCTGGCCGTGCACCCGGCCTACGACCGGCAGTTTGATGGCTTCGCGGCGCCGGCCGTGCGCGGCGACGCGGCCCAGCGCAGCGCCTGGGCGGCCGAGCAGCTCATGCTGGCCGCGCGCGCCTCGCAGCGCCTGGGCCTCACCGCCCATGCCACCTTCTCCGGCGCGCTGGCCTGGCCTTATCTCTACCCCTGGCCGCAGCGGCCCGCCGGTCTGATCGAGGAGGCCTTTGCCGAGCTGGCACGGCGCTGGCGGCCGGTGCTGGATGCGTTTGATGCGGCGGGCGTCGATGTCTGCTACGAGCTGCATCCCGGCGAAGACCTGTTCGACGGGCTGACGTTTGAACGCTTTCTGGACGCGGTGGGCCAGCATCCGCGCGCCAACATCCTCTATGACCCCAGCCATTTCCTCTTGCAGCAGCTCGACTACCTGGCCTTCATCGACATCTACCACGCGCGCATCCGCGCTTTTCACGTGAAGGACGCTGAGTTCCGGCCCAATGGTCGGCAGGGCGTCTATGGCGGCTATGCGCCCTGGCTGGAACGGGCCGGGCGTTTCCGTTCGCTGGGTGACGGGCAGATCGACTTCGGCGCGATCTTTTCCAAGCTCGCGCAGCACGGCTACCCGGGCTGGGCGGTGCTGGAGTGGGAATGCTGCCTCAAGCACCCTGAGGATGGTGCGCGCGAGGGCGCGGATTTCATCCAGCGCCACATCATCCGCGTGGCGGAGCGCGCCTTCGATGACTTCGCCGATGCGCGCACGCCGCGTGCCGAGCTGCGCCGGTTGCTGGGGCTGGGGGGCGAGGCATGAACAACGCGCCGCTGAAACTCGGCATGGTGGGCGGCGGGCAGGGCGCCTTCATCGGTGGCGTGCACCGCATGGCCGCGCGTCTGGATGGGCAATGGACGCTGGTGGCCGGGGCGCTGTCCAGCGACCCGGAGCGCGCCGCCGCCAGCGCCCAGGAGCTGGGCCTGGAGCCGGCGCGCAGCTATGCCAGCTGGCAGGAAATGGCGCGGCGCGAGGCGGCGCGGCCCGATGGCATCGATGCGGTCGCCATCGTCACGCCGAACCATCTGCACGCCCCGGTGGCCAGCGCCTTTCTGGAGGTCGGCATCGATGTCATCTGCGACAAACCCCTGGCCACCTCGCTGGCCGATGCGCGCGCCTTGCAGGCCCTGGCCCAGCGCCGCGAGCGCCTGCTCTGCCTCACCCACAGCTACAGCGGCTACCCGATGGTGCGGCAGGCACGGGCCCTGGTGGAGGCCGGCGAGCTGGGCGCGCTGCGCTTGATCCAGGTCGAGTACGCGCAAGACTGGTTGGCCGAGCCGATCGAGCAGCAGGGACAGAAGCAGGCAGCCTGGCGCTGCGACCCGGCCCTGGCCGGCCCGGCCGGTGCGCTGGGCGATATCGGCACCCATGCCTACCACCTGGCCTCGTTTGTGAGCGGCCTGCGGGCCGAGGCCGTGTGCGCCGAGCTCAGCAGCATGGTGGCGGGCCGGCAGCTGGACGACCATGTGCAGGCGATGCTGCGTTTCCCGGGCGGCGTGCGCGGCATGCTCTGGGCCAGCCAGGTGGCCACCGGTTGCGAGAACGCGCTGCGCCTGCGCGTCTACGGCAGCCGCGCCAGCCTGGAGTTCGCCCAGGAGCGGCCCAACGAGCTGATCGTCACGCCGCTGGGCGGCGCCGGCCAGCGCCTCACGCGCGGACGTGCCGGCACTGCCGCCCAGGCACAGGCCGCCACGCGCATCCCGGCCGGCCATCCGGAAGGTTATCTGGAGGCCTTTGCCCAGCTCTACCGCGAGGCCGCCGAGCACATCCGCGCGCGCCGCGAGGGCCGCTTGCCGGCCGAGGGCAGCCGCTGGCTCACCACGGGCGCCGACGGTGTGGCCGGCCTGGCCTTTGTGGAGGCGGTGCTCACGAGTCATCGCGCCGGCAGCGCCTGGACGCCGCTGCAGCAAGGACAACAACAATCAGGAGGGGAAGCAGCATGATCGAGATCGGAAAACGTGCGGCCGCGGGTGCACGCCTGCTCGCCGATGTGGGCGGCACCAATGTGCGCCTGGGCTGGCAGGGCGGCGCTGGCGCGGCCATCGAGCATGTGCAGACCTTGGCCTGCGATGCCCACCGCGACCTGGGGCACGCCCTGCAGCGCTATCTGCAGCACCTGGACGAGGCCGGCGCGGCCCGCCCCACGCAGGCGGCGCTGGGCGTGGCCACCGCGGTGCTGGACGACCAGATCCGCCTCACCAACCGCGACTGGGCCTTCTCGGCCCAGGCCCTGCACCGGCAGCTGGAGCTGCAGCGCCTGGTGGTGCTGAACGATTTCACCGCGCTGGCGCTGGCGATCCCGGCCCTGCCCGAGCCGGATTTCTGGCATGTGGGCGGGCCGGCCGCCGGCGCACCCGGGCCGCTGGCGGTGATCGGGCCGGGCACGGGCCTGGGCGTGTCGGGCCTGGTGCCCCAGGGAGACCGGCAGTGGATCGCCCTGCAGACCGAGGGCGGCCATGTCGGCCTGGCGCCGCAGAACGAGCGCGAGGCTGCCTTGCTGGCGCGGCTGCGCCAGCGCTTCGGCCGCGTCTCGGCCGAGCGCGTGCTCTCGGGGCCAGGTCTTGCCAATCTGCGCCAGGCCATTGCCGAGCTGGACGGCCAGGCCCTGCCCGCGCCCTGCGAGCCGGCCGCGGTCTTGCAGCAGGCCCTCGCCGGCGAGCCCGGCAGCGCCGAGGCGCTGGCGCTGTTCTGCGCCCTGCTGGGCGATGTGGCGGGCGACCTGGTGCTCTCGCTGGGTGCGCGCGGCGGTGTCTATATCGGCGGCGGCATCGTGCCGCGCCTGGGTGCCGAGCGCTTCATGCGCTCGGACTTCCGTGCCCGTTTCGACGCCAAGGGGCGCCTGGCCGGCTATATGCACGAGGTGCCCTCCTATGTGATTGCGAGCCAGGAGCCGCCGGCCCTGCTCGGAGCGAGTCGCGCGCTATGAGAAGCCGAAGCCCGCCGCCATAACCCGACAACGGCGCGCCCGGGGCTGGGCGCGACCGTCCCCATCGAAGCATGCATGCGAGGCCGATTCTTTCGGCCCTGCAGGGGCTTCGCTTTGCCCGCCATCTGATCGCTACAACAACGGAGACAAGAGCATGACGAAGAAGAGCAACGTGCGGCCGCAACGCGGCCAGGAATTGAATCGTTTCAAGCTGCGTGCCACCTGCCTGGCCGGGGCGCTGCTGCAGCTGACGATGCTGTCAGCGATGGCGCAAGGCGAGCCGGCCGCAGACAAGAAAAGCAAAGAGGAAGCCGCCAACCAGCTGGATCGCGTGGTGGTGACCGGCAGCACCGGCATCCGCACGGTGCGCGAATCCTCGGTGGCGGTGACCCTGGCCGACCGCGAGGCGCTGGACCGCAAGGCGCCGCATTCCACCGCCGAGGCGATGGAGCTGATCCCCGGCATGTATGTGGAGGCCTCGGGCGGCGAGATGTCTAACAACTACTCGGTGCGCGGCATGTCCGGCGGCAACCAGCGCTGGGTGCAGCTGCAGGAAGACGGCCTGCCGGTCTTCTACTACCCGAGCTGGACGGCCGATGGCCTCTTGCACCAGGAGCTGGGGCTGGACCGCATGGAGGCGGTGCGCGGCGGCACCTCGGCCATCCTCACCACCAACGGCGCCGGCGCCACCATCAACTTCCTGACCTATCGCAACAAGGGCGCGCCCGAGGGCGCGGCGCGCCTCACCCTGTCGGACTACAACCAGCGCCGCGTCGATCTGCGCTACGCCGGCGGGCTGGGCGACGGCTGGTTCGGCGGCGTCTCGGGCTTCTATCGCCGCGACGATGGCGTGCGCAACCCCGAGTTCACCGCCAACTTCGGCGGCACGGTGCGCGCCCATCTCGGCAAGCAGATCGACGGCGGCGAGTGGAGCGTCAACCTGAAGGCGGTGAACGACCACAACACCTTCTACCTGCCCATCCCGGTGGTGGGCAAGGACAAGCCGCGCAGCCTGCCGGGCCTGGACGCCAACTACGGCACCATGATCGGACTGGACAGCGGCGTGCAGAACGTGCGCACCTCGCTCGTGCCCGGCAGCTTCAGCCAGCTCGAGGACTCGCGCGACGGCTACCACGTCAAGGCCACGGCCATTGGCTACAGCTTCGAGAAGAACCTCGCGCCGGAGTGGAAGTTCTCGTCCAAGGGCCGCTACACCGATGCCGACGTGACCGCCAGCGTGGTGTTCTCGTCCAGCAACAACAGCCTGCGCCCCGCGGTGGACCGCCTCAACCCGGCCAAGTTCGGCTATGTGCAGGAGATGCTGGACCGCTTCGGCCCGGCCTGCGGCGGCGCCTGCACGCCGGCCATCCGCATCGTCTCCACCGGCGAGGTGCTCTCCACGCCCGCGCAGCTGAATGCGCTCAACGGCAACGGCCTGCTCTCCGACAACGTGCTGCAGGCCGACAAGCAGCTCAATCGTGAGGTGGTGAACGATATGCGCCTGAGCTGGAACACGCCCGACAACAGCCTGGCCCTGGGCCTCTTGGCCTTCAATGTGAAGAGCGAGGGCGGCAGCCCGGCCACGGCGCGCTTTGTCAGCGATGTGCGCAACCACGCGCGCCGCGTCGATCTGGTGGCGCTGGACCCCAGCGGCAAGGTGGTGGGCTCCTACACCGAGAACGGCGTACGCGAGTACTCGACCTGGGGCGATGGCCTGAGCAACGCGCGCACCCGCTCGCTCTCCTACTACCTGAACGACGAGTTCAAGCTCAGCTCCAAGCTGCGCCTGGATGCGGGCGTGCGCCTGGAGAGCTTCCGCTACCGCGGCCAGCAGGCCGGCTATGACGAGTTCACGCCCATCCCCGGCGCCTTCAAGCCCGGCTGCGACCGCGCCGCGCTGGGCGATGCGGCCTGCGATGTGGACAACATCATTGCCAACAACTATTTCGCCTATCCCACCAACGGGCAGTACACCGCCGTGCGCAACGACTGGAACGAACCCTCCTGGACCATCGGCGGCAACTACCTGCTGAACGACAACATCGCGCTCTACGGCCGCTTTGCCAAGAGTTATCAGTCCACCGGCGAGCTGCCGGTGACCAAGATCCAGTTTGCCGAACTGGGCATGCGCATGCAGGGCCGGAACTACTCGGGCACGCTGACCTTCTACAAGGCCGACTTCAAGGGCGATCCCAACGGCGCCGAGGTGGACAACGCCCAGATCGAGATGCTGCAGGGCGTGAATGCCAAGGGCCTGGAGTTCGAGCTGAGCTGGCGGCCGATCAACTGGTTCGAGTTCAACGCCACCGGCGTGGTGCAGCGATCCAAGTTCACGGTCAACAACCTGCGCGTGGTGCGCGGCTCGGGCGCCGATCTCGACGCGCTGCTGAAGGAGGCCACCGGCTGGAACGGCAACCGCCCCGAGCGCACGCCCAATCTGAACTACACCATCGCGCCCAGCGTCTACTTCAACGACAACAAGGGCGAGCTGAGCCTGGCCTGGCATTACATCGGCATGCGCTATGCCGATGTCTCCAACTCGGTGAAGCTGCCGGCCTACAAGACCATCAACCTCAGCCTGCGCTACGAGATCACGCCGCAGCTCACGCTCAACGCTGCGGTGCGCAACCTCACCAACACCATCGGCCTGACCGAGGGCAACCCACGCTCGGGCTTTGTGCAGGCGCCGGCGGGCAGCGACTATTACTACGCGCGCCCCATCCTGGGCCGCAACGCCCAGATCTCGGCCACCTACAGCTTCTGAGGAGATTGACGATGTCGCAGCAAAGTCCTATCTGGGACCACCACGTCAGCGCGCCCGGCACGCCGCCGGGCTTCACCCTGCGCACCTGCGTGCCCGCCAACCCCGACGGCGTGGAGGTGATGCTGGAGCGCTGGCAGGCCGGCAGCAGCGAGCCGCCGCACAGCCACCCCGGCCACGACATGACCGTGGTGGTGGAGGGCCGCATGCGCATCCAGTTCTACCGCCGCGAGGGCGGAGCGCTGCGGCCGGATGGCGAGCCGGTCACGCTGCAGGCCGGCCAGACCGGCTATGTGGCGGCCGGCCGCATCCATGACGCCCGCTACCTGGAGGACTGCAAGCTCGTCTATGTGCACGAGCGGGCCTTCGGCTTCGAGCCCGCGGCCTGAGTTCCGGGGGCGTGGCGGGCGCTGTGCCGCAGGCGTATGCTCGGCACAGCGCTACCACCAAGCCCCATGGACGAGTTGCAGGCCACGCTGAAGACGCAGCAGCGCTTCTCGCTGAACTGGACCTATCTGGATGCGATCACGCGTGGCGTGTCGGTGATCGATATGGGGGCCCTGGCGCTGCGCAATCTGGGGGATGCGCGCCAGTTCGCGCGCGAGTACGGCTACGACATCGACCAGCCCGGCGTGCTGGACTATCTGCGCGGCATCCAGCGCGAGGCGATCGCCTTTGTGCGGGCGCAGTTCCTCGGCCCCGATCAACAGGGGCTGCTGCCCGCCGAGCTGGAGGACGACACCGACCCGCTGCGCCTGCTGGTGCTGGCCTCGCAGCGCGCGCATCGCTTCGAGCCGACGCGGCTGTGGGCCTGCGCCCTGCTCAAGGTCATGCACGGCCTGTTCTACATCGACAACAACCTCAAGCTGCGCCACTTCAACGCGATCCGCCAGCAGGTGTTCGCCGGCCTGGACGCGGTGCTGCAGGTCGAGGGCGAGCAGCAGTACCTGACCGACGGCCTGATCTGCCTGCCCCTGCTGCATGTGGACCGCAAACGCAACAAAGGGCGCCACAGCATCCTGGTCAAGCTGCTGCAAAAGCCCGAGTACGTGGCCGCCGACATCCACGACCACCTGGGCGTGCGCCTGACACTCAACACGCGCATCGAATGCCTGCTGGCGCTGGACCTGCTGCGCCGCGCGCATCTGGTGACGCTGACCAATCTGGAGATCAGCCGCGTGCGCAACACCCTGGTCGATCTGTGCGCCGCCAAGGAGGTGTTCAACTGCCACCGCGCCGAGATCGACCGCTGCCAGGGCTATCCGCAACTGGTGCTGCAGCAGATGGACCGCGAGCTGGCGCGCATCTCGCAGCAGCAGACCCAGCGCGACAACCCGCACAGCGCGGCGGACTTCCAGAGCATCCAGCTGACGGTGCGCAAGATGATCCACCTGCCGGCGGCGGCGCTGGGCCTGCCGCCCGAGAGCAGCAGCGCCGCGGAGGAGGGCACCGAAGGCCCGATCGCCAACGGCGGCGGCACCAGCTTCTTCTTCGCCTATGAAATCCAGCTGCTGGATGGCGCCAGCTTCGAGAAGAGCCAGCAGGGCGCGGCCAGCCACGAGGCCTACAAGCGCCGCCAGGTGGAGAGCGCGCGGCGGCGCGTGCTGGGGGCCGAGTTGCTGGATTGGCTGCTGGCACACTGAGGGCTTCGCCGCCTCGGCCAGCCCATCGCCCCCATGTCCCAGCCCGATAGCCGCCTCGCCACCGCCGTGCTCGCCCTGGTGGCACAGCGCCCCGACTCCACCCAGCCCGCCAGCGCCCACCCTGCCGTGGCGGCGCGCAAGCTGGGTCAGCAGGCGGCCGCCAAGGCCGCCGCGGCCGCCGGTGCGCTGGCCCTGCCGCCCGGGCCGCTGGGCTGGCTGACCATCCTGCCCGAGATGATGGCGGTGTGGCGCATCCAGGCGCAGCTGGTGGCGGACATCGCGGCGCTGTATGGCCGTAGCGCCGAGCTGGGCCAGGCGCAGATGCTTTACTGCCTGTTCCGCCATACCGCGGCCCAAGGCCTGCGCGACCTGATCGTGCGCGTGGGCGAGCGCGTGCTGGTGCGGCCCGCCACCACGGCCGTGCTCAAGCAGATCGCCACCAGCATCGGCCTCAAGCTCAGCGAACGCGCGCTCGGCAAGAGCGTGGCGCGCTGGATGCCGTTGGTCGGGGCGGCCGGCGTGAGCGCCTATGCCTGGTACGACACCCAGCAGGTCGGCAAGGCGGCGCTGGAACTGTTCGAGCGCGAGATGGTGGTGGAGGGCTGAGGGCCCCGGCTCAGGTCTCGATGCCGCTGCCCGAGGCCACGGCCTCGACGGCCAGCGGCGCGCGCTCCTGCACGCCATGGTCGGCGCCCACCTGTATCCAGGCCGAGCGGCTGCGCGCCAGCTCCACCGGCATCGGCCGCACCGCGCGCAGCTGCACGCCCGAGCGCAGCAGCGCCAGCGCCACCAGCTGCACATCCTCGCGGGCCGCGGCCTGGCCGTACCAGACGATGTTGGTGGCGATGTCGGTGACCCTGCCGGCGCGGCTGACGACCTGGAAGCCCAGCGTGAACAGCCCCACCTTGACGCGCGTCTCGTCCAGCTCCTTGGTCCAGACTTCCACCGTGGTGGCGCGGCGGCGCTCGACATCGGCGGGCGTGGTCGACTGGTCGATGCGCTTGATGGCCTGGTGGGCCTGGTCGCTGACGCGCTGCAGCCGCGCCTGCTCGCCGGCGTCGGCGGGCTCGGCGATCCAGCCGTACTCGGCGCGCCGTGCCTGCTGCTCGGCCAGGCGCTTGCGTTCGGCCTCGGCCTGCAGGCTCTGACGTTGTGCCTCGGCGGCCTCGGCCTCGCGCCTGGCCTTCGCCTCGTTGGCGATGCTGGTCTCCAGCGCCTCCTTCTTGCTGACGGCCCAGATCGCCGTGCCGCCGGCCAGTGCCGCCATCAGCAGCGCCAGCTGGCTGCGCCGGCGCAGGCGCTGTGCGTTCTCCAGCTCGGCCAGGCGCAGCTGTTCCGCGCGCGCCTGCTCGGCCGCCTGCTGCGCCACGCGGCGGTCGCGCGCCAGCCGCACCACATCCACCAGGCGGTCGTGGATCAGCTCGATGCGGTCCACATGGCCCAGGCTTTCCACGCGCAGCAGCCGCCATTGCGAGGTCAGCGCCTCCAGCTGGGCCTCGGTGATGAAGCCCTGGGCCAGCGCCTCGGCCTTGGCATAGCTGCCGCGCGTGCGGCTGCCCTGCAGCAGATGGTCCTCGATGAAGCGGTGCAGGGACTCGGGCTGACCGGCGAGCGCATCGCGGTAATAGCCTTCCAGGATGTCGTGGCCGATGCTGTCGAGCAGGGCCTGGTCCACCAGCGCGCCCTGGCGGCGCGCCGCCAGCTGCGCGCAGGTGAGGCTCAGCAGCACCGGCTCCACCGCATCATGGCCCTGGCCGGCGCTCTGCTCGCCGACGAAGCGCGCGATCGCCGCGGCAGCCCCGGGCGCCAGCAGCGCGCCGCCGGCCTCGGCCACCGCCTGCTCGGCGCGTTCGGCGCGCATCGGCTCCAGGCGCAGCTCGTGGCGCAGCAGCGAGGGGACATGCTGGGCCCAGGCGCGCAGCTCGGGCAGATAGTCCTCGCGGAAGGAGAACAGCAGGCGGTAGCGCTGGCTCAGGCTGTCCAGCCCCTGCAGGGCGTCGCGCTGGCCGGCCACCTCGGCGCTCAGGCGGTTCTCCACCAGATCGGCCAGCGCCGCCAGCACGCCCTGCAGGCGCGCGCCGCTGGCATGGGCGAACAGCTCCTCGAACTGGTCCAGCACCAGCACCGGTATGCGCGGCCAGTTGTCGGCGGTCCAGAGTTCGAAATCCTTGCGGTGCAGCCAGTGCCACAGCGATTCACCCGGCGCGCGCGGCGGCGCATGCAGCTGGCGGGCGCTGATTTCCGCCTCCAGGCACAGGGCGATCTGCTCCAGCACGCTGGCGGCATCGGCGCGGTGGTCGAGGCGGATATAGACCGGCAGGTAGCCGGCCTCGCGCAGGCGCGGGAACAGGCCGGCGCGCAGCAGCGAGCTCTTGCCCAGGCCCGAGCGCCCGTACAGCGCCACCACCGGCGCCAGCTTGACCAGCTGCAGCAGCTGCAGCGCCTCCGGGTCGCGGCCCTTGAAGAAGGGTGCACCGGCCTCGTCGTAGGCGGCGAGGCCGGGCCAGGGATGCTGGGCGTCGAGGGCGGGGTTCTGCATATCAGACCAGCGGGCGGCGCGATTCGCGCAACAGGCGCTCCAGGCGCTGGCGGGTGCGCTCATTGGGCAGGCCGCCGGGCGCATGGCCGAGGTCGAGGTGCTCGCGCCAGCCGCGGCTGATCACATGCGAGAGCCGCTCGGGCTGGAACTCCGCGTCGACGATCAGGGGCAGGATGAAGTCGCGGTTCATGCCCTCGGCGCGTTCGTTGGCGCGCCGCCACTCGCGGAACACAAAGGCCTCGTCGCGTGCCTCGGCGCCGCGCGAGATCAGCGGCACAAAGTAGCGGCAGCCGGCGATGCCGTCGAAGATGCGCTGCGCGAAGTGGTCGCCCGGCTCCAGCGTGCTAGTGTCGAACCAGACATCCGCGGGGCCGCTGGCGCCGAGGTCGCGCAGGGTCTGCACCAGGGCCTGGGCGGCGGCCTGGTCGCTGCCGCGCGAGTAGCTGACGAAGAACACCGCGGCCGGTGGCGGTTCGGCAGGGTTGGGCAGGCTGGCGGGCTTGGGCGCGGCCTGCTCCAGCTTCCAGCGGCGGTGCAGCTCGGCCACGAAGGCGCTGGGCTCGAGATCGCTGAACAGCTCGGTGTCGCGGCTGTAGGCGCGCAGGAAATGCGTCAGCCCGCCTTGCTCGGCATCGGGGCGGTCGACCAGCCATTCGCGCTTGGTCTTCTCCGACAGCCGGCTCTTGTTGGTGACGCGCAGCAGGAAGCGGCCCAGCCAGTCGGGGAAGCTGCAGCCCAGCAGCAGCAGGCTGCGTTCCTGCAGCGCGCCCAGAAAGGCGGTGGGCACCTGGCTGCCCCGCGTCAGGATGTTGTGCGCGTACTCCAGCACGTCCTCTTCATGCGCGGCAAACAGCGGCGCGGCGCGCGCGCGGCCGAACAGATAGAGCAGGTGGGCACCGCCGCGGCTGGACCAGTCCGGCGGCAGGTCCTGCCATTCATTGGTGGGCAGCTTGGGCGCGTGCACCACCTCGGTGAGCGCGCCGCGCTGGCGCAGGCAGCGCGCCAGCAGATCATCCGGGGTGGCGCTGACCCAGAGCTTGAAGTCGCTGATCTCGGCCAGCTGCTGCAGGGCGACGGGCGCCTGGTACTGGTGCTCGCTCAGCACCGCCTCCAGCGCGTCGTGCGCCTCGGCATACAGGTCCTGCAGATCGGTCTGGCACATCAGATGGACCTGGGCCACCGCGCGCGGCAGCGCCAGAAAGGGCGCCAGCTCGGGCTCGGCGGCTTGTAGCCCGTAACCCTGCAGCAGGCGCTGCGCGGCCAGGCTGAGCAGGTTGTGGCCGGCCTCGTCCCGCAGCAGTTCCGAGCCCACCACCGGGACCACCAAGCCCTCACGCACCTGGCGCAGCAGCCGCTTCCAGTCTTGTTCGGTCATGGCGGCCAGTCTCGCATGGCCCTGCGGCCCGGCAGGCCCTCCGGGCGCTCGACAAACTAGGGGTGGGCCGCCCCGCCACATGGCGCGCGCGCAATCGGTTCCAATGGAGGCCTGTGAGACAGCTCGAGCATCACCATGGACTGGGACCTTCCGCAGCCCTTCACCCAGGCGCTGCGCCCGCAGCCCGGACATATCGACGGCCTGAACCACACCAACAACGCCGTCTATGTGCAATGGTGCGAGCAGGTGGCCTGGGCCCATTCGGAGGCGCTGGGCCTGAGCCTGGACGACTACCGGCGGCTGGACCGCGCGATGGCGATACGCCAGGGCAGCTACGACTATCTGCTGCCCACCCTGCTGGGTGAAGACCTGACCCTCGCCACCTGGTTGACGGCCAGCGACGGCAAGCTGACGATGGAGCGCCGCTTCCAGCTGCGGCGTGACCACGATGGCGCCACCGTGCTGCGCGGCCGCTGGGAGCTGGTGTGCATCGAGCTGAGCAGCGGGCGCGCAAGGCGCATGCCCGAGGCGTTCTGCGATATCTACCTGGCGGCTGTGGTGGCCTGAGAGGAGTGCACTCATCATGGATAAGTCCTTCCACCGTTTTTCCGAACTGTTTGCACAGCTGGGCCTGCCCAATGACGCGGCCGCGATCGCCGGCTTCGTGCGCACGCATGCGCCGCTGCCGCCCGCCATGCTGCTGGCCGATGCGCCGTTCTGGAGCCCCGCCCAGGCCACGCTGCTGCGCGAGGAGCTGGCCGGCGATGCCGATTGGGCCGAGGTGGTGGACCAGCTGAACGCCGCGCTGCGCGCCTGATCCCCGCGCCTTAGTCGTGACGGCGGCGTTTTCATTACGCCCGCGCTGTCACCGGTTTGCGTGGCGCGTGCACTCGTAAGGATCCGATGACCCGGGGCGACCGACGGTGGCCGGGGCGCTTGCTACCGGCAAGCATGCATGCACGGCAGCCTGCCCTGCAGCCCCACCCATCGGAGACCCCTATGCAAATCACTGCTCTTCTTCAGCGCCGCCGTTTCGTCCGCCTGCTGAGCCTGGGCCTGGCCGCCGCCGGCCTGGCCGCACCCGCCCTGGCCCACCATGACGCCGACGGCGATGGTGGCCTGCGCCACGGCAAGATCTTCACCAGCACCAATGCCGCCAGCGGCAACGAGGTGCTGGTCTATGCCCGCGCCGCCGCCGGTCCGGCCACCCTGATGGGCCGCGTGCCCACCCAGGGCCTGGGCAGCGGCGCCGGCCTGGGTTCGCAGGGCGCCGTCACGCTCAGCAGCAGCGGCCGCTACCTGTTCGTGGTGAACGCGCGCTCCAACACGCTCTCGACCTTCGAGCTGGGCCATGCCGGCCTGGTGCTGCGCTCGGTGGTCGATTCGGGCGGCCTCAATCCCACCAGCGTGGCCGAGAACGACGGCCTGGTCTATGTGCTGAACGCCGGCGGCAGCGGCAATGTGGCGGGCTTCCGCAACCAGCGCGGCATGCTCAGCCCGCTGGCCGATGGCGTGCGCGGCCTCTCGGCCGCGGGCGGCACCGCACCCGGCCAGCTCGGCTTCGACCATGACGGCGATGTGCTGGTGGTGAGCGAGCGCGCCACCAATGTCCTCACCTCCTACCCGGTGCGCCGCGATGGCAGCCTGGGCGCACGCCTGCTCACCCCCTCGGCCGGCCAGACGCCCTTCGGCTTTGCCGTCACGCAGCGCGACCAGCTGATCGTCAGCGAGGCCCAGGGCGGCGCCGCCGGCGCCAGCTCGGTCTCGTCCTACCGCCTCGGCGAGCATCCCTTCAAGGGCCCGCAGCTGGTGAGCGGCGCCGTGCCCACCACCCAGACCGCGGCCTGCTGGGTGGCGGTCACGCCCAATGGGCGTTATGCCTATGTCTCCAACGCCGGCAGCAGCAGCATCAGCAGCTATGCCATCGGCCCCCAGGGCGCGATCAGCCTGATGGCGGCGCAGGCCGGGCTCACCGGCACCAACGCCGGCGCGCTCGACGCCGCGGCCACGCCGGACGGCCAGCAGCTGCATGTGCTGGCCTCGCGCGCCCTGCAGATCGTCTCGTTCAAGATCGGCCACGACGGCGCGCTGATGCCGCTGGGTGCGGTGGGCGGGCTGCCGATGGGCTCGGCGGGGCTGGCGGCGAACTGAGGCGGCATCGCGGGGGCTCTTAAGATCCGGGCATGGTGATCCCGGCTTCCAAGATCCGCCCCCCGCGCCTGCGTGGCGCCACCCTGCTGGCCCGCCCGGCCCTGGAGCAATTGCTGGCCCAGGCCCTGGGCGAAGCGCAGGCGGTGCTGCTCAGCGCGCCCGCCGGCTTTGGCAAGACCGCCTTGCTGGCGCGCGTGCTGGAGCAGCAGCCGGCCGACTGGGCGCGCGTCTGGGTCTCGCTGGAGGCGGGCGACGAGCTGCGCCAGCTGATCGAATGCCTGCTCAGTGCGCTGGAGCCCTACGACCCGCCCTGGCGCGTCGCGCCCGAGCATCTGCTGGACCTGGCTGGCCGCGGCGAGGCCCTGCCCGAGCTGGTGGCGGCGCTGGCGAATGCGCTGGATGCCTGCGAGGCGCCGCATGGCGTGATCGCGCTGGACGATGTGCAGCACCTGGCCAGCGAGCCGGTGCTGCGCTTTCTGGACCTGCTGCTGCAATACCTGAGCCCGCGCTGGAGCCTCGCGATGACGGCGCGCCAGGCGCCGGCGCTGCGGCTGGCGCGGCTGCGCGGCAGCGGCGCGCTGGTGGAGTTTGGCGAGGCCCAGCTGCGTTTCAGCGAGGCCGAGAGCTGCGAGCTGCTGTGCGCCGCGGGCCTCGGCGAGGCGGCGGCGCGCCAGCTGCATGCGCGCAGCGCCGGCTGGCCGGCCGGCTTGCGGCTGGCGCTCAGCGGCGCCCTCAGCGGCGAGCCGCGCAGCGAGGCCAGCATCGACCGCGCCGCCTTCGAGCTGCTCACCAGCGAGGTGCTGGAGGGCCTGGACCCGCAGCTGCGCCGCTTCCTGCTCGACACCTCGGTGCTGCAGGAGCTGGACCCGGCGCGCTGTGCCGCCGTCAGCGGCGAGGCGCGGCCGGCGCGCTGGCTGGAGGCGATCCAGCGCCAGGGTCTGTTCGCGGTGCTGATCGACGAGGCGCAACCGACGCTGCGCCTGCACGACCTGTTCCGCGATGCGCTGCGCCACCGCCTGCGCCAGGAGCGCCCGCAGGACGAGGCGGCGCTGCTGCTGCGCGCCGCCGCGGTGGAGACCGATGCGGTGCGCCGGCAGGGCCTGATGCTGGCCGCCGGCGCTCACCAACAGGCGGCCGCGGCCCTGCTGGAGGCCGCCCCCGGCATCGCGCCGCAGCGCGGCGGGGTTGAGATCCTGCGGCGCCTGTGCCAGCAGTTCCCGGCCGACCTGGCCGCCAGCAGCGCCGAGCTGCAGCGTGTGCAGGGCATGGTGGACTGGGCCAGCTGGGAAAGCCGCCAGGCCGAGCACCATCTGGCCCTGGCCGAGCGCCTGTTCAGCGCGCGCGGCGCGACGCTGCAGGCCGGCCGTGCCCGCGCCCACCGTGCCATCACCCTGGTGGCGCTGGGGCGCCTGGCGCAGGCCGGCGAGCTGGTGGCCGAGCCGGAGGCCGGCATCGAGGCGGCGGGCCGCGACGATCTCGAGACCCAGGCCGCGCTGGCGCTGGCGCGCACCTGGCTGGCGCTGGAATCCTGCCACTTCAACGCGGTGGCGCCGGCCTTTGCCGAGCTGGTGAAGCAGCTGGAGCGCCAGCTCGAGCCGGGCCTGTGGTTTGCCACCGTGCCGCCGCCGCGCCAGACCCTGTGTCGCGGCATCTCGCCCTGGCTGGCGCGCTGGGCCGAGGGCGCGCTGGCGGTGGTGGGCGACCAGCCGCTGCCGTTGCGCGGCCTGGCGCTGTTGACGCAGGCCTGGTTGCAGACCTGGCAGGGCCGGCTGGACGATGCCCGCCAACTGCTGGCGCGCGCCGAGGCCGATGCGCAATGGACCGGCGAGCAGGCGATCGCGCGCCACCATGGCCTGGCCCTGCGCGCCGTGCTGGCGCTGCTGCAGGGCGAGCATGAGCAGGCGCTGGCGCAGATGCGGCAGCGCCTGCAGGAGCACCCGCGCGGCTATGGCGACTGGGGCATGTGGCACAGCCTGTTCCTGGCGGCGCGCATCTCGGCCAGCTGCGCGGATGCGGCCGGCCTGGCCGAACGCCTGCAGCGCCTGGATGCGCTGAGCCCCGTGTTGAGCGACACCACGCCGCAGCGCCTGCATCCGCTCTGGGGCCTGCGCGGCAGCCTGGCCTGGCTGCAGGGTCGCTTTGCCGAGGCCGAGGCCTGCTGGCGCGAGGCGCTCGGCGACGAGAACGCGCTCGACCTGTATGGCCAGGTGGCCGAGGTGCGCGTGCGCCTGGCCCTGCTGCTGGCGCGGCGCCAGCAGCAGGCGGCGGCCGCCAGCCTGCTGCTGCCCTGCCTGGCGGAGGCCCAGCCCGGCGGCGCGCTGTTCGCGCTGGCGGCCCTGCGCGAGCTGGCCGCGCTGGCCTGGGGCGATGCGCTGCCCGCCGCGGCGCTGGCGCAGCTGCGCGCCTGGGGCGAGCCCGCCAGCCCGGCGCCGGCGGCCGCGGCCATGCCGGCCGCGACCGAGGGCCTCAGCGCGCGCGAGCAGGAGGTGCTGGCCCTGATGGCCCGTGGCACGGCCAACAAGCTGATCGCGCGCGAGCTGGACCTGAGCCCGCACACCGTCAAGCGCCATGTCGCCAACATCCTCACCAAGCTGGGCCTGGCCAGCCGTGGCCAGGCCGCGGCCTGGTGGCTGACGCAGGCGCGCGACTGAGGCTGGGCTCAGCCCCAGCCGCCGCCCAGCGCCTTCACCAGGCCCACCGTGGCCTGGTACTGCGCGGCGCGCAGCTGCAGGGCCTGGCGGCGCAGGCTCAGCTCGCTGCGGCGCGCGTCCAGCAGCTCCAGCTGGCTCACCAGGCCGTTGCGGTAGCGCGCGTCCGAGAGCTGCAGCGCGCGCGTGGCCGAGCTCACCGCCCGCGCCTGCAGCTGCGCCTGCTCGGCCAGGGTCTGCAGCGCGACGAGCTGGTCCTCCACCTCCTTGAAGGCCTGCAGGACCTGCTCGCGGTAGCTGGCCGCGGCGGCATCGGCCTGGGCCGCCGCGCTCTCCACGCCGGCCGCGCGCCGGCCACCGTCCAGCAGCGGCAGGTTCAGCAGCGCGTTGAGGCCCCACAGCCCGGCCGATGACTTGAACAGATCAGAGAGCTCGGGCGAGGCGCCGCCCGCCGAGGCGGTGAGCGCCAGGCTGGGGAACCAGGCCTTCTGCGCCACGCCCAGGCGCGCCTGCGCGGCCCGCAGGCTGGCTTGCGCCGCCTGCACATCGGGGCGGCGCGCCAGCACCGTGCTGGGCAGGCCGGCGGGGATTTGCGGCAGGGCCTCGGGCCAGGTGGCTTCGGCGAGTTCCAGGCTGCCAGGCAGCTCGCCGGCCAGCAGCGCCAGCGCATGCAGCAGCTCGGCGCGGCGGCGTTCCAGCGCGACCGCCTGTGCCTGGGTGGCCGCCACCTCGGTGCGCACCCGCACCACGTCCAGCTCAGCGATGTCGCCGGCGGCGTGGCGCTTCTCGGTGAGCAGCAGCGTGGCTTGGTAGGCGGCCACGGTGTCGCGCATCAGCGCGCGTTCGGCGTCGAGCGCGCGCAGCGCGAAATAGGCCTGCGCCACATCGCTCTGCACCAGCAGCCGGGTGGCCTGCAGCAGGGCCTCGCGCGCCTGCGCGTCCAGGCTGGCGGCCTGGCTGGCCTGGCTGAGCCGGCCCATCACATCGATCTCGTAGGCCAGGCTCACACCGGCGGTGAGCTGGGTGCCGGCGGTGCCGGTGGCGCGTGCGGCATCGCCACCCTGGCGCGCGGCGCCCGCGTTCACATTGAGCTGCGGCGCACGCGCCGCATCGCTGTTGCGCAGGAGTGCGCGGGCCTGGGCCAGGCGCGCGGCCGCCTGCTGGATGCTGGTGTTGTGGGCCAGCGCGCGTTCGGTCAGGGCGTCGAGCCGCGGGTCGCCAAAGGCCTGCCACCAGGCGTCTGCCGCAGCGCTGGGCTGGCCGGCCGCGCCGGCATGCGCGAAGGCGGCCGGCGTGGCCGGCATGGCATGGGGCTCGAGCACGGCGAGGTTGGCGCAGCCGGCCAGCAGCAGGGCCGACAACAAGGGCGTTAGTCTGTTTCTCATGATGGGCTCCTCAGTCGATTGGGTGGCGCGGTGCGGCCGGCAGGGGCCGGGCATCGCCAGCGCTGAGATGCAGCTCCGGCGTGCCGGCAAAGGCCTCCAGATGCGGCACCTCGCCATGCAGCTTGAGCGGGCGGTTGCCCGTGAGGCGGCGCAGCGTCACATAGAACACCGGGGTGAGGAAGAGGCCGAAGGCGGTCACGCCAATCATGCCGGCGAACACCGCCACCCCCATCGCCGAGCGCATCTCCGAGCCCGCACCGCTGGCCAGCACCAGCGGCAGCACACCCATCACGAAGGCCATCGAGGTCATCAGGATGGGGCGCAGGCGCAGGCGCGCCGCCTCGATCGCCGCGGCCAGCGGCGTGTGGCCGGCGAACTCGAGCTCGCGCGCGAACTCGACGATCAGGATCGCGTTCTTGGCCGACAGCCCCACCAGCACCATCAGGCCGATCTGGGTGAAGACATTGTTGTCGCCCTTGGTGAGCCAGACCCCGGTCATCGCGGCCAGCAGGCCCATCGGCACGATCAGCAGGATGGCGAGCGGCAGGGTCAGGCTCTCGTACTGCGCGGCCAGCACCAGGAACACCAAGAGGATGGCGAGCGGGAACACCCACAGCGCCGAGTTGCCGGCCAGGATCTCCTGGTAGGTCAGCTCGGTCCACTCATAGCTGATGCCGGGTGGCAGGGTCTCGGCGGCGATGCGCTTGATGGCGTCCTGGGCCTGGCCCGAGCTGAAGCCCGCGGCCGGGCCGCCGTTGATGTCGGCCGAGAGGAAGCCGTTGTAGCGCATCGCGCGCTCCGGGCCCACCGCATGCTGCACCTTCATCAGCGCCGCCAGCGGCACCATCTCGCCGCTGGCCGAGCGCACCTTCAGCTGGCCCACGTCCTCGGCGCGCGCGCGGTAGGCCGCATCGGCCTGCACGCGCACCGAATAGGTACGGCCGAACTTGTTGAAGTCGTTCACATACAGGCTGCCGAGGTAGATCTGCATGGTGTCGAAGATGTCGGTCACCGCCACGCCCAGCTGGCGCGCCTTGCTGCGGTCGATGTCGGCATAGAGCTGGGGCACATTGACCTGGTAGCTGGAGAACATGCCGGCCAGCTCCTTGCTCTGGTAGGCCTTGGCCATGAAGGCCTTGACGGCCTGGTCCAGCGCCTCGTAGCCGAGGCCGCCGCGGTCTTCCAGCTGCAGCTTGAAGCCGCCGGTGGTGCCCAGGCCCTGCACCGGTGGGGGCGGGAACATGACGATGAAGGCGTCCTGGATCTGGCCGTACTGCGCATTCAGCGCGCCGGCGATCTCGCCGGCGCTGAGGCCCTTGCCCTTGCGCTCTTCAAACGGCTTCAGGGTGGCGAACACGATGCCGGAGTTGGAGCTGTTGGTGAAGCCGTTGATCGACAGGCCCGGGAAGGCCACCGCATGCTCGACGCCAGGCGTCTTGAGCGTGATGTCGTTCATGCGGCGCACCACGTCCTCGGTGCGGTCCAGCGTGGCGCCATCGGGCAGCTGGGCAAAGCCGATCAGGTACTGCTTGTCCTGCGCCGGCACGAAGCCGCCGGGCACGGCCTTGAACAGGCCCACGGTCAGCAGGGCCAGGCCGGCATAGAGGGCCAGCATCGCGCCCTTGCGCGCGATGGCGCGCTGCACGCCGCCGCCATAGGCCTCGGAGCCGCGCTTGAAGAGGCGGTTGAAGCCGGCGAAGAAGCGGCCCAGCAGGCGGTCCATGGCGCGCGTCAGCGCATCCTTGGGCGCGTCGTGGCCGCGCAGCAGCAGGGCGGCGAGGGCGGGCGAGAGCGTCAGCGAGTTGATCGCCGAGATCACCGTCGAGATCGCGATCGTCAGTGCGAACTGGCGGTAGAACTGGCCGGTGAGGCCGCTGATGAAGGCCAGCGGCACGAACACCGCCACCAGCACCAGCGCGATCGCGATGATGGGGCCGGACACTTCGCGCATGGCGCGGTAGGTGGCGTCGCGCGGGGAGAGGCCCGCCTCGATATTGCGCTCGACGTTCTCCACCACCACGATGGCGTCGTCCACCACGATGCCGATTGCCAGCACCAGGCCGAACAGGCTCAGCGCATTGATCGAGAAGCCGAACAGATGCATGACGGCAAAAGTGCCCACCACCGACACCGGCACCGCCAGCAGCGGGATGATGGAGGCGCGCCAGGTCTGCAGGAACAGGATCACCACCAGCACCACCAGGGCCACGGCCTCCAGCAGGGTGTGCACCACCGACTCGATGGAGGCGCGCACGAACTGGGTGGGGTCGTAGACGATCGAGTACTCGACGCCCTCGGGCATATGGGTCTTGATCTCGGCCATGGTGGCGCGCACCTGGTCGGAGATCTGGATCGCGTTGGAGCCGGGCGCGGCAAAGATCGGCACGGCCACCGCGTCCTTGTTGTCGAGCAGCGAGCGCAGCGCATAGCCCGAGGCGCCCAGCTCGATGCGGCCGAGTTCGCGCAGGCGGGTGATTGCCGTGGACCCATTTGCGGCCTCGGTCTTGACGATGATGTCGCCGAACTCCTCCTCGTTCTGCAGGCGGCCTTGCGCGTTGATGGAGAGCTGCGTGTCCACGCCCGCCAGGCCGGGCGAGGCGCCGACGACGCCGGCGGCGGCCTGGATGTTCTGGCTGCGGATCGCGGCCACCACATCGCCGGCCGAGAGCCCATGCTGGGCCACCTTCTGCGGATCGAGCCAGACGCGCATCGCGTAGTCGCCCGAGCCGAACAGCTGCACATCACCCACGCCCTGCAGGCGTGCCAGCCGGTCCTTGACGTTAAGGAGCGCGTAATTGCGCAGATAGGTCATGTCGTAGCGGCCGCTGGGCGAGAGCAGGTGCACCACCATGGTCAGGTCGGGCGAGCTCTTGATGGTGGTGACGCCCAGGCGCTTGACCTCCTCGGGCAGGCGCGGCTCGGCCTGCGAGACGCGGTTCTGCACCAGCTGCTGGGCCTTGTCGGGGTCGGTGCCGAGCTTGAAGGTGACGGTGAGCGTCATCAGCCCGTCGGTGGTGGCCTGGCTGCCCATATAGAGCATGCCTTCCACGCCGTTGAGCGCCTCCTCCAGCGGTGTGGCCACGGTCTCGGCAATCACCTTGGGGTTGGCGCCCGGGTACTGGGCGCGCACCACCACCGAGGGCGGCACCACCTCGGGATACTCGGAGATCGGCAGGCCGCGCACGGCGATCAGGCCGGCCAGCAGCATCAGCACCGAGAGCACGCCGGCAAAGATCGGCCGGTCGATGAAGAATTTGGAGAGATTCATGTGGATGTGCTCCTGCGGCTCAGCTCTTCTCGCCGGCTGCGGGCGCAGCCGGCTTGGTCTTGGCCTGCAGCTCGGGCTTGGCATCCATCGCCACCAGGGTGGGGGCCAGCGCCGCGCCGGGGCGCACGCGCTGCAAGCCGTTCACGACGATGCGCTCCTGCGCCTTCAGCCCGGCGCTGACGATGCGCAGCCCGCTCTTCGTATCCACCGCCGCGCCCAGCTTGACCTCGCGGTACTCGGCCTTGTTGTCGGCCCCCACCACGAAGACGAAGCGCTTGCTCTGGTCGGTGCCGACGGCGCGCTCGTTGACGAGCAGGGCCGAGGTCTTGCCGGCCTGGCCCATGCGCAGGCGCGCGAACTGGCCGGGCATCAGGCTGCCGTCCTGGTTGTCGAACAGGGCGCGCACGCGCACCGTGCCGCTCCTGGCATTGACCTGGTTGTCGATCAGCTGCAGCCGGCCCTCCAGCGGCGTGCCCTCGGCGCCCATGGTGCCCATCTGCACGGGGATGCGCTCCAGCTGCTTGCGCTGGCCCAGCGCCTTGGCGATGACCTGCTCGTCGGCGTCGAAGCTGGCGTAGATCGGGCTCACCGACACCAGGGTGGTGAGCAGGGGCGCGCTGGGGCCGGCGGCGACCTGGTTGCCCACCGTGATCTCCAGGCGGCCGACGCGCCCGGCCACCGGCGCCCGCAGCTGCGTGTAGCCGAGGTTGAGCCTGGCGGCCTGCAGGCCGGCCTGGGCGGCGCGCAGATTGGCATCGGCCTCGCGCTGCGCATTGCTGCGCTCGTCCAACTCGCGCTGGGCAATCGCCTGTTCGGCCCACAGCGCCCTGGCGCGCGCCACATCGCTGGCGGTGTAGAGCGCGCGCGCCTTGGCGGCGGCCACCTGGGCCTCGGCGCGCTCCACCTCGGCGGCATAGGGCGCCGGGTCCAGGCTGATGAGCAGATCGCCCTGGCGCACCAGCGCGCCCTCGCGGAAATGCACCGTCTGCACCGTGCCCGGCACGCGCGGACGCAGCTCGACGCGCTCCACCGCCTCCAGGCGGCCGGAGAACTCGTCCCAGGTGGCGACTTCCGAGGCCTGCACCGTGGCCACCGAGACCGGGGTGGCGGGCGGCGCGGCCGGCGGTGCTTCGGCCTCGGCGGGGCTCAGGCCGACGATGGCGGCCGAGATGGCGGTGAGGGCGGTCAGCGCGGTGAAGGCCGAGCCGGCCAGCCAGAGGCGGCGCTTGCTTTGGGTGGCGTGGTGTTGTGAAGACATGGTGACTGACTCCAGGGCAGGGATTTTTTTGGACAAAGCGGCGGCTGCACCGGGGTCACGCGACTCCGGCGAACAAAGGGTGCGAAAGGGTTCAGCGTGCCGGCGAAATGGGCTTCAGGGCACGGCGGGCCGCAGGGTCAACAACGACCGCGCGCAGGGACGACAATGGCGAACATGCAAACTCCCCGTTCATGATTCCGTAACGACCATTACGGTTTATGGGCTGGAATGTAGTCGCCTTGTTTTTAGGCGTCAAGACATTTATTATCGATCGCTATGGAAATCAACAAAGACCCCTGCGCCAAGGCCTGCAAGCCCCGTGGCCGGCCTTTGTCATTCGACCGCGAGCAGGCGCTGGAGCAGGCCATGCACGTGTTCTGGCGGCGTGGTTACGAAGCCGCTTCCATCAGCGAACTGACCGCCGCCATGGGCATCACCGCCCCCAGCCTCTACACCGCCTTTGGCGACAAGGAGCGCCTGTTCCTGGAGGCCATCGAGCGCTATGCCAGCGGCCCCGGTGGCGGCTATATGCGGGCCCTGCGCGAGGAGCCCAGCGCCTTCCTGGCGATCCAGCGCTGCCTGGAGGAATCGGCCGAGGAACTGACCCGGCCCTGCCATCCCAAGGGCTGCATGATGACGATGGCGGCCACCAACTGCACCGAGGCCTCGGCCCATATCCAGGCGGCCCTGTCCAAGCGCCGCGCCGAGGCCGACGAGGGCATGCGCTGCCGCATCGAGCAGGGCATCACGAGCGGCGAGCTGCCGGCCGGCACCGACGCGGTGGCGCTGAGCAATTTCTACGTCGCGGTGCTGCGCGGCATGTCCATGCAGGCCGCCGACGGCGCCAGCCGCGAGACCCTGATGGCCACCGCGGCCGCGGCCATGCGGGCCTGGCCGGCGCCGGGCTGAACCGGGGCCCGCCTCAGCCCTGGCCGGCGCGCAGCCGCCGCACCACCACCCAGCCCAGCAGGGCGGTGAAACCCAGAATCAGGCCCAGCACCAGCCAGAAGCCGTGCGGGTGCTCGCCCAGCGGGATGCCGCCCACATTCATGCCCATCAGGCCGGCGATCAGGTTGATGGGCAGGGCCAGCACGGTCACCATGGTGAGGGTGAAGAGGCTGCGGTTGTTCTCCTCGGCCACGCGCGCCGCCGCCTCGTCCTGCAGCAGCTTGACGCGTTCGTGCAGCGAGGCGATGTCGCGCAGCACCACCGCAAACTCGTCGTTGACGCGCCGCAGGCTGTCGTGATCGGCCGCATTCACCCAGCGCGGCGGATTCGCCACCACGCGCAGGAGCGCGCCCGGCTCGGGCGCCAGCAGGCGCTGCAGGCGCACCGAGAGGCGACGCAGGCGCGGCAGTTCATCGCTGCCCTGCAGGCGGCGGCGCGCCAGCAGCTCGTCCTCGATGTCGTCGACCCGATCGCTGGCGGTGCGCACGATGTGCTGCAGCTCGTCGGCCTGGTCGGAGAGCAGATGCTCCAGCAGGGCCAGCGGCGTGGCCAGCGCCTCGCCGGCCTTGGCGGCGGCGCGCAGCCGGTCCACCGAACGCAGCGGATGCTTGCGCGCCGTGATCACCAGGCCGGCCTCCAGGCTCAGCCACAGCGTGGCCACGTCCTCGGGGTCGAAGCTGAAGTCGAAGGTGACGTCGTTGATCACGCCCAGCAGATGCTCGCCATGGCGGGCGATGCGGGTGGAGCGCGAACCCTCGCGCAGGCCCTGGTAGAAGTCCTCGGGCAGGCCGGTATGGGCCTGCAGCCAGGCCAGGCTGGCGCCATGGGCGAGATTGAAGTGCAGCCACACAAAGCCGGCGGCGGGCTCGCTCCGGCGCAGCCATTGCAGCGCCGCGTCGGTGTCGATCGCCGTGCCGGGCTGGCCGGGCTCGAAGCGGTAACCGCAGATCAGGCCGTCGGGGCTGGCGCCGTAGCTGGCAGGGGTCGTGTTCATCGCGCGCAGTCTATGCAGCTTGTGTGACTGTCATCAGCCTGGCATGCGGGGCTGGCTCAATCGGCCCATGCCTGCCGCCCGCTGCCCGTCACAACTGCCGCCCGGTTTCCACCTGCTGATCGCGGCCCAGTTCGCGTCGGCGCTGGCCGACAACGCCCTGCTGATCGTCACCATTGCCCTGCTGCAGGCCCAGGGCCAGCCCGGCTGGTGGGCGCCGCTCCTGAAGTTCTCCTTCACGATCTCCTATGTGCTGCTGGCGCCCTTTGTCGGGCCGCTCGCCGATGCCATGCCCAAGGCCAGGCTGATGGCCTGGATGAACGGCCTCAAGACCCTGGGCGTGCTGGCCCTGTTCGCCGGCCTGCATCCGGTCGCCGCGTTCGCGCTGGTGGGCCTGGGCGCAGCGGCCTATGCGCCGGCCAAGTACGGCCTCATCACCGAGCTGGTGCCGGCGCGCCAGCTGGTGGCGGCGAACGGCTGGATCGAGGTCTCGGTGGTGAGTGCGGCCCTGTTGGGCACGGTGCTGGGCGGGGCGCTGGTGAGCGCCTGGTTCGGCGCGCTGGTGTCAGGTCTTGCCCAGCCGCTGCATGCCGCACTGGCCTTGCTGCTGCTGACCTATGGCCTGGCGGCGCTGCTGCAGCTGGGCCTGGGCGACAGCGGCGCGCGCTACCCGGCCTGTTCGCGCCGGCCGCGCCTGCTGCTGCGCGAGTTCATGGCCGCCAACCGCAAGCTCTGGCGCGATGCCGAGGGCGGGCTCTCACTGGCCGTCACCACCCTGTTCTGGGGCGTGGGCGCGACCCTGCAGTTCGCGGTGCTGCGCTGGGCCCAGCAGGTATTGAACCTGCGCCTGGACCAGGGCGCCTATCTGCAGGCGGTGGTGGCGGTGGGCGTGGTGGCCGGCGCCGCCCTGGCCGGCCGCCTGGTACCCATGAGCCGGGCCGCGCGCGTGCTGCCGCTGGGCGTGCTGCTGGGCCTGCTGCTGGTGGCGATGACCTGGGTGGACCGCCTGGCGCTGGCCTGGCCGATGCTGATGGGGGTGGGCGCGGTGGGCGGGCTGCTGGTGGTGCCGATGAATGCACTGCTGCAGCAGCGCGGCTACCAGCTGCTGACGGCCGGCCGCTCGATCGCCGTGCAGGGCTATAACGAGAACCTCAGCATCCTCGTGATGCTGGCCGCCTATGCCGGCGCGCTGGCGCTGGACACGCCGCTGCTGCCGCTGATGACGGTGTTCGGCAGCCTGATCGCGCTGGCGATGCTGGCGCTGCTGCTGCTGACGCTGAAACGCCGCGGCGCCTCAGACCGCTTGGGGCAAGACCTGGCCCCGCACTGAGCCCTCCTGCGGTTGCGGCAGCGGCCGGCCGTCGACGAGCGAGCCGTAGATCGCTTCGATGCTGCCGATGATGCTGTCCCAGCTCAGAGCTTCGGCGGTCTGGCGTGCGGCCTGGCCCATGCGGCGCAGCGCGGCCGGGTCTTTTTCGGCCAGCACCACCGCCTGGCGCAGGAACTCGGGGCTGTGGCCGAACGGGGCGAGCTGGCCGTTCAGGCCCGGCTGCACCAGCTGCGAGGCGGCGGCGTAGTCATAGGCCAGCACGGCCAAGCCGCTGGCCATGGCCTCGGGCGTGACGTTGCCGAAGGTCTCGGTGATGCTGGGGAAGATGAAGAGATCGCCGCTGGCGTAATGGGCGGCCAGGTCCTCGCCATGGCGCATGCCGGCGAAGATGGCGCCGGGCAGGCGCGCCTGCAGCTCGCGGCGCGCCGGCCCGTCGCCCACCAGCACCAGGCGGGCGCGCGGCTGCAGGCGCTGGAAGGCCTCGAAGGCCTCCACCAGGGTGCCCAGATTCTTCTCGGGCGCGAGCCGGCCCACATGCACGACCACCGGATCATGGGGCGCCACGCCCCATGCGGCGCGCAAGGCCTCGCTGCGCCGTGCCGGGTTGAAGAGGGCGGTGTCGACCCCGCGCGCCACCACGTTCACGCCCTGGAAACCCAGCGCCTGCAGCTCGCGGCGCAGGCCCGCGTCCGGCACCATGGTGCACTGGGTGTGGTTATGGAACTTGCGCAGATAACCCATGATGGGCTTGTGCAGCCAGCCGATGCCGTAATGCTTGCTGTAGGCATGGAAGTTGGTGCGGAAGTCCGAGCAGACCGGCAGCTTCAGATAGCGCGCCGCCTGCAGCGCCGACCAGCCCATCGGCCCCTCGGTGGCGATGTGCACGAGGTCGGGCCGGCGCAGCGTCCAGAGCTTCACCAGCGTCTTCTTGGACACCATGCCCATGCGCAGATGCGGATAGCGCGGGATCGGCAGGCCGCGCATCAGCACCTCGTGGAAGCGCTCTTCGTCGCCGCCGCTGCCCGGCGCCTCGCCGGCGTCGGGCTTGGCCTGGCGCGGGCGTATCAGCTGCACTCCATGGTTGCGCGCACGCAGGCCCTCCACCACACAAGCGACGGTGCGCGCCACGCCGTTGACCTCGGGTGGGTAGGTCTCGGTGACGATGGCCACGCGCAGGCAGCGCTGCTGCGGCGGCAGTTCATCGACCTCGATCTCGGCATCGGCGGCGGGCTTGATCGGCATCATCATGAGGCCATCATGGGCGGCGATTGCAACAGTAGCGTGACGTACGGGCTGAGCCGAACGCCGCACCGTGGCGTCACCGAAATTTCACCGGCCCTGGTCACCATCGCGTCACGACAAGCAGAGGACACCAGGTGACGCACAAGACTCCTTCATTCACACAGGCGCTGGCCACCCAGCGCTGGGACGACCACCGCTACTACCACCACAGCCGCATCAACCAGAGCCTGCATCTGCTCAGCGCGCTGAGCTTTGTGGCCGCCTATGCGCTGCTGCTGGTCGACCCGGCGGCGGCCGCGCTGCTGGCCTGGCTGGTCTCGATGAGTTCGCGCCAGGCCGGCCATTTCTTCTTCGAGCCGCGCGGCTACGACGAGGTCAACCAGGCCACGCACGAGTACAAGGAAGAGATCAAGGTGGGCTACAACCTGCAGCGCAAGGTGGTGCTGATGGCGCTGTGGGTGGCGGCACCGCTGGCGCTCTATCTGCAGCCGGGCCTGTTCGGCCTGTTTGCACCGGCCACCAATGCCAACGAATGGCTGCACCAGCTGGGCTGGTTGTGGCTGTGGCTGGGGGCGGGCGGCCTGCTGTTCCGCACCCTGCATCTCTTCATCCTCAAGGATGTGCAAACCGGCCTGGTGTGGATGTGCAAGATCCTCAGCGACCCCTTCCACGATATCTGGCTCTACCGCAAGGCGCCGCTCCACCTGCTGAAGGGAGAGCTGATCGACCCGATGAGGCATGCACGGCAGGGGCAGTAAAGACAGGCGGGTGCGATGCGCAGGCGTCGGACAAGCCTGCGCTGTTATGGCCCTTTGCGGCCGGGAGCCGGCTTCACGGAGCGGTGCCAAGCGCGGTGCTGCCATCCAGCTTGCCATGCTGCGGACCGGCCGGTCAGCTGGGGCCGAATCTTTGCGGCGGGAATCTTGGAGTTGGCGTTGTCGAACCAATCCAGTCGGCTGGGCTGGCAGGCTCGACGACTGCTTCGCAGGGCGGATTCAATCGGTCGACGCAACACACTAGGGGCCGATCAGGCCGAAGGAGTGTTGGACATGAGGCAGCGA
>NZ_JBYTBE010000029.1:0-75911 GCF_058788955.1 Roseateles sp. FW301-B2
CGGCCTCGCGATCTTCGCCGCCATGCTGCTTCTGATGGCGCTGCGCGTGCCCATCGCCGCGGCGATGTTCATTCCCGGCGCCCTCGGCTATGCCTGGATGACCAGCGACATGGCGCTGCTGAACCTGCTCAAGGGCAGTGCGGTGGCGCGGCTGTCGGTCTACGACCTCTCGGTGATTCCGCTGTTCCTGCTGATGGGCCAGTTCGCCACCCAGGGGGGCTTGAGCCGCGCGCTCTTCAAGGCGGCGGCGGCCTTCGTGGGGCACAAGCGCGGCGGCCTGGCGATGGCGGCCATCATGGCCTCGGCGGCCTTCGGCGCGGTGTGCGGCTCGTCCGTTGCCACCTGCGCCACCATCACCCAGGTGGCCTACGAGGAAATGAAGCGCGGCGGCTACCACGGCCGCCTTTCCACCGCGGTGCTGGCCACCGGCGGCACGCTGGGCATCCTGATCCCGCCCTCGGTGCCCCTGGTGGTCTACGCCATCCTGACCGAGCAGAACATTGCCAAGCTGTTCGCCGCGGCCTTTGTGCCGGGGCTGATCGCCACCGCCGGCTATCTGATCGTGATCGCGCTCTACTGCCGGCTGCGGCCCGAGCTGGCCCAGCCCTCGGTGCGCCTGCCCTGGGGCCAGCGCTGGCGCGCGCTGCTGGGCGTGTGGCCCATGGTGCTGATCTTCGTGATCGTGTTCGGTGGCATTTACGGCGGCCTGTTCTCGCCCACCGAGGGTGCGGCGGTGGGCGCGATCGCCACCTTCGTGACCGGGCGCTTCAGCGGCGAGCTGAACAACGAGGGCCTGCGGCGCAGCTTCCTGGGCACGGCCGAGACCACCGCCATGGTGTTCATGATCTTTCTCGGCGCCGACATGATGAACTCCTCGCTGGCGCTGACCCAGATGCCGGCGCGCCTGGCCGAATGGGTCGGGCATCTGCAGGTGCATCCGCTCGTCATCGTCGCATCCATCCTGGCCTTCTACATCGTGCTGGGCTGCGTGATGGACGAGCTCTCGATGCTGCTGCTGACGATTCCGGTGATCTTCCCGACCGTGATGGGCCTGGACCTCTGGGGCCTCAGCCCCGAGCACAAGGCGATCTGGTTCGGCGTGCTGGTGCTGATGACGGTGGGCATAGGCATGCTGGCGCCGCCGGTGGGCCTGAACGTCTATGTGGTGAACGGCATGGCACGCGACGTGCCGATGAACGAGACCTACAAGGGCGTGATGCCCTTCCTGGCCTCAGACCTGCTGCGCATCGTGCTGCTGCTGTTCTTCCCGGCCGTCACGCTGGCGGCGCTCAGCTTGCTCTGAAGTCACCGGGCTGTCACGGCCGGGGGCTAGGCTGGCGCGCAACGCGACCATGCCGAGCAGCGCCTATGCCGGGAAATCCTGCCCATGACTGGACCGAGCCCGACCCGGCCCTGCCCGAGCGCATGGTGGCGGTGGCGGCGGCCAGCCTAGGGCTGCGCCAGCGCGCCGCCTTCTTTGTCTGGGCCCAGACCCAGATGCAGGGCCTGCTGCCGCATCAGCTGCTGGTGTGCGCGCTGGAACAGCAGGGGCAGTGGCGGGCCGATGTGTTCAACAGCCTGCCGCTGCCGGCGCCCTTGGGTGCGCGCCTGCAGGACCTGCGCCAGCCCGCCTGGCTGGCACTGCAGCGGCAATGGCGGCAGGCGCCGCTGAGCATGGCGGTGGCCGAGCTGCCGGATGAGCTGGCCGGGGCGCTGGGCCAGGCGGGCTATGCGCAGCTGCTGCTGCATGGGGCCGCCGCGCCCGGGCGTGCCCAGCGCGCCGAGGCCTGGTTTCTCTGGGCCCGCAGCGGCGCGGCCTATACCCAGGCGCATGGCCAGCTCGCCGCCTGGTTGATGCCCCATCTGCATGCGGCCTGGCGTCAGGTGCAGGCCGCCGGCCAGCGCCTGGCGGAGCCGGGCGACGCGGCGTCGGGCCTCACCGCACGCGAGCAGCAAATCCTTGCCCTGCTGTGCCTGGGCCTGAGCAACCAGGCGATCGCGCAGCGCCTGGACCTGAGCGCGCTGACGGTGAAGAACCATGTGCAGAAGCTGCTGCGCAAGCTGCGCGCCAGCAACCGCGCCCAGGCCGCAGCGATGGCCATGGCGCAGCGCCTGGTCAGCGTTTGAGGAGCAGCAGGCGCTCCAGCCCGGCCAGCAGCAGCAGGCCCAGGGCCACGCCCGCCATATCGGCCAGCACATCGGCCGCCTCGGCGCTGCGGCCGGGTACCTGGGTCTGCACCAGCTCGATGAAGATGCCGTAGGCCAGCAGGCCCAGCACCACCTTGCCCACCTTCCGCTCGCGCCTTGCGCCCGTCAGGCTCAGTGCGCTCACCACCGCCAGGGTGGCAAAGGCCAGCAGGTGGTTGGCCTTGTCCCAACCGGTATCGATGCCTTCGGGCGGCTTGGGGCTGAAGGCCAGCCAGCTGATCACCAGCAGCAGCAAGGCGAGCAGGGCGCGCCAGCAAGCTCGGCCGCGCGGCGAGAACAGGATATCCATCGAGAGCCTGGTGATGTTGTCGAGGCCGGAATTCTCGTTGATGGCGCCGATGCGCCGAGGTTTAATGCGGGCCATGCACCAGGCCGCCAAACTTCTTTCTCTGCCGCTCGCCTGGCTGGCCTGCACATGCGCGCATGCGCAGCAGAGCGAGCCCGCCGCCACGCCCTTTCGCCCCACCGTCACCAGCGGCGCGGCGATTTCCCTGCCCGGCTGGCTGGAGCTGGAACTGGGTGGCCAGCGCCTGGGCGGGCATGGCGCCGATCGGCGCAGCAGCCTGCCCTATCTGCTCAAGTACTCGTTCAACGAGCAGTGGGCGCTCTTGCTGGGCGGCGACGCCCGTGTCAGCAGCCGGCCCGCGGGCGCGCCCACGCTGAGCGGCATGGGCGATACCGCGCTGACGCTCAAATGGCGCGGCAGCGCCGCACCCGAGGGCACGAGCTACGGCGTCGAGGCCAGCGTCAAATTCCCCACCGCGGGCACCGGCCTGGGCAGTGGTGAGCGCGACTACGGCCTGAAGGGCATCTACGGCCTGGACATCGCCGAGGGCTGGCATCTGGACGGCAACTTGCTCGCTACCCAGCTGGGTGCGGTCGATGCGGGGCAGGGGCGCTTGCAGTCAGCCTGGGCGATGGCCTTGTCGCATAGCGTCGGCCCGGCCTGGACGCTGGCCGCCGACCTCTCGGGCACGCATCAGCGCGGCACAGCGGACACGGCCCAGCTGCTGGCCGCGGCGAGCTATGCACTGAGCCCGCGCCTGGTGCTGGACGGCGGGCTGGCGGGTGGCCTCAACCGCAATACGCCCAAGTGGACCCTGTTCGCCGGCATGACGGTGCTGCTTGGCCAGCTGCACTGATCCGCGTCCACAATGAGAAATGGCCCTTCCTTGCGGAAGGGCCATCTTCATTTTTTGGTGCCGGAGAGATGAATCGAACACCCGACCTTCTCATTACGAATGAGCTGCTCTACCGACTGAGCTACACCGGCGTCAAGCCTACTATTCTAGCAGAGTTTATTGGGCGCTATCAAGATGGTAAGACGTGATGCGCTCAACTTCGTTCTTGGAGCCCAGCACCACGGCCACGCGCTCGTGCAGCTTGCCGGGTTGCAGGTCCATGATGCGCTCGCGCGCATTGGTGGCCGCGCCGCCCGCCTGTTCGACCAGGAAGGCCATCGGATTGGCCTCGTACATCAGGCGCAGCTTGCCGGCCTTGTTGGGCTCGCGCTTGTCCCAGGGGTACATGAAGACGCCGCCGCGCGTGAGGATGCGGTGCACATCGGCCACCATGGAGGCGATCCAGCGCATATTGAAGTTCTTGCCGCGCGGGCCCTCTTCGCCGGCCAGGCATTCATCGATATAGCGCTTCACCGGGGCATCCCAGTGGCGCATGTTCGACATATTGATGGCGAATTCCTTGGTGTCCTCGGGGATCTTCACGTCCTCATGCGTGAGCACGAAGGAGCCCTGCTCGCGGTCCAGCGTGAACATCGCGACGCCGTCGCCCACCGTCAGCACCAGGGTGGTCTGCGGGCCGTAGACGCAGTAGCCGGCCGCGGCCTGGGCCGAGCCGGGCTGCAGGAAGTCGTCTTCGCTGACGCCCTTGCTGCCTTCCACCTTCTTGAGCACCGAGAAGATGGTGCCGATGGAGACGTTCACGTCGATGTTGGACGAGCCGTCCAGCGGGTCGAACATCAGCAGGTACTCGCCCTGCGGGAAGCGATTCGGCACCAGGTAGATGCCTTCCATCTCCTCCGAGGCCATCGCCGCCAGGTGGCCGCCCCATTCGTTGGCCTCGATCAGCACCTCGTTGGCGATGATGTCGAGCTTCTTCTGCACCTCGCCCTGCACGTTCTCGCTGCCGGCCGTGCCCAGCACATCGCCCAGCTCGCCCTTGTTGACGCTGATGGCGATGCGCTTGCAGGCGCGTGCCACCACCTCGATCAAGAGGCGCAGCTCCTGCGGGATATGGCCGTGCTGGCGCTGCTGCTCGATCAGGTACTGGGTCAGGCTGATGCGGCGCGTCATGCTTGCTCTCCCTTGGCCTCGGAGGCGAGTGCGCGCTCGACGATCTCGCGCACATCGTTGGACAGATCGGCCTTGGCGGCGACGCGGGCGATCGCCTCGCGGGCGGCGCTGCGGTAGGGCTCAGCCAGCACGGTCCAGCGGTCCATCACGCGCGCCAGGCGGCTGGCGATCTGCGGATTGATGGCGTCCAGCGCCAGCACCTGCTCGGCCCAGAACACATAGCCGGCCGCGTCCTTGCGATGGAAGGCGGCGGGGTTGAACATGCACAGCGAGAAGATCAGGCTGCGCGCGCGGTTCGGGTTCTTGAGCGTGAAGTCCGGATGCTGCATCAGCTGCTTGACGCGCGCGAAGCTCTTGCCGTCCAGCTCGGGCGTGCGGCCCTGCAGCGCGAACCACTTGTCGATCACCAGCTCGTCGCCCTTGAAGAGGGCGTGGAAGCGTGCCAGCGCCGGCTCGGCCAGCTCGGCATGGGCGGCCACCAGGGCCGACAGGGCGCCCAGGCGGTCGGTCATATTGCCAGCGTCCTTGAAGCGCTGGTAGGCGCGGCCGGGCCACACGCTGTCGCCGCTCTGCGTGGCGTTCAGCACCAGCATCGCCAGCGCCAGATTGGCCAGCGCGCGTCGGCCCGATTGCACCGGATCGGGCGCATAGCCGGCCTTCACCTGGTGGGCCTCATAGGCCTCGGCCCAGTCGGTCGCCAGGGCCTGCGCCAGTTGCAGGCGCGCCGCTTCCACCGCGGCGTGGATGGCCTGCGGGTCGACCACGTCCAGCTGCTCGGCGATATAGGCCTCGCCGGGCAGGGTCAGGGCCAGCTCCTTGAAGGCGGCGTCCAGCTCAGCGTGGCGCAGCACGGCGCGCATCGCCTCGATATAGGCCGCGTCCAGCACCAGCGGCGTGCCGCTGCGCACCGCCGCGAGGATGCGGTTCAGCGCCAGGCGCTGGCTGGCTTCCCAACGGTTGAAGGCGTCGCTGTCGTGCTTGAGCAGGGTCAGCAACTCGGCATCGCTGAGGCCGTCGTCCAGCACCACCGGGGCCGAGAAGCCGCGCAGCAGCGAGGGCACGGGGGCGCTCGCCACGTCCACGAACACAAAGCTCTGCTCGGCCTGGTCCAGCACCAGCACGCGCTCCGTGCCGGTGGCGGCCGCCTCGCCCTGCAGCTGCAGCGGCAAGGCCTGACCCTCGTGGGTCAGCAGACCCAGCGCCACCGGGATCACCTGGGGCAGCTTGTCGGCCTGGCCCGGCGTGGCGGGGGTGGATTGCTTGAGCGTGAGCGTGTAGGTCCGGGCCTCGGCGTCGTAGCTGCCGCGCGCCTGCAGATGCGGCGTGCCGGCCTGCGAGTACCAGCGCTTGAAGGCGTCCAGGCGCGTCGTCAGGGCGGAGCCGGGGTTGGCGTCGGCAATGGCCTGGGCGAAGTCGTCGCAGGTCACGGCCTGGCCGTCGTGGCGCTCGAAGTAGAGCTTCATGCCGGCCTCGAAGCCGGCGCGGCCGACCAGGGTCTGGTACATGCGCACCACCTCGGAGCCCTTGTCGTAGACCGTGGCGGTGTAGAAGTTGTTGATCTCCACATAGGAGTCGGGGCGCACCGGATGCGCCATCGCGCCCGAGTCCTCGGGGAACTGCATGGCGCGCAGCTGGCGCACGTCCTGGATGCGGCAGACCGCGCGCGCGCTCGGCGTGGCGGCCATGTCCATGCTGAATTCCTGGTCGCGGAAGACCGTCAGGCCTTCCTTCAGCGAGAGCTGGAACCAGTCGCGGCAGGTGACGCGGTTGCCGGTCCAGTTGTGGAAGTACTCATGCGCGACGATGCTCTCGATGCGATGGAAGTCGGCATCGGTGGCGGTGGCGGGCGAGGCCAGCAGGGCGCTGGTGTTGAAGATGTTGAGGCCCTTGTTCTCCATCGCGCCCATATTGAAGTCGGACACGCCGACGACCATGAAGCGTTCCAGATCCAGCGGCAGCTTGAAGCGCGCCTCGTCCCAGACGATGGAGGCGATCAGCGAGTTCATCGCGTGCTCGGTCTTCTCCAGATCGCCGCGGCGCACGAACACCTGCAGCAGATGGTCCTTGCCGGCGCGGGTGCGGATGCGCTGCTCGCGTGCCACCAGGTCGCCCGCCACCAGGGCGAACAGATAGCTGGGCTTGGGGAAGGGGTCGTGCCACTTGGCAAAGTGGCGGCCATTGTCGAGCTCGCCCGCTTCCAGCAGATTGCCGTTCGACAGCAGCACCGGGTACTTGGCCTTGTCGGCGCGCAGATGCACCGAATAGACCGCCATCACGTCCGGGCGGTCCAGGAAGTAGGTGATGCGGCGGAAGCCCTCGGCCTCGCATTGCGTGAAGAAGCTGCCGCCCGAGGTGTAGAGACCGCTCAAGGAGGTGTTCTTCTCGGGCGCGCAGCTGTTGCGGATCTCCAGCGTGAAGTCGGCATCGGGGGCGCCCTCGATGATCAGCTCATGCCCTTCCTGGCGGAAGGACACGCTCTCGCCATTGATCAGCACGCGCAGCAGGTTGAGCTCTTCGCCATGCAGGCGCAGCGGGCCATGCGGCACGGCGCTGTTGCGCTCGATCTGCATCTTGCTGGTCACCAGGGTCTTGGCCGGCTCCAGGTCGAAGGTCAGGTCTACGGTGCGAATCCAGAAGGCCGGGGCCAGGTAGTCTTCGCGGCGGATCAGAGTGGCAGAGCCTTCACGCATGGTAGGCATCCTTGGAATAAAGCGAAGCCCCGGCTGGATCGCAGCCGGGGCAGGGTGGGTTTAAACGCCTTGCTTCAGGCTCTCGGAAATGAAGGGGTCGAGATCGCCGTCCAGCACCTTCTGGGTGGCCGAGGTCTCGTAGTTGGTGCGCAGGTCCTTGATACGGCTCTGGTCCAGCACATAGCTGCGGATCTGATGACCCCAGCCCACATCGGTCTTGGTGTCCTCGAGCTTTTGCTGCTCTTCCTGGCGCTTGCGCATCTCGTGGTCGTACAGGCGCGAGCGCAGGCGCTTCCAGGCCACGTCGCGGTTGCTATGCTGGCTGCGGCCGTCCTGGCATTGCACCACGATGCCGGTCGGGATGTGGGTCAGGCGCACCGCCGAGTCGGTCTTGTTGATGTGCTGACCGCCGGCGCCCGAGGCGCGGAAGGTGTCGGTGCGCACATCGGCCGGGTTGATGTCGATCTCGATCGAGTCATCGATCTCGGGGTAGACGAACAGCGAGGCAAAGCTGGTGTGGCGGCCGCCCGAAGAGTCGAACGGGCTCTTGCGCACCAGGCGGTGCACGCCGGTCTCGGTGCGCAGCAGGCCGAAGGCATATTCGCCCTCCACCTTGATGGTGGCGCTCTTGATGCCGGCCACGTCGCCAGGGGTCTCGTCTTCCAGCGTCGCCTTGAAGCCCTTGCGTTCGCAGTACTTCAGGTACTGACGCAGCAGCATGCCAGCCCAGTCGCAGGCCTCGGTGCCACCGGCGCCGGCCTGGATGTCGATGAAGCAGTTGCTCGGATCGGCCGGGTTGTTGAACATGCGCCGGAACTCGAACTGCTCGACGATCTCCCGCAGTTTGGCCGCGTCGGCCTCGATCGCTTCCAGGCCGGCGAAGTCGTCGTCGGCCTTGGACATCTCGTACAGCTCGCTGTTGTCCGAGAGGTTGCTGGTGAGGTGGTTGATGGTCTCGACCACGTTTTCCAGCGTGCGCTTTTCCTTGCCCAGCTCCTGGGCCCGCTTGGGCTCGTTCCAGACGTTGGGGTTCTCCAGCGCGGCGTTGACCTCGTTCAGTCGCAGTGCTTTGCGGTCGTAGTCAAAGATACCCCCTTAGCGCGTCGGTACGCGCTGTCAGATCGGCGAGGGTGGACCCGATGGCATTGATGCGTTCGATATCCATGGTGTTTCCAGTTCTAGGCTCGGGTGCGAGCAACCGCGCATTTTTACATGAGCCGGCATGGGGCACACTGGGAGCCCTGCTCATTCAGCCACGGAATCGGTGCCCATGAACCTTGAATCCGACCCCAGCCGGCCCAGTCTTGCCGAGGCGCAGCGGCAGAGTTACTGGCTCAGGACGCGACGCCTGACGCTGTGGCTGCTGCTGATCTGGGCTGGGGTGAGCTTCGGCCTGATCTACTTTGCGCGCGATCTGAGCTTCACCTTCTTCGGCTGGCCCTTCAGCTTCTGGGTGGCCTCGCAGGGCGCGTTGCTGGTCTATCTGGCCATCGTCGTCTACTACGCCTGGGCGATGCGGCGGCTGGACGCGGCCCAGCGCGAACTGGACTGAGTGCGCACCGAGGGCGAGCCCTGCGGCTTGCCCGACGGCCCAAGAAGGCCCGGGCGCCTGCCCGCGCCCGGGCGGCCCCGCGCCGGGGCTGACCGGTCAGCCCAGAAAGGCCGCCAACGCCTCGGCCAGCTCCTCCGGCTGGTCGTGATGCAGCATATGGCCGGCGTCCTTGAGTGTGACGCTGCGCACGCTGGGCACCACCGCCAGGCGAGCCTCGAAATCGGCGCGCGGGTAGCGATCGCCCCACCATTTCGTCATGTCGGTGCTGTCCCCCTCGACCCACAGCGTGGGCGCCTGGATGCGCGCCCAGGTGGCGAGGATCTCGGCCTTGCGGTAGAGCACCGGATTGCTGCGCTTGTGGGCGGCATCGCCCAGGATGTGCCAGGCGCCGTCGATCTCGCGCGACCAATGCGGCGCCAGCCAGGCGGCCTTGGCGGGCGAGAGGCGCGGGTTGGTCTTCATCAGGCGCTCGGCCACCGCCTGCAGGCTGGCGTAGGTCTTGAGCTGGGGCTGCTGCTTCAGCTCGTCCAGCCATTGCGTCAGGCGGCCCGGCGCCTGGGCGGGGATGGTCTCGGGCAGGCCGAAGCCCTCCAGGTTGACGAGGCGGCGGATGCGTGCCGGCCGCACGCCGGCGTAGCTCATCACCACATTGCCGCCCATGCTGTGGCCCAGCAGATCCACCGGCGCCTCGGGGCTGACGGCGTCCAGCAGGGCGTCCAGATCGCCCAGGTAGTCGGGGAACCAGTAGCTGTCGGCGCCGCTCGAGTCGGTGAGGCCGAAGCCGCGCCAGTCCATCGCCACCACATGGCGATCCTGCTGCAGCGCGTCCACCACGAACTGGAAGGAGGCTCCCACGTCCATCCAGCCATGCAGCATCACCAGGCTGGGCCGGCCGGGCTGCGGCTGGCCCCAGCTCAGCACATGGTGCCTGAGCCCCCGCAACGTGAGGAACTGGCTTTGATGGGGCCGGCGGGCGAGGTAGGGCGTGGCTTGCATGGCGGCAATGTAGCGCGCACAAGCGCGGCACGCTGTCGGCCGCGGGACAAGACCCGGCAGGCAGAATTGCGGCCATGAGCACCCCTGACTATCAATTGCGCCCCGCCGAGCCCCGCGACATTGCCGCCATCGTGGGCCTGATCGCCGAACTCGCCGAGTTCGAGCAACTCAGCCACCTGCTGGAACTGCGCCCGCAGGACTTGCAGCGCCATATGTTTGGCGAGCGCCCGGTGGTGGAGGGTCTGGTCGGCGAACTGGCTGGCGAGGTGGTGGGCTACGCGCTCTTCTTCACCAACTTCTCCACCTTCCTGGGCAAGCCGGGCCTGTATCTGGAGGATTTGTATGTGCGCCCCGCGCACCGCGGCAGCGGCCTGGGCAAGCGCATGCTGAGCCGGCTGGCGCAGCTCGCGGTGGAGCGCGACTATGGCCGCTTCGAGTGGAGCGTGCTGGACTGGAACGAGAGCGCGATCCGCTTCTACGAGAAGATGGGCGCCAGCCTGCTGCCCGACTGGCGCATCTGCCGGCTCAGCGGCGCGGCGCTGCAGGCCTACCGTTAGAGAACGGTGAGCGCCAGCTCGGGCGGCCGGGCGATCACGGCGCGCCGGCCGTTCACCACGATGGGGCGCTGCAGCAGCCTGGGATGGCTGGCAATGGCTTGCAGCAGCGCATCGTCGCCGAGCTCGGTGTCGGCCAGGCCCAGCTGGACATATTCGTCCTCGCCACTGCGCAGCAGCGCACGCGCGCTCACGCCCAGACGCTGCTGCAGGGCCTGCAAATCGGCCACGCCGGGCGGGGTCTGCAGATACTCGATCACCTCGGGCCGCAGGCCGCGCTCGGTCAGCAGGGCCAGCGCCTCGCGGGACTTGGAGCAGCGCGGGTTGTGGTAGATCTGCAGCGACATATGGATTCTGGGGATGGACGGGCGCTCAGTGTAGGGGCCGCGGACACTCGGGGAATCCATGACTTGTGGCAGGGCGAGTGTCGCTAGCATGTGCCCTCCGTTGCCGCGACTGAGGATGGAGGGTGCATGACCAAGCGTTCCGAGTTGCCGTGTGATGCCCGATTCGATGGGTATGCGGCCCTGCATCAGGCCTTCCGCTGGCAGGTGCCGGAGGACTTCAGCCTCGCCGAGGCTTGCTGCGGCCGCTGGGCGCGCGAGACGCCCAATGCTCCGGCCATCCTGTTCGAAAGCGACAGCGGCTGCCGCGCGCAGTACAGCTACGGCCAGCTGCAGCGCGCCGCCAACCGCCTCGCCAACGCCTTGCAGCGCCTGGGCGTGCAGGCCGGTGACCGCGTGGCCATCGTGCTGCCGCAGCGTTTCGAGACCGCGGTGGCGCAAATCGCGGTGAATCAGCTGGGCGCGGTGGCCATGCCGCTGTCCATGCTGTTCGGCCCCGAGGCCCTGGAATTCCGCCTGCAGGACAGTGCGGCGGTGGTCGCCATCGTGGAGGGCGCGGCGCTGGCGTCGATGCGCCAGGTGCGCGCGCGCTGCCCGGCGCTGCGCCAGCTGCTGGTGGTGGGCGAGGGTGCGCAGGCCGACGAGCTGGAATGGATGGCGGCCCTGCAGGCCGAGGATGCCCGTTTCGTGTCGGCGCGCCGCAAGGCCGACGATGCCGCGGTGCTGATCTACACCAGCGGCACCACCGGCCCGCCCAAGGGTGCCCTGATTCCGCAGCGCGCGCTGATCGGCAATCTGAGCGGCTTCGTGGCCAGCCAGAACTGGTTCGGCTTCGATCCGGCCGCGCCGGAGCGCGGCACCGAGGCGGTGTTCTGGAGCCCGGCCGACTGGGCCTGGACCGGTGGTCTGATGGACGCGCTGCTGCCCACGCTCTACTTCGGCCGCCCCATCGTGGCCCACCAGGGCCGCTTTGCACCCGAGCGCGCCTTCGAGCTGATGCAGCAGCATGGCGTGACGCACAGCTTTCTCTTCCCTACCGCGCTGAAGGCGATGATGAAGGCCGTGCCCGCGCCGCGTCAGCGTTATGCCCTGAAGCTGCAGGCCATCATGAGTGCCGGCGAGGCGGTGGGCGATGCGGTGTTCGGCTGGTGCGAGCAGCAGCTGGGCATCACCGTCAACGAGATGTTCGGCCAGACCGAGATCAACTACGTGGTGGGCAACTGCAGCCTGCTGTGGCCGGCGCGGCCCGGCAGCATGGGGCGCGCCTACCCGGGGCACCGCGTGGCGGTGGTCGACGACGAGGGCAAGATCTGCCCCCCCGGCGAGCCCGGCGACGTGGCGGTGCACCGGCGCGATGTGTATGGCGATCCGGACCCGGTGTTCTTCCTGGGCTACTGGAACAAGCCCGAGGCCACCGCGGCCAAATTCACCGGCGAGCCGAGCAACAGCTGGTGCCGCACCGGCGACACCGCCATCATGGATGAGCAGGGCTATCTCTGGTACCAGGGCCGCAGCGACGATGTCTTCAAGGCCGCCGGCTACCGCATCGGCCCCAGCGAGATCGAGAACTGCCTGGTCAAGCACGCGGCGGTCGCGAACGCGGCGGTGGTGCCCAAGCCCGATGCCGAGCGCGGCGCGCTGGTGAAGGCCTATGTGGTGCTGGCGCCCGGCCATCAGGGCAGCCCCGAGCTGGTGGCGGCCTTGCAAGCCCATGTGCGCGGGCGCCTCGCGCCCTATGAATATCCCAAGGACATCGAGTTCATCGAGGCATTGCCCATGACCACCACCGGCAAGGTGCAGCGCCGCGTGCTGCGCCTGCAGGAGGAGCAGCGCGCCCGGGATGCGGCGCTGGCCTGCTAATCACCAGCTGCAGGGCTTGAGCTGCGCCGGCGCCTGCTTGACGCTGGCGTTGAAGGGGTCGAGCTGGGCGTCGCGCGACTGCTGCACGTCGTAGCAGCCGCCGCGATAGCGGATGCGGCGCCGCGTCGGGCCGTGGATCTCGTCGGGCTGGTCGGCCTCGCCGCCAATGGCGCGCGCGATGCGCTGCTCCACGCTCGCGCGGGGGCTGTTGCTGCGCTCGTCGGCCAGGGCGGGATTGCGCCAGGCTTGCGACGCGCCCGGGCCGGCCGGCAGGGCCAGCTGCAGCGGCGCAACGCTGCCGCGCGGCGTGGCAGCCGGCTCCTCGGGCACAGCGGCGCGGGTCGGCGTTGCGGGAGCTGGCTCCAAAACCGTCTTGAACGGGGGGGCTGCCGTGGGACGCTCGGCCCGAGGCATGGCATGAGCAGGCACGGGCGTCGCCGTCGGCAACTTCGGCTCCGGCTGCAGCAGCCGGACCACCAGGCGCTCGCGCATCGGCGGCGCACCATGCGTGCCTTGCCTCTGGGCGAGCAATATCAGGCCCGCCGCATGCAGCATGAGCACCAGCATCCAGACCCAGTGCGGGCGCCTGGGCGAAGCGAGGCTTGGCATCTCAGCCGCCGAACAGCTTGCCCAGCAGGCGCACGCTCAGCTTGCTGCCGGCGGGCGCCAGCAGGCGCGCCGCATCGGGCCAGCGCTCTTCGCCGCTCAGCGTGGTGCAGCTGCGCGACGGCTGGCCGGGCTTGGCGTCGGGGTCCTGGTCGCTAGGGTCGGCGGCCAGCGGCAGGCCCAGCAGCTGGCCTTGTTCGCGCCATTCCAGCTCCCATTGCGGGCTGCTGCTGCAGACGCGCACACCGGCGATCTGCGGAAACGCCCAGCGCAAATACCAGGGCAGCAGCTCGCTGCGCAAGCGCCGCGCCACCGCGACGATGCGGCGCACCATGGCCATGTCCAGCTCGGCGGCGGGCACCGTCAGTGCCAGCGTGCCGCGCAGCAGCGCGCTGCCCTTGGGCAGGTTGGAGCTCAGCGAGCTGCCCTTGGCCTGCTCCAGCGGCAGCACGGGCAGCAGCAGGCTGCCGTCGTCGGCCGGGCGGAAGGGCAGGTATTGCTCGTCGCTCACGATCGCCAGCCGGGCCGCGGGCAGGGGCTGCTGGGTGTCGCGCGCAAGCAGCCGCATGTCGATGCGGAACAGCCCTTCGCCATGCCGGTGCAGTTCGTGCAGCACGCGGTTGATGGGCTCGTAATCCATCAGCTGGCTGGCGCGGGTGATCTTGACCTCCACCTGCTCCAGCTGCGTCACCGGCCCCCGCGCCAGATCCTGGGCGCCCGCCATGGCCGCGGCCAGGCCCAGCGCGCAGGCGGCGCTCATGCGCTTGTTCATCTGCTCACTCCCTCAATGTTCTTGTTGTTCCGCCGGCGCGTCGGCGCCCGCCTGGTAGGCCAGCAGGTCGGCTGGCTGGCATTGCAGCACCTCGCAGATGCGCGCCAGCGTGTCGAAGCGCACGCCGCGCACCTTGCCGCTCTTCAGCAGGGACAGATTGGCCTCGGTGATGCCCACGCGCTCGGCCAGCTCCTTGGAGCGCATCTTGCGTTTGGCCAGCATCAGGTCCAGGGTCACGACGATGCTCATCAGACGAACTCCGCGTTCTCCTCGGCCACGCGCGTGGCCTCGGCCATCACCGTGGCCATGGCCAGCAGCACCAGACCGAACATCAGGGCCAGGTAATGGTGGAAGGCCAGCGCCACCACCAGCACGCGCTGGCCCGGTGGGTTCTGCCAGGTCAGCGCCAACACCGACAGCGTGTGCGAGAGCGGCAGCGCGGGCGCCAGCACCACCAGGGCCAGGCCCATGCGGCGCAGCCGCTGCACCGGTTCGGCGCTGAAGATCCGGCCGCGCGCATAGCAGCCGAACAGCGACCACAGCTGCCACAGCGCCAGCAGCGCGGCCGTGCCGGGCAGGGCGGCAATGGCCAGGCCGAGGCCGCGCGTGAGCGGGTTCAGGTTCAGCGGCTGCTGGCCGGCCTCCCATTGATGCCTTGCCACCTGCAGCAGCCAGACGTCGCTGGTCCATAGCAGCAGCGGCGTCAGCAACACCGCGGCCGCGCCCAGCACGCACATCAGGCGCAGCCAGAAGGCCAGGCGGCGGATGCGCGGCAGGCCGGCAAATGACGAGGTCGCGATGGGCATCGGGAAGAGAGCGTGAACGGAATGAAATTACTGTAAAACAATAATATATTTTTGTGAAGCAGAAAACTTTCGGCATGGGTGGGCGCCGCAAGCGCAGCGGCGGCTTCTGCGGCACACTGCCGGCCACGCGTTTTTTGCTGCTGCAAGGAGTTGTTGATGGACATGGAATTCACCACGCTGGGCCGTTCGGATCTGCGGGTCAGCAAGATCTGCCTGGGCACCATGACCTTCGGGGAGCAGGTGGACGAGGCGGGCAGCCAGGCGCTGCTGGACCATGCGGTGGCGCGCGGCATCAATTTCATCGACACCGCCGAGATGTATCCGGTGCCGGCGCGTGCCGCCACCTTTGCGCAGACCGAGGCCATCATCGGCCGCTGGCTGGCGGCTCGCCCGGGCCTGCGCAGCCGGCTGGTGCTGGCCACCAAGGTGGCCGGCCCTTCGCGCGGTTATGACTGGATACGCCAGGGCTCGCCCGATCTGAGCGCAGCCGACATCGTGCAGGCCTGCGAGGACAGCCTGCGCCGCCTGCAGACCGACGTCATCGATCTCTACCAGATCCATTGGCCGGCCCGCCATGTGCCGATGTTCGGCGGCGTCTACTTCGAACCCGCCAAGGACCAGGCGGTGGTGACGCCCATGCTGGCCCAGCTGGAGGCGCTCGACCGCCTGGTGCGCGCCGGCAAGGTGCGCCAGGTGGGCCTGTCCAACGAGACCGCCTATGGCGTGAGCGAATTCGTGCACCTGGCCGAGCGCCATGGACTGGCCCGCATCGTCTCGGTGCAGAACCCCTATTCGCTGGTGAACCGGGTGCTCGAGAACGGCCTGGACGAGGCGCTCTACCGCCACCAGGTCGGCCTGCTGGCCTACTCGCCGCTGGGCTTTGGCGTGCTCACCGGCAAGTACGACGCGCTGGGCCTGGACGACCCGGCCCGCCCCGGCCGCCTGAGCCTGTTCGAGAGCATGAAGAAGCAGCGCTGGGCCCGCCCCGAGACCCTCGCCGCGGCCAAGCGCTACAACGCCCTGGCGCGCGCGCATGACCTGACCCCCACCCAGCTGGCGCTGGCCTGGTGCGGCTCGCGCTGGCAGACCGCCAGCACCATCATCGGGGTGACCACGCGCGAGCAGCTGGACGAGAACATCGAGGCCTTTGCCGCCAGCCTCGCGCCCGAGCTCGTGGCCGAGATCAACCGCATCCGCTGGGAGCTGCGCGACCCGGCGCAGTGAATGAAGAGGCGTAGGCGGCGACAATCCGGTCATGGCCAAGAAGCAAGCCCATGTCAGCGAAACCCCCGCCACGCAGTTCCTGCGCGAGCGCCAGGTCGCCTTCACCGAGCATGTCTACGATTACGTGGAGCATGGCGGCACCGCCGAGTCCTCACGCCAGCTGGGCGTGCCCGAGCATGAGGTGGTGAAGACCCTGGTGATGCAGGACGAGCGCGCCCAAGCCCTGATCGTGCTGATGCATGGCGATTGCCAGGTCAGCCTCAAGGAGCTGGCGCGCCAGATTCCCTGCAAGAAGGTGGAGCCCTGCAAGCCCGAGGTGGCACAGCGCCACAGCGGCTATCTGGTGGGCGGCACCTCGCCCTTCGGCACGCGCAAGCCCATGCCGGTGTTCGTCGAGGCCAGCATCCTGGCCTTGCCGAGGATCTGCATCAATGGCGGGCGGCGCGGCTATCTGGTGGGGCTGGACCCGAAGGTCTTGCCAGCGCTGCTGGGGGCGCGGGCGGTCGAGTGCGCGATCCGGAGCGAGGCGCGGGGCAGTGCAGAATAGCGCCCCATGCAAGAACTGCTTCCCCCCCTGCTGGCCACCCTGCTGGCCTATCTGATCGGCTCGCTCTCGTTTGCCGTCATCATCAGCCGCCTGATGGGTCTGTCGGACCCGCGCAGCTATGGCTCGGGCAATCCCGGCGCCACCAATGTGCTGCGCTCGGGCAACAAGGCCGCGGCCATCCTTACCCTGCTGTTCGATGCCTTGAAGGGCTATCTGCCGGTGCTGGCGGTGGCGCTGTGGGGCGAGCGTTACGGCCTGGGCGAGGGGACGGTGGCGCTGGTGGGCCTGGCGGCCTTCGTGGGCCATCTCTGGCCGGTGTTCTTTCGCTTCGTGGGTGGCAAGGGCGTGGCCACCGCGGCCGGCGTGCTGCTGGCAATCAACCCCTGGCTGGGCGGCGCCACCCTGCTGACCTGGCTCATCATCGCCTACTTCTTCCGCTACTCCTCGCTGGCCTCCATCGTGGCGGCGGTGTTCGCGCCCTTCTACCAGATGCTGATCTGGGGCTCGAGCCCGGCGGTGCTGAGCATCGCGCTGATGAGCCTGCTGCTGGTGTGGCGCCATGAGGCCAATATCAAGAAGCTGCTCAAGGGCACCGAGAGCAAGCTGGGCCAGAAGGCGGCCGGCGCCAAGCCGGCCGAGGGCACCAGCAAGAAGCACCCGCATGGCGAGGGTTACCAGGCCCATGGCCACTCTCACCATCACGGCCCATCGCATTCCCACAAAGCTGCCAAGAAGGGCAAGAAGTCATGATCGAACGTTTTGAAGTCGGCGCGCGCATGTCCGAGATGGCCGTGCACAACGGCGTGGTCTACCTGGCGGGCCAGGTGGCCTCCGACGCGAGCCTGGACATCACCGGCCAGACCGCGGATGTGCTGGCCCAGATCGACCGCCTGCTCAAGCTCGCCGGCAGCGACAAGACCAAGATCCTGCGTGCCCAGATCTATATCGCCGATGTGGCCGAGTTCGCCGGCATGAACAAGGCCTGGGATGCCTGGGTCGTGGCCGGCCACACGCCGCCGCGCGCCACCGTCGAGGCCAAGCTGGCCAAGCCGGAGTGGAAGGTCGAGATCGTCATCACCGCCGCGGTCTGAACCTGTCTTCGCGCGGCTTGATCCGACTCAAGCCGCGCCGGGGCACGCTCGCCTAGAGTTGGCGCTCGCCAACCCTGGGGGTGCCTGTGCCCGTTGAACTCTTCCGCCGCGATCAGCATGTCTGCCTGATGTTCTCCAAGCTCAGCACGGAGGACGGCGAGGCGGTGCAATCCAACCAGTTCCTGCTGGTGAACCGCGGCACCGGGGCCATCCTGGACCCGGGCGGCAACATCGCCTACAACGAGCTCTACCTCGGCATGACGGCGCATTTCCCGCCGCACAAGCTGGCCGCCATCCTGGCCTCGCATGCCGACCCCGACATCATCGCCTCGCTGGACCGCTGGATGACGGCCAGCAGCGCGCCGGTCTATATCTCGCGCATCTGGGAGCGCTTTGCGCCGCATTTCTGCAAGCCCGGCAAGACGCTGGGCCGGGTGATCGGCATTCCCGACGCCGGCGCGCGCCTGCGCCTGGGCGAGGGCGACGCGGCCTTCGAGCTGCTGGCCCTGCCCGCGCATTTCCTGCATTCCGAGGGCAATTTCCAGTTCTACGACCCGCTCAGCAAGATCCTGTTCTCGGGTGACCTGGGCGCCTCGCTGGGGCCGGATCTGAACCCGGAGCAGATCGTCACCAGCCTGGCCGAGCATGTGCCGCGCATGGAGGCCTTCCACCGCCGCTACATGGTCAGCAACAAGGTGCTGCGCCTGTGGGCGGCGATGGTGCGCGAGCTCGATATCCGCATGATCGTGCCGCAGCATGGCGCGCCGCTGGCGGGCGAGGCGGTGCCGGCGTTCATCCGCTGGGCCGAGAACCTGGCCTGCGGCATCGACCTGGTCGGGCCGCAGGACTACCGCGTGCCGCAGGAGGCCCTGCCGGCGTAGCATGGCGCCATGGGCGAACGTATCTCGGCCGCATTGAGCGGCCCCACCGGTCTGGTGGTGCTGGTGCTGGCGGTGCTGGGCCTGAGCCAGGCCGCGCGCAGCTGGAACGAGGCCGGGCAGGCGCAGCAGCTGCGCGAGCGGGCCCGGCCGGGCGACATCCTGATGCTGGCCAGCAGCAGCTGTGTCTACTGCCAGCGTGCGCAGCGCTGGCTGGAGGCCGAACGCGTGCCCTACCGCATGTGCCTGATCGAACAGGATGCCGCATGCGCGCGCGACTATGTCGCGCTGCAGGCGCCCGGCACGCCGACCTTTCTGGTGCGGGGTGTCCGGGTGGTGGGCTGGGACCGGGCTACGCTGCTGAAGGCGCTGGAGTGAACGCCTCATCAGCCTCTGCGCTTGCAAGCGCAGGGGCCTCAATCAGTCTTCGTTGCTGAAGACCAGCTTCACCTCGTGGCTCTGCTTCTCGCCGGTGCCTTCGAACTTCCAGTCCATCAGCGCGTTGATCACGGCCTTGTCGAAGACCTTCTTGGGCTCCGCCTCGACGATGCTCACCTCGCTGACCTTGCCGTCGGCCTCGATGGTGAGCTTGGCCTTCACCGTGCCCTTGTTGACGCCCTTGCGCGAGGCCTCGGCCGGGAACTCGGGGGGCACCTTCTTGATCACCTTGGGCGCCGCCTGCGCGGCCGTGGCGATCAGCAGGGCGCCCAGCAGACCCAGGGCCAAGCGCGCCGCGCTCGAAATCTTCGACATGGTGTAGTTCTCCTTGCAGCTTGCGGAATGGGGTGCGGGATAGGTCGCGGGATTAACGGGTACGGAAGAAGCCAACGGCCTCCAGCAGGCGCGATGAGCTGCCGGTCAGCTCTTCGGTGGAGCGTGTCAGCTCGCTGACCAGGCTGGCGTTCTGCTGGGTGCTGCGGTCCAGCTCGTTCATGGCCTGGTTCACCACGCCCACACCGCTGGCCTGCTCCTGGGCCGAGTGCGAGATCTCCTCGATCAGCTGACCCATGTTGTTGACCTCGTCCACCACGCTGTTGATGGTGTTGCCGGCGTTGTTGACCAGGGTCGTGCCGTTCTCGACCTTGACCGAGGACTCCTGGATCAGCACCTTGATCTCCTTGGCCGCAGCGGCCGAGCGCGAGGCCAGGGCCCGCACCTCGGAGGCCACCACCGCGAAGCCGCGGCCATGCTCGCCGGCGCGCGCTGCCTCCACCGCGGCATTCAGCGCCAGGATGTTGGTCTGGAATGCGATGCCGTCGATCACACCGATGATGTCGCCGATCTTGCGCGAGCTGGCGCTGATCTCCTGCATGGTGTGCACCACCTGGGCCACCACCTGGCCGCCGGCCGAGGCCGACTGGCGCGCCTTGGTGGCGATGCCGGCGGCCTTGCGCGTGAGCTCGCTGGCGCCGCTGAGGTTGGCCGCGATCTCTTCCACCGAGGCGGCGGTGGTCTGCAGGCTGGAGGCCGAGCGTGCGGTGCGGTCCGACAGGTCGTTGTTGCCACCGGCGATCGCGCTGGAGCTGTGCGCCACGTCGCTGGCCGCGCTGCTGACGCTGCTGACCACGCCCGAGAGCGCCTGCTGCATGTCGCGCATCGCGGTGAGCATCTGGCTCAATTCGTCACTGCCCTCGGTGCTGATCTCGTGGGTGAGGTCGCCGTCGCGGATCGCCTCGGCGGCCGAGCGCGCCTTGTTTACCGGCGCCACGATGGAGCGTGCAATGGCGAGGCCACCCACGCCGCCGATCACCACCGCGGCCACCACCAGGATCAGCGTCACCAGCACCGAGTTGCGCGCCAGCTCGCCACCGGCGACGGCCAGGTCATGGGCGCTCTCGAACTGCAGGTCCACCAAGCCCTTGAGGCCGTCCTGGTAGGCCTGCTGGGCCGGGCGCACATCGGTGATCAGGCTTTCGCGTGCCTCGTCGGGGCTGCCGTCCTTCTGCACCTTGCGGAACTTCTCCACCGCGGCGAAGAACTTGCCCTGGCGTTCCTTCACCTGGGCCAGCAGATCGCTTTCCTTGGCCCCCTCGATGCTGCCCTGCAGGCTGCCGAGCTGCTTCTCGCTGTCCTGCAGCGCGCCGTCGATGGCGGCCTGCTGCTTCTTGATCTGGCGCGCCTCGTCGAGCAGCAGCAGGTCGCGCGCGGCACGCGCCACCACATTGACGTTGCCCTCCAGCGAGTTCGCCGCGGCGATCTTCACCAGGCTCTGGTTGGCGGTGCGATCCAGGTCTTTGGAGAGGCGGTTGGCGCTGTAGGCGCCGTAGCTTCCGATGATGACGAGCAGGACGATCAACAGACCGTAGCTCAATGCGAGGCGCTGGCTGATGCGCAGCTGGGTCAACAGACTCATGCTCTGCCCTTTCGGAGGCTTCTTCGTTTCCCGACGACCATTCTTTGTGCAGCGCAGGGGTGCCGTGTCAGCTCACCCCTGATCTGATGGCTATCGGCACGGTCTGCCGCGGCTTGAGGACAAAAGTCACGCTTCCTGCAAGCCCAGCGTGGCGGGGTCGCCGCGGCCGCGGCGTATCAGCTGGGCCTCGTCGGCGGTGAGGTCCACCACCGTGGTGGGCTGCAGGGGGCAGGCGCCGGCGTCGACGATCACCTGCAGCACGCGGTCGAAGCGCTCGCTGATCTCGCCGGCGTCATTCAGCGCCTCGCTCTCGCCGGGCGGGATCAGGGTGGTGGCCAGCAGCGGCTCGCCCATCAGGGCCAGCAGATCCTGGGTGACCTTGTGATCCGGCACGCGCAGGCCGATGGTGCGGCGCGAAGGGTGCGAGACGCGCCGCGGCACTTCCTTGGTGGCTTCCAGGATGAAGGTGAAGGGGCCAGGTGTTGCCAGCTTGAGCAGGCGGTACTGGCGGTTGTCGACGCGGGCGAAATTGGCCAGCTCGCTGAGATCGCGGCACAAGAGCGTGAGGTGATGCTTGTCGTCCACGCCGCGCACGCGGCGCAGCTGGTCGACGGCGGCCTTGTCGTCCAGCCGGCACACCAGCGCGTAGCTGGAGTCGGTCGGGATCGCACCGACGCCGCCGGACTGGAGGATTTGCGCGGCCTGCTTGAGGAAGCGCTGTTGCGGGTTCTCGGGGTGGACTTCGAAGAATTGCGCCATGGCTTATTGTTGACCAAGCCGAGGGCCCGGCGCATCAGTCGGCGATGGTGTCGGCGGTGACTGTGGCGGGCCGGGTACGCTGACGCACGTTCAGCCAGGCCGAGCTGGCGCCGCTGGCCGACACCACCGCCATGCCCAGCCAGGCATAGCCATCGGGCACATGGTCGAAGGCCAGCCAGCCGATCGCCGCCGCCACCGCGATCTGCACATAGACAAAAGGCATCAGCACGCCGGTGGGTGCCAGGCCCAGGGCCAGGATCAGCAGCAGGTGGCCCACCGTGCCGAGCGCGCCGATACCCAGCAGCAAGCCCCATTGCCAGGGCGGCGCGGCGCGCAGCGGCGCCATCACCTCGACAGGCCCCAGCGCCAGCAGCAGGCTCAGCAGCAGGGCGCCGGTGAGGCCGGTGTAGAAATGCGTGGTGTAGGGGTCTTCCAGCGAGGCCAGCTTGGCCGTCAGCACCTGGAAGCTGGCGTAGAAGCAGGCGCCGGCAAGCGGGAACAGCACCGCCCAGCCGAAGGTGCCGCTGCCCGGTCGGATCACGATCAGCGCGCCGGCGAAGCCGCCCACCACCAGGGCCCAGCGCAGCGGCGAGACATGCTCGTGCAGCAGGGTGGCGGCCAGCAGGGTGACGATCACCGGGGTGAGCATATTGATGGCGCTGAACTCGGCCACCGGCATCGCCTGCACGCCGTAGAAGCTCATCGCGCTGGTGGCCAGCAGCAGCAGGCCGCGCACCAGCTGGAAGCGCGGATGGGCGGCGCGCAGCCCCGCCAGCGAGCCCTGCCGGGCGGCGCGCCAGCCCAGCCAGGCCGCCATCACCAGGGCCTGCACGCTGTAGCGCGCCCACAGGATCAGCAGCACCGGCAGGAAGGCGCCGAGATAGCGGATCGTGCTGTCCATGCTGGCGAAGCAGCTCGCCATCAGGATGATCAGCGCAATGCCCAGGCCCGGGCGCTGTGCGTTCACGGGGCGGGGCGCTGCACGCGGTGTTGCAGCGCCTGCCAGACCGGCGTGAGGCGGCCGGAGAGATCGGGCAGGCGGCCCAGATCGGTGTGGCTCTCGGTGGGGCTGTGGAAGTCCGAGCCGCGCGAGGCCAGCAGGCCGAACTCCAGCGCCGTCTCGGTGTACTTCTGGGCCTCGGCGGCGGTGTGGCTGCCGGTCACCACCTCGATGCCGCGCCCGCCATGGGCGATGAATTCGGTGATGAGGGCGTATTCCTCGGTGGGCGTGAAGTCGTAGCGGCCCGGGTGGGCGATCACCGCCAAGCCCTCGGCCTCGTTGATCCAGCGCACCGCATCGCCCAGCGCGGCCCAGCGGTGCGGCACATAGCCGGGCTTGCCCTCGGTGAGGAAGCGGCGGAACACCTCGGAGACATCGCTGCAGACACCGCTGTCGACCAGGAAGCGCGCGAAATGGGTGCGCGAGATCAGCTCGGGGTTGCCCACATAGTGGCTGGCGCCCTCGAAGGCGCCCTTGATGCCCACCTGGGCCAGGCCGGCCGCCATCTCGCGGGCACGCGCCTCGCGGCCGCCGCGGGTGGCATGCAGGCCGGCCACCAGGGCGGCGTTCTGAGGGTCGAAACCCAGGCCGACGATGTGCACCACGCGCCCGGCAAAGCTCACCGAGATCTCGGTGCCGGTCAGATAGGGCAGGCCCAGCGCCAGCGCGGCATCGCGGGCGCGCGCCTGGCCGCCCACCTCGTCGTGATCGGTCAGCGCCCACAACTCCACGCCATTGGCCTTGGCGCGCGCGGCCAGCAGTTCGGGGCTCAGGGTGCCGTCGGAGACGACCGAGTGGCAGTGCAGATCGGCGTTGGTACAGGCATGCAGGGTAGTCACGCCCCGATTCTAGGTGGCGGGCCTCAGACGAGCGCCTCGACCACCATTTGGATGCGCTCCTGACCCTGGTATTCGTCCAGGCTCAGGCGGTAGGCCAGGCGTGCCTCGTCGGGCACCGGCTCGCTGCGGCCGAACCAGATCGCATCGCGCAGCAAGCCGCCCTGGCGCAGGCGCAGCTTCAGGTGCCGCTCGCCCACCAGGCGCTGCGAGACGATCTGCACCTGGTCGCAGAACAGCGGTGCCTCGAAGGCCTGGCCCCAGACCTGGGCATCGAGCTCGCGCACCGTGGCGGCGTTGAAGAGCTCGGGCGCCAGCGGGCCGTCGGTGCGCAGGGTGCGCGTGAGGGCCTGCTCATCCAGCCACTCGGCCGCGACCTGCTGGAAGGCACTGTTGAAGCGCTCGAAACCGTCGTCGGCCAGGGTGCAGCCGGCCGCCATCGCATGGCCGCCGAACTTCTTCAGCAGATCGGGATGGCGCTTGGTGATCAGGTCCAGCGCGTCGCGCAGATGGAAGCCGGGGATCGAACGCCCCGAGCCCTTCAGCTGGCCGTCGGCGCCGCGCGCGAACACGAAGGCGGGGCGGTGCACGCGGTCCTTCAGGCGCGAGGCGACGATGCCCACCACGCCCTCGTGGAAGGCGGGGTCGAAGATGGCCAGCGCGGCCGGGGCATCGCCGGCCGGCATGAGGGCCTCCAGCTGGGCCTCGGCCTGCTCGCGCATGCCGGCCTCGATCTCGCGGCGCTCGCGGTTGATGGCGTCCAGCAGCTTGGCGAGTTCGAGCGCGCGCGTGCTGTCATCGCAGAGCAGGCATTCGATGCCCACCGTCATGTCGGACAGGCGGCCGGCGGCATTGATGCGCGGGCCCAGCGCAAAGCCGAGGTCGAAGGCATTGGCGCGGCTGGCATCACGGCCCGCCGCGGTGAAGAGCGCGGCGATGCCCGGCTGCATGCGGCCGGCGCGCATGCGGCGCAGGCCCTGTGCCACCAGGCGCCGGTTGTTGGCATCGAGCTTCACCACATCGGCCACCGTGCCCAGCGCCACCAGGTCGAGCAGGCCATCCAACTTGGGTTGCGTGCTGGAATCAAATCGACCGCGCTTGCGCAACTCACCGCGCAGCGCCAGCAGCAGGTAAAAAGCCACGCCCACGCCCGCCAGGTTCTTGCTCGCGAACTCGCAGCCCGGCTGGTTGGGGTTGAGCATCGCGTGCGCCTCGGGCAGCAGCACCGTGCCGTCCACCAGGGCCGGCAGATGGTGGTCGGTCACCAGCACTTTCAGCCCGAGCGCGCGCGCATGCGCCACGCCGGCATGGCTGGCGATGCCGTTGTCCACCGTCATCAGAAGTTGCGGCCGCAGCGGCAGCGCCAGCTCGACGATGGTGGGCGTGAGGCCATAGCCATGCACGGCGCGGTCCGGCACCACATAGTGCAGGGTGTCGGGTCTTGCCCCCAGCAGGGCCAGGCCGCGCAGCGCCACGGCGCAGGCGGTGGCGCCGTCGCAGTCGTAGTCGGCCACGATGCAGATGTGCTCGCCGGCGAGCAGGCTGTCGGCCAGCAGGCCGGCGGCCTCGGCGATGCCCTTCAGGCCCTCGGGCGGCAGCAGCTTGGCAAGCCCGTCGTCCAGCTCCTCGGCCGAGCGCACGCCGCGCGCGGCGAACAGGCGCGCCAGCAAGGGCGAGATGCCGGCCTGCTCCAGCGCCCAGGCCTCGCGGGGCGGCACATCGCGGGTGACGAGGCGCGGCTGATTCATAAGGCCTCCAGTGTGAGAGCCGCGTCTGCGCTGGGCGGCAGCAGCGCCTGCCTGAGCTTGCGCCAGCCCTGGGCGGGCGTGCCGGCCCAGCTGCGTGCATGGCGCTCGCCACACAGGGTGAGGCGCACCGGCTGCGTGGCCGAGGCGCGCAGCAGCGCCGCCAGCGGGCCGGCGTCGAGCGCGCGCCAGGCCTCCATCCAGGCTGGCCAGTCGCCGCTCAGCAGCGGCTCGCGCAGGCCGAATTCCTGCTGCAGCTCGGCCGGCAAGACCTGGCCCCGGCCGATGCCGCAGCCGCTGATCCAGACCGAGTTCAGCGCCAGGGCGCCGCGCGCCTCGCGCGCGGCGTTGAGCGGCAGGCCGTGCAGCATCAGCTGGATCTCGTTCTGCAAGAGGCGCAGCGCGCGCGCCTCCGGCATCCAGCTGCTGACGCTGCGGTCCAGCACGCGCTCCAGGCTGGCGCTGGGCAGGGCGTCGAGGCTGGGATGGGCGACCAGCCATTGGTCGGGCGCCAGGAATTCGCAGGCCCAGCCCTCGTCGGCGGGGAACAGCGGTGCCAGGGCCGCGAAAAAGGCGCGCGCCTCGGCCTCGTCCAGGGCCAGATGGCGCGGGCCCAGGGCGGTGACCTGGTCGGTACCCACCGAGAGGTGCAGGGGCGTCAGCAGCGCCCAGGCCTGGCCGTCGCGCGGCCTCGTCTGTTCGCGCAGCCAGGCGGCGGTCGGCAGTGCGGTGGCGGCTGGCAAACCGCGCAAGCGGGCCAGCGCCAGCTCCTGGGCGGTGTGCAGGCTGTACTCATCCTCGCCCAGCAGTTCGGGCTCGGCGACCAGGCGCCCCAGCAGGGCAGAGAGATTGGGCAGGGTCAGTTCACGCAGGCAATGCCGCGCTTCCTCGCTCACGGCGCTGGCGTAGGGAATCATCAAATGCATGGGGGCATTATCCGGGCCGTCACCGGCGCGTCATGCCGGCTTGGCAAGCTTGCGGTCCATGCAGCCCGATTACGTGATGGCGCGCGTCGCCAGCCCCAGCGCCTTCATCGCCGAGCCGGCCGCGCCCGCCGACGCGGAAGAGGGGCGCTTGCGCTACCGCAGCGTCTGGATTTCCGATCTGCACCTGGGCACGCCCGGCTGCCAGGCCCGCGCCCTGCTGGAATTTCTGCGCACGGTGGAATGCGAGCAGCTCTTTCTGGTGGGCGACATCATCGACGGCTGGCAGCTGCGCCGCAGCTGGTACTGGCCGCAGACGCACAACGACGTGGTGCAGAAGCTGCTGCGCAAGGCGCGCAAGGGCTGTCGGGTGATCTTCATCCCGGGCAACCACGACGAGTTCGCGCGCAAATACCTGCAGCACAGCTTCGGTGGCATCGAGGTGGCCGAGGACTGGATCCACGAGACGGCGGATGGCCGCAAGCTCTGGATCACCCACGGCGACCTGTTCGACGGCGTGATCCAGTGCGCGCGCTGGCTCGCGCATCTGGGCGACAGCGCTTACGAATTCACCCTCAAGCTGAACCGGCACCTGAACTCGCTGCGCGCGCGCCTGGGCCTGCCCTACTGGAGCCTGTCCAAATACCTCAAGCTCAAGGTCAAGCGCGCGGTCAGCTATGTCTCCGACTTCGAGGTGGCGGTGGCGCGCGAGGCGCGCAAGCGCGGCGTGCAGGGCGTGGTGTGCGGCCATATCCACCATGCCGAGCTGCGCATGATCGACGGCATCCTCTACTGCAACGACGGCGACTGGGTGGAAAGCCTGACCGCCCTGGTCGAGCATGCCGATGGCGAGCTGGAGATCCTGGACTGGGCGGCCGTCACGAATTCGTCACGAGGCGTTCATAGAATCGGCGTATGACCCTGCCAGACGTCGCCTCGCTCAATCGCGAGCAGGCCATCCTCGAATTCAACAAACGTGTGCTGGCCCAGGCTGAACGCAGCGATGTACCGCTGCTGGAGCGGCTGCGCTATATCTGCATCGTCTCGTCCAATCTCGACGAGTTCTTCGAGGTGCGCTTCGCCGACATGCTGGACGCCGCGCGCGATCCGGTGAATGCGGTGAGCTCGCGCGACGTGGAGCGGGTGGCGCGTGCCGCCCATGACCTGATCGACGAGCAGTACGCGATCTTCAACGAGCAGGTGATGCCGGCGCTGCGCGAGGAGCGCATCGTCATCCTCAACCATGCCGATCGCAACGAGACCCAGCGCCACTGGGTGGCCAAGTTCTTCGAGCGCGAGGTGCGCCCGCTACTGGTGCCAGTGGGCCTGGACCCCGCCCATCCCTTTCCGCAGGTAGCCAACAAGTCGCTGCACTTCATTGCGCGGCTGTCGGGCAAGGACGCCTTCGGGCGCGACAACCGCATCGCCATCGTCAAGGTGCCGCGCGTGCTGCCGCGCGTCATCAAGCTGCCGGCCACCGTCAGCGAGGGCCAGCAGGCCTTTGTGCTGCTGACCAGCGTGATACGCGCGCATCTGGAGGAGCTGTTCCCGGGCCGCCATGTGGAGGCCTTCTCGCAGTTCCGCGTCACGCGCGACTCCGACCTGGAGGTCGACGAGGAGGAGGTGGCGAACCTGCGCCATGCGCTGCGCTCGGGCCTGACGACGCGCCACTTCGGCCGCGCAGTGCGGCTGGAGGTGGTGAACACCTGCCCGGCCGAGCTCTCCAACTTCCTGCTCGAGCAGTTCGACATGCCGGCGGCGGCGCTCTACCACGTCAACGGCCCGGTGAACCTGGTGCGCCTGAATGAGCTGATCGACCAGTGCGATGCGCCCGAGCTGCGCTTCCTGCCGCACGAACCGGTCTGGCCGCAGGGCCGGCTGCCGCGCCAGAAGTCCATATTCCACCGCTTGCGCAAGGGCGATGTGCTGCTGCACCATCCCTTCGAGAGCTTCGAGCCGGTGGTGCAGTTCCTGCGCGAGGCGGTCGAGGACCCCGACGTGCTGGCCATCAAGCAGACGGTCTACCGCACCGGCAGCAAGTCCGAACTGATGGACCTGCTGATCGAGGCGGCGCGGCGCGGCAAGGAAGTGATGGTGGTGGTGGAGCTGAAGGCGCGCTTCGACGAAGAGGCCAATATCAACTGGGCCGAGCGCCTGGAGGCGGTGGGCGCTCAGGTGGTGTACGGCATCGTCGGCATGAAGACCCATGCCAAGCTCTTGCTGGTGACGCGCCGCGAGGTCGGCAAGCTGGGCAAGCCGGTGCTGCGCCGCTATGCCCATCTCTCCACCGGCAACTACAACCCCAAGACCGCGCGCCTCTATACCGATCTGGGCCACCTGACCGCCGACCCCGAGCTCACCGCCGACGCCGATCTGGTGTTCCGCGAGCTGGCCGCGCTCTCCAAGTTCAAGGCGCCCAAGCGCCTGCTGCTGGCGCCCTTCAATATGCACAGCCGCATGCTCGAGCACCTGGCACAGGTGGCGCGGGCGGCGCGCGCGGGGCAGCCGGCGCGCGTGGTGGTGAAGATCAATGCGCTCACCGATGCCGAGCTGATCGCGGGCCTGATCGCGGCCGGCCAGGCCGGCGCCAGGATCGACCTGATCGTGCGCGGCGCCTGCATGCTGCCGCCGGGCCTGCCCGGCCAGACCGACAACATCCTGGTGCGCTCGGTGGTGGGGCGCTTCCTCGAGCACACGCGCATCTGCTACTTCCGCTGGGGCGTCAGCGAAGCCGACGAAGTTTTGTATTTGTCCAGTGCGGATTGGATGAGCCGCAATATGTTCCGCCGCATCGAGGTGGCCTGGCCGGTGCTCGACCCGGCGCTGCGTCAGCGCGTCATCGACGAGGCGCTGATGCCCTATCTGCACGACAGCCTGGATGCCTGGCAGCTCGGCCCGGACGGGCACAGCCAGCGCGTCGCCGAGACGGGCGTGAGCGCGCAGCAGGCGCTGATGCGCCGCTATATCGCTGGTTGAGCGGCCGGCTGATCGGCAGCCGACCGCTCAGGCCTGCAGCGTCAGCTCGACCAGCTCGAGCTTGGACCAGGCCTGCAGCTCTTCCTGCATCAGGTAGAAGGCGCGCGGCTGTGCCGCGGCCCAGTCCCGGTCCAGCTGCACCCGCACGCGCCGGCCCTGGCGCTGCAGGCGCATGGAGCCCTCGGCGATGGCGCCGCGCGCATGGGCATGGATGACGGCCAGGCGCAGCGCCAGCACCTGCCACAGCAGGGTCTCGTCGCCGAGCTGCGGTTCCAGCTTGCGCAGGCCGCCGCGCTGGCCCAGGGCCAGATCGCCCAGGCGCTTGAGCTGGTTCTGCGAGAAGCCGCTGGCATCCACATGGGCGAGCAGGTAGGCGGTGTGGCGGTGGTGGTCGTGGTGCGAGACCATCATGCCCAGCTCATGCAGGGCGGCGGCCCAGCCCAGCTCGCGCTGCAGCTCGCGCGGCGCGCGCGGCTGCAGCTGCTTGTAGAGCGCCAGGGCCAGGTCTTGCACGCGGCCGGCCTGCTCGCGGTCCACGCCGAAGCGCCGCTGCAGCTCGGCCACCGACTGGTCGCGCATGTCGCGGCCCTGGGCCAGCTGGGCGGCCTCCAGGCGTTCCGCCAGATCGAAGATCACGCCCTGGCGCAGCGCGCCCTTGGCGGGCTGCAGGCGCTCGATGCCGAACTGCGTCAGCAGGGTGTAGAGGATGCACAGGCCGCCACCCACCACGGCGCGGCGGTCTTCTTTCAGCCCTGGCAGCTTGAGCTTGTCCATATGGCCCACCGCGATGCATTGCTCGATGCACCAGCGCAGCGCCTCGGGGGTGATGCTGCCATCGGTGACGCCGGTGGCGGCGAGGATCTGCGCCACCGCGCCGACCGTGCCGGAGGAGCCCAGCGCCTCCACCCAGGCGGGCTGGGCGAGCGGGCGCGAGAACTGGCTCAGTGCCTCTTCCAGCTCGGCGCCGGCGGCCACCTGGGCGGCACGGAAGGCCTCGGCGCTGAAGCGGCCCTCGGGAAAGAAGCGCATCGACAGGCTGACGCTGCCGACCTGGAAGGACTCGGCCTTCAGCGGCACGCGGCCATGGCCCAGGATCATTTCGGTGGAGCGGCCGCCGATGTCGATCACCAGGCGCGGCGTCTGCGAAGGCTGCAGCCGCGCCACCCCCGCAAAGATCAGGCGCGCTTCCTCGCGGCCCGAGATCACCTCGATCGGATGGCCCAGTACCGCCTGGGCACGCGCCAGAAAGCTGTTGCGGTTGCGCGCCTCGCGCAGCGTCTGCGTGGCCACCGCACGCACCCGGCCGGGCTCGAAGCCCTGCAGGCGCTGGGCAAAGCGGGCCAGGCAATCCAGGCCGCGCTGCATGGCCGCCTCGGTGAGCTCGCCGTTGGCGTCAAGACCTGCCCCCAGGCGCACCGTCTCCTTCAGGTATTCCTGGCGGCGGTAGTTGCTGCGGTTGAGCTGGGCAATCTCGAGCCTGAAGCTGTTGGAGCCCATGTCGATGGCGGCAAGGGCAGGGGGGGCGGTACGGGGCACGGTCATGGGCGGCGATTGTCGCCGCTGATTGCGTCAAATCACGCCGCCATGGGCGTCCTGCCACGAGGTCTTGACAGGTCTGCGAGAATCAAAGCCAACAAGTCTTCGCTGCCGGCGCACCATCGGGTGCGCCTTTTGTTTGCCATCCATGACCCTGCTCTATATCGTGCTCGCGACCCTGGCCGGCGGCCTGCTGTCGGTGCTCATCGCGGCCAGCCTGACGGTGGCGCTGCTGAGCCGCGTGGTCAAGCATCTGGTGAGCCTGTCGACCGGCGTGCTGCTGGCCACCGCGCTGCTGCATGTGCTGCCCGAGGCCTTCGAGAGCCAGGCCAGCCCGCACAGCCTGTTCCTGACGCTGCTGGGCGGCCTGATGTTCTTCTTCCTGCTGGAGAAGGCCGAGCTCTACCGCCATACCCACCACCACGAGGGCGACGGCCACCACCACCACCATCACTTCGATGAGGAACAGGCCGGGCGCGGCGGCCTGGCGGTGCTGGTGGGCGACAGCATCCACAATTTCTGCGATGGCATCATCATCGCCGCGGCCTTTCTGGCCGACCAGCACCTGGGCTGGATCACCGCGCTGGCCATCATCGCGCACGAGATCCCGCAGGAGGTGGGCGACTACATCGTGTTGCTGAACGCCGGTTTCTCGCGCGCCAAGGCGCTGCTGTTCAATGCCATCTCGGGCCTGGCGGCGGTGGCCGGCGGGGTGCTGGGCTACTTCCTGGTGGGGCCCTGGGAGCAGCTGTTCCCCTATCTGCTGGTGGCGGCCTCGAGCAGCTTTGTCTATGTGGCGGTGGCCGACCTGATCCCGCAGTTGCAGCGCCGCCTGCCCTGGCGCGAAACCGCGCTGCAGCTGCTGTGGCTGGCAGTGGGCATGGGCATCGTGGTGCTGGCGGTGGGCGGCCAGCACTGAATGAAAAAACGCCCCGGCCGCGAGGCACGGGGCGTTGGCGCTCGCGGGCGCTGAGGCGTCAGCGCACCACCAGCACCGGGATGGTGCTGTGGGTCAGCACCTTCTGGGTCTCGCTGCCCAGCAGCAGGGCCTGCACACCGCGACGGCCATGCGAGGCCATCACCACCAGGTCGCCGTCGACACGCTTGGCATGCTCGATGATGGCTTCCCAGGCGTGCAGGGCTTCGATGCTATGGGCCTCGCAGGGCACGCCGCCGGCTTCGGCCGCGGCCAGCACGCTCTTCAGGCGGCTCTGGGCAATGCGCTCCTGGGCGTCGAAGAACTCCTGCGGCGGGGTCGGCTGCATCTCGGAGACTGCGCTGTAGGGGAAGGGTTCCTTGACGCTCACGGCATAGAGCTTGGCGCCATGCACCTTGGCCAGCGCCACGGCGGTGCTGATGGCGTTGCTGGTGATGTCCGAGCCGTCGGTCGGGACGATGATGCGTTTGAACATGGCGGTCCTCCTGTCTCAGGGTGGGGTTTTGATGCGTCCAGTGTGGCGCCCTGATCTTCCGCCCGCCTTGCGCTATGTCAAGGCTAGCCTTGCGCCACCGGCCGCGAGGGGTCGGACGACCATTCGCTCCACGAGCCCGGGTAGAGCTGCGAGCCCGCCAGCCCGGCTACTTCCATTGCCAGCAGGTTGTGACAGGCGGTGACGCCCGAGCCGCACTGGTGCACCACGGCCTCGGCCGCATAGGGCGCGAGCAGGGGGGCGAACTCGGCGCGCAGGGTGTCGGCGCTCTTGAAACAGCCGTCGGCCTGCAGGTTGTCCTTGAAGAAGCGGTTGCTGGCGCCGGGGATATGGCCGGCTCGCGCATCCAGCGGCTCGACCTCGCCGCGGAAGCGCTCGCCGGCGCGCGCGTCGATCAGGCGCACCCGGCCAAGCTGGGCCTGCAGGGCCGCGGCGTCCAGCGCGGGAGCCAAGGAATCGCCCGCCACGAAGTGGCCGGCCGACGCCGGCACGACGGGCGCCTCGGTGCTGAGCGCGCCGCCGCTGGCCAGCCAGGCCGCCTTGCCGCCGTCCAGCACCGCCACGGCCTCATGGCCCAGCCAGCGCAACATCCACCAGAGCCGGGCGGCGTACATGCCGCCCTGGGCGTCGTAGGCCACCACCTGGGTCTGGGGCGTCAGGCCCAGCGCGGCCATGCGCGCGGCAAAGGCGCCGCGCTCGGGCAGGGGGTGGCGGCCATTGCTTCCCGTCTTGGCGCCGCTCAGCTCGCGATCCAGGTGCAGATAGTGGGCGCCGGGCAGATGGCCCTCGGCATGGCTGCGCTCGCCGGCGCCGGTGTCGGCGAGGTCGAAGCTGGCGTCCACGATCAGCAAGACCTGACCCTGTGCTTGCAGGGCGCGCAGCTCGCTGGCGCTGATGAGTGTGCGGTAGGGCATGTTCATGATTCGCTCACGGAATGTTGGCTGTCGATCGGTGTGCTGCGGGTGCGCAGCAGGGTGGCGGCCAGGCCGGCGGCAATGATGAGGGCGATGCCCAGCAGGGCGCTGGCCCCCAGCGCATCCTTGAACAGCAGCACGCCGTAAAGGGCCGAGAACACGATGCCCAGGTATTGCAGGCTGGCGTTCACCAGGGTCTTGCCGCGCCCGTAGGCACGCGTCATCAGCCATTGTGCCGTGGTGGCCAGCAGGCCCACGGCGAGCAGCAGGGTCAGGCCTTGCTGATCGTGGCCATGCCAGTCGCCCTGGCCGCCCAGTTTCAGCGCCAGCGTGCTGATGCAGCCCGCCAGCGCCCCGCCCAGCGAGAAGTAGAAGACGATGCGCACCTCGGGCTCGCCGGCCCGGCCCAGCGCGGTGACCTGCAGATAGGCCATCGCCGAGAGCATGCCCGAGAGCAGGCCGGCGATGCCATGCCAGGCCTGCTGCTGATCAATGGTGGGGCGCAGCACCAGGGCCACGCCGGCAAAGCCCAGCAGCACCGCGGCAACCAGGCGGCCATCGATGCGGGCGCTGCCCAGCATCACCGCGCCGCCGATCAGGAACAGCGCCATCCATACCGAGGACATGTAGTTGAGCGTCATCGCGGTGGCGAGCGGCAGCTTGCCGATCGAGTAGAACCACAGCGACAGCGCGATCACGCCCGAGAGGCTGCGCCAGAAATGCATCGCCGGCACCTGGGTGCGCAGGCTGATGCCCTGCTGCCAGGCCAGGCCCGCCATCACCAGGGTGCCGACCAGGCCGCGGTACATGACGATCTCGCCCGCGTCGTACTGGCCCGAGGCCAGCTTGACGCACACGCCCATGGAGGCGAACAAAAAGGTGGCAAGCACCATCATCAGGGAAGCGGGCATGGCCGGCATTCTCCACGCGGGCATGAAAAAACCGCCCGACCGATTTTTCGGTGGGGCGGTGTGTGGATGGCTTGCAAAGGCCTCAGAGCTGCATTTCGCGGCGGTACCACTCGTGGAAATGCTGCATGCCGTCCTCCATCGGGCTCTGGTAGGGCCCGACCTCGTTGTCGCCGCGCTCCATCAAGGCCTTGCGGCCCCAGTCCATGCGCAGGGCGATCTCGTCGTCCTCGATGCAGGTCTCCATATAGGCGGCCTGGTTGGCTTCGACGAACTCGCGTTCGAAGGCGGCGATCTCCTCAGGGTAGTAGAACTCCACCACATTGGTGGTCTTCTGCGGGCCCTTGGGGAACAGCGTCGACACCACCAGCACATGCGGATACCACTCCACCATGATGTGCGGGTAGTAGGTCAGCCAGATCGCGCCCTGCTTGGGCGGCTCGCCGCCGCGGAACTGCAGCACCTGCTGATGCCACTTGCTGTAGACCTCGGAGCCGGGCTTCTCGAGCGCCTTGTGGATGCCCACCGTCTGCACCGAGTGGTGCTTGCCGAATTCCCAGGCCAGATCGTCGCAGGTGACGAACTTGCCCAGTCCGGGGTGGAAGGGGCCGACGTGGTAGTCCTCCAGATAGACCTCGATGAAGGTCTTCCAGTTGTAGTCGCACTCGTGCACATGGATCTTGTCGAGCACATAGCCGCTGAAGTCCAGCTCGGCGCGCGGACCCACGGCCGCCAGTTCGGCCGCGATGTCGCGACCGTTGTCCTCGAACAGCAGGCCGTTCCAATCCCTGAGCTTGTAGCGGTTCAGGTTCAGGCAGGGGTCCTGCTCGAAATGCGGCGCGCCGACCAATTGGCCCTTCAAATCGTAGGTCCATCGGTGCAGCGGGCAGACCACATTGCTCTTGGTATTGCCGCGGCCGCGCAGCATCACCGCCTGGCGGTGCCGGCAGACGTTGGAGATCAGCTCCAGGCCCTCGGGCGTGCGCACGATGGCGCGGCCCTCGCCCTCCTGGGGCAGTGCATAGAAGTCGCCTACCTCGGGCACGGCGAGCGCATGCCCCAGGTAGCGAGGCCCAGGCTGGAAGATCAGTTCCTGTTCCTTGCGGAACAGGCCCTCATCGAAATAGGAAGTGACAGGCAGCTGCGTCTTGCTGCGTTCAAGCGCCGAGAGAGGGATGCTCAGGTCGGACATGATCCAAGAGGGTCTCCAAGAAACCAATGTCAACCCCCCGAGTCCGTCGCGGTCGGGCGCCAATGAAGCTTGACGCCTGGGCGCGGAGCCGGGTTTGTGTCAAAAAGCCCGGCCAGAAGGTTGCTTCCAGGCCGGGCTCCCATACGCCGCGCCACCGTCGCAAGGGCGGTGGGCAGCGAGGGCGGGATTGTACCCATGCTGCGGCATTCCGGGCAGGGTCTCGGCAATGGCCGCCATCGCCATCCTCCCTGCGGGGGGTGTGGTGGGTGTGTGACAAGGTGTGGGTGCTCTAAGACCGGCCTTGCGCCGGTGACTACAATCCCGCTTTCGCATTTCGACATGAGCAAGCCTCCCATGCCCACCAGCAAAGCCGCTGCACCAGCGGCAGTTCCAGCCAGTTACGAGCTCGCGCTCGACGAGCTGGAGCGCCTGGTCGCATCCATGGAGGCCGGGGCATTGCCGCTGGATCAATTGCTGGACAGCTATCGCCGTGGCGCGGAGCTGCTGGGCTTTTGCCGCGCCCGCCTGCAGGCCGTGGAGCAACAGGTCAAGGTGCTGGAGGGTGGCGAGATGAAAACCTGGGAGGAGTCCTGAGCGTGGATGCAGGCGTATTTGAACAATGGATGCAGCGCGCTCTGCTGGCTTACGAGCGGGCGCTGGACGACTGGGTGCCTGCGGATGCGCCCGCCGGACTGGGCGAGGCGATGCGCTACGGCGTGCTGGGTGCCGGCAAGCGCCTGCGGCCGCTGCTGGTGCTGGCCGCCTGCGAGGCGGTGGACGGCGACGCCCCGGCCGCCCTGCGTGCAGGCACGGCGGTGGAGCTGATCCATGCCTACTCCCTGATCCATGACGATATGCCCTGCATGGACAACGACGTGCTGCGCCGTGGCAAGCCCACCGTGCATGTGCAATTCGGCGAGGCCCAGGCCATGCTGGCGGGCGACGCCATGCAGGCCCTGGCCTTCGAGGTCCTGACGCCGGAGGCCGGCATCGCGCCGGCCCTGCAGGCGCGCCTGTGCGCGCTGCTGGCGCGCGCCTCGGGCCATGCCGGCATGGCCGGCGGCCAGGCCATCGATCTGGCCAGCGTTGGCAAGGACCTGGACGAGGCCACGCTGCGCGACATGCACCGCCGCAAGACCGGCGTGCTGCTGCAGGGCAGCGTGCTGATGGGCGCCGCCTGTGGCGAGACCACGCCCGCGACCTGGGCCGCGCTGACCGACTATGGCGCCGCCATCGGCCTGGCTTTCCAGGTGGTGGACGACATCCTGGACGTGACCCAGGACTCCGCCGTGCTGGGCAAGACCGCCGGCAAGGACCAGGAGGCCAACAAGCCCACCTATGTGAGCCTGATGGGCCTGGACGGCGCGCGCCGCTACGCCGATGAACTGCGCGCGCAAGCCCATGCGGCGCTGGCGCGCTCGGGGCTCACCAACACCGCCTGGCTCAGCCTGCTGGCCGACCGCGTGGTGGACCGGGACAACTGACAGCTCGGGATGCATCGCACATGAATTTCTCGCTCCTGCGCACCATCAACAGCCCGGCCGATCTGCGCCGGCTGCCGCGCACCGATCTGGCCAAGCTGGCCGACGAGCTGCGCGCCTATGTGCTGGAGAGCGTCTCCAAGACCGGTGGCCACCTGGGCTCCAACCTGGGCGCGGTGGAGCTGACGGTGGCGCTGCACTATGTGTTCAACACCCCGCACGACCGGCTGGTCTGGGATGTGGGCCACCAGACCTATCCGCACAAGGTGCTGACGGGCCGCCGCGAGGCCATGGCGGGCCTGCGCCAGCTGGGCGGCATCAGCGGCTTTCCGCGCCGCGACGAGAGCGAGTACGACACCTTCGGCACCGGCCATTCCTCCACCTCGATCTCGGCCGCCCATGGCATGGCCATGGCCGCCAAGCTCAAGGGCGAGCATCGCAAGGCCGTGGCCATCATCGGCGACGGCTCGATGACGGCGGGCATGGCCTTCGAGGCACTCAACAATGCCGGCGTCTCGCATGGCGGCCTGATGGGCGACGTGCTGGTGATACTGAACGACAACGACATGTCGATCAGCCCGCCGGTGGGCGCGCTCAACAAGTATCTGGCGCGCCTGATGAGCGGCAAGTTCTACGGCGCCGCGCGCGAGGGCGCCAAGAGCGTGCTGAAGAACACGCCGCTGTACGAGTTTGCGCGCCGCTTCGAGGAGCACACCAAGGGCATGGTCGTGCCCGGCACCATCTTCGAGGAGTTCGGCTTCAACTATGTGGGCCCGATCGACGGTCATGACCTTGACGCGCTGATCCCCACGCTGGAGAACCTGCGCAGCCGCTCGGGCCCGCAGTTCCTGCATGTGGTGACCAAGAAGGGCCAGGGCTACAAGCTGGCCGAGGCCGATCCGGTCAAGTACCACGCCGCCTCGGGCAAGTTCGATCCGGCGGTGGGTTTCGTCAAGCCGGCCACGCCGCCCAAGCCCACCTTCACCCAGATCTTCGGTGACTGGCTGTGCGACATGGCCGAGGCCGACGCGCGCCTGGTGGGCATCACCCCCGCGATGCGCGAGGGTTCGGGCATGGTGGACTTCCACAAGCGCTTCCCGACCCGCTATCACGACGTCGGCATTGCCGAGCAGCATGCGGTGACCTTCGGTGCGGGCCTGGCCTGCGAGGGGCTGAAGCCGGTGGTGGCGATCTACTCCACCTTCCTGCAGCGCGCCTACGACCAGATGATCCACGATGTGGCGATCCAGAACCTGCCGGTGCTGTTCGCGCTCGATCGTGCCGGCCTGGTGGGTGCCGATGGCGCCACCCATGCCGGCAACTACGACATTGCCTACACGCGCTGCATTCCGAACATGGCGCTGCTGACGCCGGCGGACGAGAACGAATGCCGCCAGGCGCTCTACACCGGCTTCCAGCACGATGGCCCGGCCACGGTGCGCTATCCGCGCGGCGCCGGCGTGGGTGTGCCTGTGCAGAAGCAGATGACGGCCCTGCCATGGGGCAAGGGCGAAGTGCGCCGCGAGAGCGGCCGCCTGCAGGGCCAGGGGCCGCGCATCGCCATCCTGGCCTTTGGCACCTTGCTCTACCCCTGCCTGCAGGCGGCCGAGCAGCTCGACGCCACGGTGGCGAATATGCGCTTCGTGAAGCCGCTGGACGACGCCCTGGTGGCCGAGTTGGCACGCACGCACGACGCCCTGGTGACGGTGGAAGACGGCTGCGTGATGGGCGGTGCCGGCAGCGCGGTGCTGGAGTCTCTGCAGGCCGCCGGCCTGAGCCTGCCGGTGCTGCAACTGGGCCTGCCCGATGTGTTCGTCGAACATGGCGACCCTGCCAAGCTGATGTCGCAATGCGGCCTGGACGCCGCGGGCATCGAGCAATCCATCTTCAAGCGCTTTGGCGGCCGTCCGACGCTGCTGCGCGCAGCCGCAAACCAGTAAGCCCCGACCGAGGCAAGGTTCCTCGGTTGGTGCGATGCTCCCCCTATGAATCAATTGACGAGCGCCCTGCACATTCCCGACACCCAAAGCGAGCGCGACGAGCGCCATCTGGTGATCCAGCGTGTCGGCGTCAAGGATGTGCGCTATCCCCTGCAGCTGCGCATCGCTGGCAAGGCGCAGCCCACGGTGGGCCAGTGGACCTTGGACGTGGCCCTGCCGGCGGAGAAGAAGGGCACGCATATGTCGCGCTTCGTGGCCTGGCTGGATGCCTTGCACGAGCCGCTGGACGCGGCCGGCCTGCGCGCGTTGCATGCCCAGATGCTAGCCAAGCTGGAGGCGGCGGAGGGGCGCATCGAGGTGCGCTTTGCCTTCTTCCTGCGCAAGCGCGCGCCGGTCTCGGGCATCGAGAGCATGCTGGACTACCAGGGCGCGCTGATCTCCGAAACGCGGGCCGGCAAGACGACGGTGCGTGCCGAGGTGGCGGTGCCGGTGAAAAGCCTGTGCCCCTGCTCCAAGGAAATCTCGGACTACGGCGCCCACAACCAGCGCTCGCTGGTCACCATCAGCGCCGAGCTGAAGGACGACAGCCTGAGCTGGCAGGAGCTGGTGCGCTTTGCGGAAGAGAGCGCGTCCAGCGAGATCTGGCCCCTGCTCAAGCGCACCGACGAGAAGTGGATCACCGAGCACGCCTACGAGAACCCCAAGTTTGTCGAGGACCTGGTGCGCGACGTGGCGCTGCGCCTGAATGCCGAGGCGCGCATCGGTGCCTATGCAGTGGACGTCGAGAATTTCGAGTCCATACACAACCACTCGGCCTACGCCCGCATCGAGCGCCTCTGATCAGCCCGCTGACAAGCGCTCGGAAATGCGCTTGAGTGCCTGCTTCACAAGGTTCAGGTAGTCGGCCGTCAGCGCCTGTGCCGGCCGGTGTTCCGGCAGCAAGGCGTTCAGCTCGAAGGGCAGGGATACCGCAAAGCGCCGCCATTGCAGGCGCTCGTTGGCGCATGCGAGTGCGGTGAGCGGGTTCACGATGGCCAGGCCCAGCCCCGCTTCGACCATGGCGCACACCGCCACCGCGCTGTGCGTTTGCAGCTGCATGCGACGCTGCACGCCCGCAGCGGCAAAAATGCGATCCAGCTCGATGCGGTAGGGGTCCTCGGCCGCCAGGCTGATGAAGCGCTCGCCCTCGAAGTCGGCCGGGCTCAGCACCGGCTTGGCCAGCAGGGCGTGACCGGCCGGCAGCACGCACAGCTCGTCCAGACTGGTGAGCCGCTCCAGGCGCGTGCCGGCCACCGTCTGGCGCTGCTCGCTCAGGCCCAGGTCGAAGCGCTGGGCGCTCATCCACTCTTCCAGCAGCGGGGATTCCTGCGGCGTGATGCTCAGCTGGGCCGCGGGATGGCGCGCCAGGAAGGCCGCGCTCACCGCCGGCAGCAGGGCATGGCCCAGGGCCGGCAGACAGAGGATGTTGAGCCGCTCCTGTTCGGCGCGCCCCAGTTCATTGGCGCGGCTGATGACGCGCTCCAGACCCTGGAAGGAGCGCTGCACCTCGTCAAACAGCTGCAGGGCCCGGGCCGTGGCCTTGAGCCGCCCGCGCTGGCGCTCGAACAGGGCATAGCCCAGCAACTGCTCCAGGCGCGCCAGCTCCCGGCTGATGGTCGGCTGCGAGCTGTGCAGCGCCGCCGCCGCCGCCGTGACGCTGCCGGCATGCATGACGGCACGGAACACCTCGATATGGCGGTGGCTGATCATGCTTAAACCATATCAGAAGTGGATTGTCTTGCGAAACCAAAGCATTTGAATGAATGCAAGAGGGATGGCACGATGCCGCCATGCCTCAAGACCTGAACCCCCCCCTGCTGCGCTCGCTGGCCCAGCGCTTCGGCACCCCGCTGTGGGTGTACGACGCCGCGGTGATACGCGAGCGCATCGCCGCGCTGAAGGCCTTCGACACGGTGCGTTTTGCCCAGAAGGCCTGCTCCAACACTCATATCCTGAAGCTGATGCGCGAGCAGGGTGTCAAGGTCGATGCGGTCTCGCGTGGCGAGATCCTGCGCGCGCTGGCGGCCGGCTACCGGGCGGGTGGCGACGAGATCGTCTTCACCGCCGACCTGCTGGACCGCGAGACGCTGGCCACCGTGGTCGAACACCGCGTGCCGGTGAACGCCGGTTCGATCGACATGCTGCGCCAGCTCGGCGCCGTGTCCAAGGGCCACAAGGTCTGGCTGCGCATCAACCCCGGCTTCGGCCATGGCCACAGCAACAAGACCAATACCGGCGGCGAGCACAGCAAGCATGGCATCTGGCACAGCGAGCTCGCCGAGGCGCTGGCCGTCATCAAGGACGAGGGCCTGCGGCTGGTGGGCCTGCACATGCACATTGGTTCGGGCGTGGACTACGGGCATCTGAGCCAGGTCTGCGGCGCCATGGTGGGCCTGGTGCGCCAGACCCAGGCAGCGGGCCATGACCTGCAGGCGATCTCGGCCGGCGGTGGCCTGTCGATTCCCTACCGCGAGGGCGATGCCGGCATCGACACGGCCCATTATTTCGGCCTCTGGGATGCCGCCCGCCAGGAGGCCGAGGCCCTCTTGGGTCACAAGCTGCATCTGGAAATCGAGCCGGGCCGCTTCCTGGTGGCCGAGTCCGGTCTGCTGCTGGCCGAGGTGCGCGCCACCAAGAATGCCGGCAACAACCATTTCGTGCTGGTCGACGCCGGCTTCAACGAGCTGATGCGTCCGGCCATGTACGGCGCCTTCCATGCCATGAGCCTCTTGCCGAGCGATGACAGCCAGCGCCCCAGCCGCCCCGCCGTGGTGGCCGGGCCGCTGTGCGAATCGGGCGACGTGTTCACGCAGGAAGACGGCGGCGTGGTCGTGCCGCGCGAGCTGATGGCGGCCGAGGTCGGCGACCTGCTGGTGATCCACGACACCGGGGCCTATGGTGCCTCGATGTCCAGCAACTACAACAGCCGGCCCCTGATTGCCGAGGTGCTGGTCGATGGTGCGACCGAGGCGCGCCTGATCCGCCGCCGCCAGACGGTCGAGGAGCTGCTGGCGCTGGAGGCCTGATAGGGAATTCCAATAAGGGTGATTTGATTAACCAAAACTAACGGCACGCTAGTGTCGATATAGTTCAGTCATTCCATCAACCACCCTAGCAAGGAACCCCCGATGTCCCTGATCAACACCCAAGTCCAGCCCTTCAAGACCGAGGCTTTTCACAACGGCAAGTTCATCACCGTCACCGAAGAGTCGCTGAAGGGCAAGTGGTCCGTGCTGATCTTCATGCCGGCTGCCTTCACCTTCAACTGCCCGACCGAAGTGGAAGACGCTGCCGACCATTACGCCGAATTCCAGAAGGCCGAGACCGAGGTCTACATCGTCACGACCGACACGCATTTCGCCCACAAGGTCTGGCACGAAACCTCGCCGGCCGTCAGCAAGGCCAAGTTCCCCCTGGTTGGCGACCCGACGCACCAACTGACCAATGCCTTCGGCGTGCACATCCCGGAAGAAGGCCTGGCCCTGCGCGGCACCTTCGTGATCAACCCTGAAGGCGTGATCAAGACGGCCGAAGTGCACTCGAACGAGATCGCCCGCGACGTCAAGGAAACCCTGCGCAAGCTCAAGGCGGCCCAGTACACCGCCAAGAACCCTGGCCAGGTCTGCCCGGCCAAGTGGAACGAAGGCGCCAAGACCATCGCTCCCTCCCTCGATCTGGTCGGCAAGATCTAAACCATGATCGCCCTTGCTGCGAGCCCGGGAGGGCTTGCGGCAATCCCCCAAGAGCCACGCAAGCGACTCTGAGAGCGCCTCGTCCAAGGGGGTGTTCCCAGAGTGGCTGATCCCGCCACGCCTGAACAAGGAGCCCTACCACCATGTTGGACGACACCCTCAAATCCCAGCTCAAGGCTTATCTCGAGCGCGTCACCGTCCCCTTCGAGATCGAAGCCTCGCTGGACGACAGCGACAGCGCCAGGGAACTGCTGGCGCTGCTGCAGGACATCGCCGCGATGTCCGACAAGATCAGCCTCAGGGCCGATGGCCAGGACCAGCGCCGTCCTTCTTTCAGCCTGAAACGCCTGGACTCAGAGATGAGCCTGCGCTTTGCGGCGATCCCGCTGGGCCATGAGTTCACCTCCCTGGTGCTGGCCCTGCTGTGGACCGGCGGCCATCCGCCCAAGGTCGAGCAGGACGTGATCGACCAGATCAAGGGCCTGGATGGCGAATACAGCTTCGAGGTCTATATGAGCCTCAGCTGCCACAACTGCCCGGACGTGGTGCAGGCGCTGAGCCTGATGTCCGTGCTCAACCCCAGGGTCAAGACGGTCGTCATCGACGGGGCGCTGTTCCAGGACGAGGTCAATGCCCGCGAGGTCATGGCCGTGCCCAGCGTCTACCTGAATGGCCAGCCCTTTGGCTCGGGTCGCATGACGGTGGAAGAGATCGTCGCCAAGCTCGACACCGGCGCGGCGGACAAGGACGCCGCCAAGCTCTCGGCCAAAGACCCCTTCGATGTGCTGGTGGTGGGCGGCGGCCCCGCCGGCGCTGCCGCGGCGGTGTACGCCGCCCGCAAGGGCATCCGCACGGCAATAGCGGCCGAGCGCTTCGGCGGCCAGGTCAACGACACGCTGGCGATCGAGAACTACATCTCGGTGCTGGAGACCGACGGCCCCAAGTTCGCGATGAGCCTGGAGGCCCACGTCAAGGCCTATGGCGTCGACGTGATGAACCTGCAGCGCGGCGACAAGCTGATCCCGGCCGCCACGCCCGGCGGCCTGGTCGAGGTGCAACTCGCCAACGGCGGCACGCTCAAGAGCAAGACCGTGATCCTCTCCACCGGCGCGCGCTGGAGGAATGTGAACGTGCCCGGCGAGCAGGAATACAAGAACAAGGGCGTGGCCTACTGCCCGCATTGCGACGGCCCGCTCTTCAAGGGCAAGCGCGTGGCGGTGATCGGCGGCGGCAACTCCGGCGTGGAAGCTGCCATCGACCTGGCCGGCCTGGTGAGCCATGTGACCCTGATCGAATTCGGCGAGGCCTTGCGTGCCGATGCGGTGCTGGTCAGCAAGCTCAAGAGCCTGCCCAACGTCACCATCCATACGCAGGCCCAGACCACCGAGCTGACCGGCGATGGCCACAAGCTGAACGGCCTGAGCTACACCGACCGTGCCAGCGGCGAGTCGCGCCACATCGAGCTGGAAGGCGTGTTCGTGCAGATCGGCCTGGTGCCCAATACCGAGTGGCTGCGTGGCGTGGTGGAGCTCTCCAAGCACGGCGAGATCGTCGTCGACGCCAGGGGCCAGACCTCGGTGCCCGGCGTGTTCGCCGCCGGCGACGCCACCACCGTGCCCTTCAAGCAGATCATCATCGCCGCCGGCGATGGCGCGAAGGCGGCGCTGGGCGCCTTTGATTACCTGATGCGCAACTGATGCCTGCTGCTCAGGCGCGGCGGCTGTTCAGCCAGCCCTCCAGGCTGTAGACCAGCAGCGCCGCCCAGATCAGGCCGAAGCCTACCACCCGGGCCGCGGCAAAGGGCTCGTGGTACAGCCACACGCCCAGCATGAACTGGATGCTGGGCGAGATGTATTGCAAGAGGCCCAGCGTCGTCATCGGGATGCGGCGCGCGCCGGCGGCGAACAGCAGCAGGGGCAGGGCGGTGAGCGGGCCGGCGAACAGCAGCCAAGTGATCATGCCGGCGTCGCCCTGCGCCAGCGCGCTGTCGCCCTGGCTGGTCCACCAACCCAACGCCGCCGCGGCCACGGGCGTCAGCAGCATGGTCTCGAGGGCCAGGCCTTCCAGCGCACCCAGGCTGGCCACCTTGCGCAGCAGCCCGTAGATGCCGAAGCTGGCCGCCAGCACCAGGGCCACCCAGGGCAGGCGGCCGGTCTGCAGGGTCAGCCACAGCACGCCGGCCGCCGCCAGACCCACGGCCAGCCATTGCAGGCGGCGCGGCCGCTCGTGCAGGAACACATAGCCCAGCGCCACATTCACCAGCGGGTTGATGAAGTAGCCCAGGCTGGCGTCCAGCACATGGTCGTGCTGCACCGCCCACACATAAGTCAGCCAGTTGGCCGAGAGCAGCAGGGCCGAGAGCGCAAACGCGCCCAGCACCTTGGGCTGGCGCAGCAGCGGGCCCAGCCAGGCCCAGCGTTTCAGGACCGCCAGCACGATCAGCATGAAGACCATGCACCAGACCGTGCGATGCGCCACCACCTCCAGGGAGGGCACGCCGGCCAGTTGCTTGAAATAGAGCGGGAACAGGCCCCAGGCCGCGTAGGCGAGGGCGGCGTAGATGACGCCTTTAGAGGAATCGCGATTCATTGCCCGCATTGTCCCCATGCCGGGCCGGGCCTGCCGGCCAAGGGTCATGGCCGGGAAATCCTGTGTGCGGCGTGCGCCCCCGCCGGTGCTTAAATGAGTGCCATGCCCCGCATTGTGTTCACCCCGCAGCTGCGCCGCCTGCTTGGCGACGTGCCTGACTTCGACGCCGGCGCCCTGGTGCTGCGCGAGGCGCTGGCGCAGGCCTTTGCCGCGCAGCCGCGCTTGCGCAGTTATGTGCTTGACGATCAGGGGCATGTGCGCGCCAATGTGGCGATCTTTGTGGATGGTCGTCGCCTGCACGATCGCGTGCGCTTGAGCGATGCGCTGCGGCCCGACAGCGTCGTCCATGTCCTGCAAGCCCTGTCCGGAGGATGAACTCATGAGCCTGAATGCCTGGGTCGCGACCCGCAAGGGTCTGTTCGAGATCGCGCATCGCGGCAGCGCCGGCTGGCAGATCGTCGGCCACAGCTTCGTGGGCGATCCGGTCAGCATGGTGCTGCCCGGCTCCGACCATGGGCAGTTCGACGGCCGCATGTTCGCCGCGCTGAACCTGGGCCACTTCGGCGTCAAGCTGCAGGCCTCGGACGACGAGGGCAAGACCTGGCGCGAGCTGCCGGCGCCGGTCTATCCGCCCCAGCCCGAGGGCGGGGATGCAGCTCAGGGGCCGGCCTGGAAGCTGCAGCAGATCTGGTCGCTGGCGCGCAGCCCCGCGGCGCTGTGGGCCGGCACCCTGCCGGGCGGGCTGTTCAAGAGCGTGGACGGTGGCGAGAGCTGGGCCTTGGTGGAGAGCCTCTGGCAGCGCCCCGAGCGCCTGGGCTGGTTCGGTGGCGGCTACGACGCGCCGGGCATCCATTCGATCTGCCCGCATCCCAGCCAGCCGGGCGAACTGCTGCTGGGCATCAGCTGCGGCGGTGCCTGGCACAGCGCCGACGAGGGTGCCAGCTGGGCGCTGCGCGCCAAGGGCATGCGCGCCGACTTCATGCCGCCCGATCAGCAGCAGCTGGAAAACATCCAGGACCCGCACCGCATCGTGCGCTGCGAGGCCGCCCCCGAGGTGCTCTGGTGCCAGCATCACAACGGCATCTGGCGCAGCAGCGACAACGGCCTGAGCTGGCAGGAGCTGAAGGCGCCGCTGTCCAGCTTCGGCTTTGCGGTGGCCGCGCATCCGCTGGACCCGCTCACCGCCTGGTTCGTCCCGGCGGTGAAGGACGAGCGCCGCATCCCGGTGGATGGCGCCCTGGTGGTGAACCGCACCCGCGACGGTGGCCAGACCTGGCAGACCCTGCGCATGGGCCTGCCGCAGCAGCATTGCTACGACCTGGTCTACCGCCATGGCCTGGCGGTGGACGAGAACGGAAAGCATCTGCTGATGGGCAGCACCACCGGCGGGCTTTGGGCCAGCGACGATGGCGGCGACAGCTGGGCCACCGTCTCGCTCAATCTGCCGCCGATCTACGCCGTGCAGTTCGGCTGAAGCCGTCCCCACTCGGGCCCCAGCGGCGCCTCGATGCGGAGCGGCCGGCCCGTGATTGGGTGGCTCAGCTCCAGCGTCAGCGCATGCAGCCACAGGCGCTGCAGGCCCAGGTGGGCCGCCACCGCGCGGTTCAAGGGCCCCTTGCCGTGGGTGGCGTCGCCGATGATGGGGTGGGCGATGTGCTTGAAATGGCGGCGGATCTGGTGGCGGCGGCCGCTCTGCGGGCTTGCCTCCAGCAGCGCAAAGCGGCTGCTGGCGTGGCGCGGGTCGGTCTGCAGCGGCCATTCCAGGCGGCGCAGGCAGGTCCAGTCGGTGCGCGCCTCCAGCAAGACCTGGCCCTGCGAAGGCAGCTCGGGATCCTTGGCCAGCGCGTGGGTGATGCTGCCGGCGTCGGCGCCGGGCCAGCCGCGCACCAGGGCCCGGTAGCGCTTGTGCACCAGGCCCTGCTCGAAGGCCTGGGCCGCCAGGCTGGCGCTGTCCGCATCGAGCGCGAACAGCAGCACGCCCGAGGTGCCCTTGTCCAGGCGGTGCACCGGCCAGACATGGCGGCCGAGCTGGTCGCGCAGCAATTGCAGCGCGAAGACCTCCTCGCGCGCATCCAGGGCGCTGCGATGCACCAGCAGGCCGGCGGGTTTGGCGATGGCGACGAGCTGCTCGTCGGCATGAAGAATGGGTAACAAGCGGTTCATGGGCGGTGCTGCCGGCCCCCTTGTTCGCGGGGCGCTGTGGCGTGGATGCCCCATTCCATGGGGCTTTCCCCACTTTGGGGGGCTTCAGGGTTGTCCCTGGGTTCTCAACAATCCTGTCATGCGTTGTGGCCATCATCACGCACATCAGGAGTCTTCCTCATGCCCCAGGTCTTTCACGTTGGATACCGTTCCCCCTTGGTCTCGGCCCTGGCCTGGGGCTTGATGCTGGCGGGCCTGTTCGGCATGGCCAGCGCGGGCTGGGGTCTGTGGCTGGGGCATTGGCTGGCCTTGGCGCTGCTGCTCTGGTCCGCGGCCGCGGCACTGGGAGGCCAGGCCCTGCTGCGGCGCCTGGAATGGGGCCGCCGCCTCAGCGCCCTGCTGCTGACCAGCCTGATGCCGGCCATGCTGCTGGGCATGTCGCTGGGCACATGGGCTGCCGACTGGCCGCGCGCGAGCCTGCTGCTGGGTCTGCTGGCCTTGGCCCTCTGTGCCGCACTGGTGTGGCTGCTGGCACGCCTGAACTCGCGCATGGTGTGCCAGGAATTCGCCTAGGCGATCTCTCCATCAAGGTAGTACCAGGCACCCCGCTCGCGTACGAAGCGGCTGGTCTCGTGCAGGCGCTGGGCGCGGCCGCCGAGCTTGCTGCGCGCCACGAACTCCACGGTGGCATGGTCGGCGTCCTGCTGCTGGTGGCGCTTCACGTCCAGCCCCAGCCACTTCAGGCCGGGCTCGTTGCCCTCCAATGACGCCGGCCGCTGGCTGGGGTGCCAGCTGGCCAGCAGGTAGTCGCGCAGCTCCCGTACATAGGCGCTGTAGCGCGAGCGCATCAGGGCCTCGGCCGTGGGCGCGCTGAGCTCGCCGCTTGCCGCAAAACGCTGGTGGATGGCGCCGCAGCAGGCGTCGTAGGGCTTGCCGCTGCCGCAGGGGCAAGAAAGGTCGTTCTTCATGGCGACATGATGCCAGTCCCTAAAATGCGCAGATGAGTCAGCCCCCCTTCGAAGACGATCTGTTCACGCCCCCCACCACGGGTTTGCTGAAGAACCTCAACCCCGAGCAATACGCCGCCGTCACCCTGGGCCAGGAGCCTGCGCTGATCCTGGCCGGCGCCGGCTCGGGCAAGACCCGGGTGCTGACCACGCGCATCGCCTGGCTGATGAGCCAGGGCCTGGTGGCGCCGGGCGGGGTGATGGCCGTGACCTTCACCAACAAGGCGGCCAAGGAGATGGTGACCCGCCTCACCGCGATGCTGCCGGTGAATGTACGGGGCATGTGGATAGGCACCTTCCACGGCCTGTGCAACCGCTTCCTGCGCGCGCATTGGAAGCTGGCTGGCCTGCCGCAGGGCTTCCAGATCCTGGACGCGAGCGATTCGGTCTCGGCCGTCAAGCGCGTCATCAAGGCCATGAAGCTGGACGAAGAGCGCTTCGTGCCCAAGCAGGTCAGCTGGTTCATTGCCGGTGCGAAGGAAGACGGCCTGCGCGCCAAGGACATCGAGCAGCGCGATGAGCAGTCGCGCACCATGGTGGCGATCTACCAGGCCTACCAGGACCAATGCGAGCGCGAGGGCGTGGTGGACTTCGCCGAGCTGATGCTGCGCACCTACGAGCTGCTGCGCGACCACGCCGAGCTGCGCGCGCATTACCAGCAGCGCTTCAAGTACATCCTGGTGGACGAGTTCCAGGACACCAACAAGCTGCAATACGCCTGGCTGAAGATGTTCGCGCCGCCGGGCGCGGGCCAGGGCGTGTTCGCGGTGGGCGACGACGACCAGAGCATCTACGCCTTCCGCGGCGCGCGTGTCGGCAATATGGCCGATTTCGAGCGCGAGTACCGCGTCAGAAAGGTGGTCAAGCTGGAGCAGAACTACCGCAGCTTCGGCAACATCCTGGACGCCGCCAACGAGCTCATCAGCCGCAATAGCCACCGCCTGGGCAAGAACCTGCGCACCGAGATGGGCCCCGGCGAGCCGGTGCGGGTGAACGAATCGGCCAGCGATTTCGCCGAGGCGCAATGGCTGCTGGAGGAGGCCCAGGCCCTGCATCGCCAGGGCATGCCGCGCCAGGAGATCGCCATCCTCTACCGCAGCAATGCACAGTCGCGCGTGCTGGAGTCGGCGCTCTTCAATGCCGGCATCCCGTATCGCGTCTATGGCGGCCTGCGCTTCTTCGAGCGTGCCGAGGTCAAGCATGCGCTGGCCTATCTGCGTCTGATCGAGAACGCCAACGACGACACCAGCTTTCTGCGCGTGGTGAACTTCCCGGCGCGCGGCATCGGCGCGCGCACCATCGAGTTGCTGCAGGACGCCGCGCGCGTCAGCGGCCGCAGCCTCTACCAGAGCGTGGGCGCGGTGGCCGGCAAGGGCGGCAGCAATCTGGCCGGCTTCGTGAACCTGGTCGAGTCCATGCGCAACCTCACGCAAGGCCTGACCCTGCGCGAGATCATCTCGCAGATGCTCGAGAGCTCGGGCCTGGCCGAGTTCTACCGCAACGACAAGGACGGCGCCGAGCGCCTGGAGAACCTGGACGAGTTGATCAACGCCGCCGAGGCCTTCGTCACCCAGGAGGGCTTCGGCAAGGACGCCGTGGCTTTGCCCGTCGACGAACTCGCGCCGGGCGCCATCGCCGAGGGCCTGCCCAATGCGGTGGCCGCCGCGGCGGTGACGCCGGATGCCGAGACCGGCGAGATCATGTCGCCGCTGGCGGCCTTCCTGACGCATGCCTCGCTGGAGGCCGGCGACAACCAGGCCCAGGCGGGCCAGGACGCGATCCAGTTGATGACGGTGCATTCGGCCAAGGGCCTGGAGTTCGACGCCGTCTTCATCACCGGCCTGGAAGAGGGCCTGTTCCCGCACGAGAACTCGCTCGCCGACGGCGACGGCCTGGAGGAAGAGCGGCGCCTGATGTATGTGGCGATCACGCGCGCGCGCCAGCGCCTCTACCTGAGCTTCAGCCAGACCCGTATGCTGCACGGGCAGACGCGCTACAACGTGAAGAGCCGCTTCCTCGAGGAACTGCCCGAGGCCGCGCTGAAATGGCTGACGCCGCGCAACCAGGGCTTCGGCTCGGGCTTTGCACGCGAGTACCAGAGCGCCTGGGAGCGCGGCTCCGGCCTCAAGTCCATGGTGGGCGCGGGCCGTGTCGAGACATCAACAGCAGCCAGGGCGCCCTATGTGCCGCCGGTGCCGCAGACCATGAAGCAGGCGGCGGCGCAGAAGGTCGGCAACGAGTACGGCGGCCTGCGCGTCGGCAAGGGCGTGTTCCACAACAAGTTCGGCGAGGGCGTGCTGGTGACGCTGGAAGGCAGCGGCCAGGATGCGCGCGCGCAAGTCAACTTCGGCCGCCACGGCATGAAGTGGCTGGCGCTGGCGGTGGCCAAGCTGACACCGATCGATTGATCGATCGATCGCTACTTGGCGGGCGCCGGCTCGCCGCCTGTCACCACGTCCACGGTCTTTTCAACCACCTTGCCGGTGACCTTGACCCCGGTGGTGACCACGGTGGAGGCCACCGAGACCGTGGTGCTCACCACCGTGCCGGCCACGCTGACGACGGCGCAGCCGCTCAATGCCAGGCATGCGGCGAGGCCTGTGGCGGCAATGGCGAGCGGGGCTTTCATGGTCGGTGCAGCGAATGACAAACGGGCGCCCATTATGGGCGCCCGTCGCATGTCGCGGGTGCAGCTTTACAGCTTGTTGAGCTTCACGCTGGTGGCTTCCGCCGTCAGGTAGCCGACGGCGGCGCCGAAGCGGTCCTTGTAGTTGGCGCGCACCAGCGGGTCCAGCGTGGCCTGCACCTTGGCGTGCAGGGTGGCGCTCCAGTCGCCGGGATGCTGGAAGTTGCTGGTGATATAGGTCCAGCCATTCAGATCGTCCACCACGCCCAGGCCGGTGGCCTCGGCGCCCGAGGGCATGGAGGCCAGGCGGCTCAGCGTCTTGGTGTCGACGTTGTAGGCCCACACGAAGTTGTTGACGTGGTAGCTACTGTCCTCGCCGATGAAGAGGGTGCGCAGTTTTTCCGAGAACTTGAGGTTGTCGGGCGCGCCGATCTTGTCGGGGTTGGCCAGATTGCCCAGTGCGTCGGCAGCGATGTCCTCGCCCACCAGCAGGGTCTTGGTCAGCGAGGGCACCCAGTCGCTCGCGATGGCGGCGCCGGCCGTATCCTTCTGGCCCGCGCTCAGGGTGTGGGCCAGCACGCCGCCGGCGTTGAGCGCCTTGTCCAGCGTGATGCCATAGGCCTCGTTCCAGGCGGCGTTGCCCTTGACCATGGAGCTCTGCATGTTCTGCAGCGCCGAGTAGGCGATCTTGTCCTTGATGTTGACCGTCGTGCCTTCCATCTTGGTGAAGGCCATGGTGCCGCCCATCAGGGCCGCGTAGCGGTGCGTCTCAAGGAAGGCGGCGGCCTTTTCCATGCCGGGCTTGAGCTTGACCCATTGCTGCTTGCCGCCCAGATAGATCTTGGTGAAGGAGGCATCCTTGGGGTCGGTGGTCGAGACCTCCATGATGTCGGTGGGCTTGAGCGTGTCGGCCAGCTTTTCGATCTCGGCGCTGGTGGCGGCACCGAGCTTGATCCAGTTCAGCGGCGCACCGGCGGCGGCCGGGTCGAGGGAGAAGCCGGCGCCGAACTTGGCCACGTAGAGGCTGCCAGCGGCGAGGTCCTTCTCCTTGTCGGCCACGAACATGAAGAAGCCGCCGTTGGTGGCGTCGTCGCCCATGATGGCCGTGCGGTTGTCGGGCATCACCTGGATCAACTCGTGCGAGATGCGGCCCAGGCAGTAGTGCTTCTTGATCGTGCCGGTGCCGTCGGGATTGACGCTGACCTCGGGCAGGTGGCCGTAGTGGTAGGGGTTGGCCTTGCTCTCGTCGCCGAAGGTGTTCTTGCTGAAGGCCTTGAACATGGTGTTGGCGGCGATCGTGAAGGCGTCGGGCTCGTACTCTTCGCTGGAGAGATGGGTGCCCCAGGGCGAGAGGCTGGAGCCGCAGGTGATCCACAGGCCATGGGCCGAGGAGGTGTCGACGTTGTGGTACTTCACCAGGCTCAGCTTGCCGGTGGCCTGGTCCTGGTCCAGCGTCAGCACGGCGATGGGCGAGGGCAGCTTGCCATACATATCGGTCTTGCCGTCCTGCGCCCAGGTGGTGTATTCGAACTGCACCACGGCGAACACCGGCTTGCCCTTGATGCCCGTCACCGAGGCGTTAGGCAGGCTCAAGAGCGAGGTGCCGTCGGGCGAGTCGGAGAAGAACTGGCGTTCCTTGCCGGCCACCGTGGTGTCGATGATGGGCTTGTTGTTGATGTCGAAGTAGGCGCCGGCCTGCACGGTACCGCCCTTGCCGTCCGGCACCAGGTCGCCGGTCAGGAAGAAGGCCTGGTAGGCCAGCTTGAAGCTCTGCTTGCTGCCGTCGCTGAGGGTCACGTCCAGGCTGGAGGCCACCAGGGTCTTGGCCATGTCGGCCGGGACCGCCAGGCTGGGGGCGGCCATGGCGGCGAAGCTGGCCGAGCTGAAGATCACCGGCGCGGGCGTGGGCACCGGCGCGTCGTCATCGCCACCACCGCAGGCGCTCAGGCTGGCGGCAGCAAGGCCGCCCAGGGGCAGCATCAGCGGAGTGCCCAGGAACTTCAGGGCCTGGCGGCGGGTGGGATGGGTAGGCTTGGACATGGTCTGGCTTCCGGTTCTAAGGTCGTCAACTGAATGCCGGAGCACAGGGCCCCGGCCGCGGCGCGACTGTAGGAACTCGGTATGTCAGGACGATGAATGCGCCCGCCAAGAAAAACGGCCCCGGGGTTGCCGGGGCCGTCGGAAGTGGGAAGCAGCGCGAGGCGCAGGGGGAGGCTCAGCGCTTCTCGCTGAGCAGATCGCGCGGTGCGCCGAACATGAAGCAGTCGACGAAGGTGAAGTACAGCGAGCTGTAGAACATGGTCGAGAGCATCAGGCCGGCCGGCAGCATCAGCATCGGCAGCAGCTTGCCCAGGCCCAGCAGCGACAGCACCAGGGTCAGCAGCGAGCTGAAACCCAGCGCCAGGCCGCCCCAGCATGCCGCGCTGAGCGCGAAGGCGGTCTTGTTGCGCCACACGCCCAGGGTGCTGGAGAACAGCGCCTGCAGCGCGCCCTGGCCGCCCCAGTGCACCAGGGCCGGCGCGTGCCAGAAGGGAATCGAGAGCAGGGTGGCCAGGCCCAGGCGCGTCACCGCGCCCCACAGCAGGCGCGGCTCGGCCAGCGCGGCCTCCAGCGCGGCCTCGTCCACATCGCCGCCCTTGCCCAGCAGCTCCTGCAGGGCGGCAAAGCTGCCGCCGTCGACCCAGTCGCTGAAGAACATGATGGCCACGGTGGCCAGCGCATAGGCGGCGCCCAGCGTGAGCTGGGTGCGGCGGCGTTCCGGCGTCAGCTGCAGCGGCGCGACGAACACCGCCACGGTGGGGGTCTGCGCCTGCAGCACCTGGTGGGTGGCCAGCATGAAGCCCAGCGACACCAGCGGCAGCGTGGCCAGCAGCAGCAGCGGGCCCAGCGCCGGGACCAGCATCAGCGCAAAGCCCAGGAACATGAAGATGCCGAACAGGCCGGTGAGCGCCAGCGGCTTGCGCTGGAACACCTTCAGGCCATGCCGCACCCACAGCGCGCCGTTGCGCGCCGGCACGGTTTGCAGATGCAGGATCATCGAAGACGAAGAAGCACTCAAGGTTATCAATCCTTCAAGGCGTGCCAGGGCTCGGCAATGCGCGCGCGCAGTACCCGCTCGAAATGCGTCGGGTCATGGGGCTTGAGCAGGGCGGCGTCGCGCGGCAGGTGAAAGTCCCACAGGCGCGAGATCCAGAAGCGCAGCGCCGCGGCACGCAGCATGCCCGGCAACAGGCGGTGCTCGGCGCCGCTCAGCGGCCGCACGCTCTCGTAGGCGTTCACGAAGGCCTGGGCGCGCTGCTCGTCGAGGCGGCCGCTGGCCAGATCGATGCACCAGTCGTTGATGCAGACCGAGAGGTCGAACAGGAAGCTGTCGACGCCGGCGAAGTAGAAATCGAAGAAGCCGCTCAGGCGCTCGCGGCCGGGCAGGCCGTCGAACATGACGTTGTCGCGGAACAGGTCGGCATGGATGGGGCCGCGCGGCAGCTCGGCAACTTCGGCGGAGGCGGCCAGCGCGTTCTGGAAGCTCAGCTCGGCGCCTATCAGCTCGGCTTGGGGCGCGTCCAGATAGGGCAGTACCACCGGCACGGTCTCGCGCCACCAGGCCAGGCCGCGCAGATTGGCCTGTTGCAGCGGGAAGTCCTGACCCGCCAGATGCATGCGCGCCAGACCCGCGCCCACCTGCTCGCAATGGAACAGGTCGGGCGCCAGCTGGTGGCCGCCGCGCAGGCGGTTCACCACCGCGGCCGGCTTGCCCTGGATGCTGTGCAGGATCTCGCCCGTGGCGTCGGCCTGCGGGTCGGGCACGGCCACGCCCTTGCGCGCCAGATGCTGCATCAGGCGCAGATAGAAGGGCAGTTGCTCGAAGGACAGGCGCTCGAACACCGTCAGCACATAGTCGCCGCGCTCGCTGCTGACGAAGTAATTGGTGTTCTCGATGCCGGCGGTGATGCCGCGCAGCGAGCTGAGGGTGCCCAGGTCCAGACGGCTCAGCAGGGCTTGCGCCTCGGCCTGCGTGACTTCGGTGAATACAGCCATGAAGGAGAAAGAAATAGGTGTGAGCCGCGCGGCGCGCGGGGGCTCAGAAATCCAGCAGGCGCCAGACGCGCTGCCCGGCGGCGCCGCGCGTCGAGCCCGGGCCTTGCGACAGATCGCGGCTGCCATCGCCCATCAGGATCTCGTAGGCGGGGGCCTTGCTGCCCTTGTTGTGCACCGTTACCTGGCGGGTCTGGCCGCGCTCGCGCAGCTCTTCCACGCGCACCGCGTCGTCTTCGATCACGCTGCGTTCGACCTTGGCATCGGGGGCCGGCTCGGCATGGGGCGCGGTGGCGCCCAGCGACATCAGCAGACCAAGCATCACGATACGGCAAGCCTCATGGGTTGCGCTGCGCCGTCCCTGGCTGTGGAAGGGACGCTCGGCGGTCTCGTGTGAATGCGCGGTGCTCATGCGGGGATTCTAGAGCCTGCGTGACAATGCCTCCCATGAGCGACAAACCCATCCTGCTGCTGGTCGACGGTTCCAGCTTCCTCTACCGCGCCTACCACGCCCTGCCCGATCTGCGCGGCCCCGAGGGCCAGCCCACCGGGGCGGTGCACGGCCTGGTGGCGATGATGAAGAAACTGCGCGAGGATGTGGGCGCCGAGCACGCGGCCTGCGTCTTCGATGCCAAGGGCCCGACCTTCCGCGACGCGTGGTACCCCGAGTACAAGGCCCAGCGCGCCCCCATGCCCGATGCGCTGCGCGAGCAGATCGCGCCGATCCACGAGGTGGTGAAGCTGCTGGGCTGGCCGGTGCTGGAAGTGCCCGGCATCGAGGCCGACGACGCCATCGGCACGCTCGCCAGGCTGGGCGCCGAGAGCGGCCACCGTGTGGTGATCGCCACCGGCGACAAGGACCTGGCCCAGCTGGTGACGGCCGACGTCAGCCTCATCAACACCATGAGCAAGCCGCCCGAGCGCCTCGACGAGGCCGGCGTGCTGGCCAAGTTCGGCGTGGCGCCGGACCGCATCATCGATTACCTCAGCCTGATGGGCGACACCGTGGACAACGTGCCCGGCGTGGAGAAGGTGGGCCCCAAGACCGCTGCCAAATGGATTGCCGAATACGGCTCGCTGGACGGCGTGATCGCCAGCGCCGACCAGATCAAGGGCGTGGCCGGCGAGAACCTGCGCAAGGCCCTGGACTGGCTGCCGATGGGCCGCAAGCTCGTCACCGTGGTGCTGGATTGCGATCTGAGCGGCCATGTGCCCGGCTGGCCGGCGCTTGACGCGCTGGCGCTGAAGGCGGTGGACCAGGCCGCGCTGCAGGATTTTTACAAGCGCTACGGCTTCAAGACCTGGCTGCGCGAGCTGGAGGGTGGGGCAGCGGCTGCCGCCAAGCCCGCGCCGCTCGTTCAGAGCATGCAGGGCACGCAGGACATGTTTGCCGACGCGCCGCCGGCGGCTGCCGTCGCCAAGCGCTACGACACGGTGCTGAACTGGGAACAGTTCGACGCCTGGCTGGCCCGCTTGAACGCCGCCGCGCTCACCGCGCTCGATACCGAGACCGACAGCCTGGACGGCATGCAGGCGCACATCGTCGGCCTGTCCTTCAGCGTCAAGCCCGGCGAGGCCTGCTACATCCCCTTGCGCCATGCCGGGCCGGACGCGCCCGCGCAGCTGCCGCTGGACGAGGTGCTGGCGCGGCTGAAGCCCTGGTTCGAGGATGCCGGCAAGAAGAAGCTGGGCCAGAACATCAAGTACGACACCCATGTGCTGGCCAACCACGGCATCGCGGTGGCCGGCTATGCGCACGACACCATGCTGCAGAGCTATGTGCTGGAGGCGCACAAGACCCATGGCCTGGGCGCCCTGGGCGAGCGCTATCTGGGCCGCGCCGGCCTGAGCTACGAGGACCTGTGCGGCAAGGGCGTGCACCAGATCCCCTTTGCCCAGGTGGACGTGGCCAAGGCCGCCGAATACAGCAGCGAAGACTCGGACATGTGCTTGCAGGTGCACGAGCTGCTGGCGCCGAAGCTGCGGGCCGAGGCCGGGCTGAGCTATGTCTACGAGCAGATCGAGATGCCCGTCTCGGCCCTGCTGGCGCGCATCGAGCGCAACGGCGTGCTGATCGACGCCGCGCGCCTGCAGGCGCAAAGCCATGAGCTGGCGCAGCGCCTGGTGCTGATCGAGCAGGAGGCCTACACGATCGCCGGCCAGCCCTTCAATATGGGCAGCCCCAAGCAGATCGGCGAGATCCTCTTCACCAAGCTGGGCCTGCCGGTGGTGAAGAAGACCGCCACCGGCGCGCCCTCCACCGACGAGGAGGTGCTGGACAAGCTGGCGGCCGACTATCCGCTGCCGGCCAAGATCCTCGAGTACCGGGGCCTGGCCAAGCTCAAGAGCACCTATACCGACAAGCTGCCGCTGATGGTGAACGCCCAGACCGGCCGCGTGCACACCAACTATGCGCAGGCGGTGGCGGTGACAGGCCGGCTCTCCAGCAACGACCCGAATCTGCAGAACATCCCCATCCGCACCGCCGAGGGCCGGCGCGTGCGCGAGGCCTTTGTGGCGCCGGCCGGGCATCACATCGTGAGCGCTGACTATTCGCAGATCGAGCTGCGCATCATGGCCCATATCAGCGAGGACCCGGGCCTGCTGCGCGCCTTCGGCGAGGGCATGGACGTGCACCGCGCCACCGCCAGCGAGGTGTTCGGCACCCCGGTGAATGAGGTCACGACCGAGCAGCGCCGCTATGCCAAGACCATCAACTTCGGCCTCATCTACGGCATGGGCGCCTTCGGCCTGGCGCAATCGCTGGGCATCGAGCAGAAGGCCGCCAAGGACTATATCGACCGCTACTTCACCCGCTTTGCCGGCGTGAAGCGCTATATGGACGATACCAAGGCACGCGCCGCCGAGCTGGGTTATGTGGAGACCCTGTTCGGCCGCCGCATCTATCTGCCCGAGATCAAGGGCGGCAACGGCCCGCGCAAGGCCGGTGCCGAGCGCCAGTCGATCAACGCGCCCATGCAGGGCACGGCGGCCGACCTGATCAAGCTCGCCATGATCGCGGTGCAGGCGGCGCTGGACCAACAGGGCAAGCAGACCCGCATCGTCATGCAGGTGCACGACGAGCTGGTGTTCGAGGTGCCCGATGCCGAGCTGGACTGGGTGAAGGCCCAGGTGCCGGCGCTGATGGCCGGGGTGGCCCGGCTCAAGGTGCCGCTGCTGGCCGAGGTGGGCGTGGGCAGCAACTGGGACGAGGCGCACTGACCCGTCAGTTAGCATCCGCCCTCTATGAACTGGCCTTATGAACTGCAAGTCGGCTGGCGCTACACCCGCGCCGGCCGCGGCGGGCGGCGCAACCGCTTCATCTCCTTCATCTCCGGCGTCTCGGTGCTGGGCATCGCCCTGGGCGTGGCGGCGCTGATCATCGTGCTCTCGGTGATGAACGGCTTCCAGAAGGAGGTGCGCGACCGCATGCTGTCGGTGATCTCGCATGTGGAGCTGCTCTCCTACCAGGGCGAAGGCCTGGCCGACTGGCAGGCCACGGCCGCCAAGGCGCGCGAGAACCCGGCCGTGGTGGCGGCGGCGCCCTTCGTGGCCTCGCAGGTGCTGATCGCGCGTGGCGAGGACATGCGCGGCGCCATCGTGCGCGGCATCTCGCCGGCCGAGGAGGCCGGCGTCACCCCGCTGGCGGCGCAGCTCAAGGATGGCGCGCTGGCGCGCCTGAAGCCCGGCGCCTGGGGCATCGTGCTGGGCATCGAGCTGGCGCGCCAGCTGGGCGTGGCCGAGGGCGACAAGATCACCGTGGTGGCGCCCAGCGGCGATGTCTCGCCGGTGGGCGTGACGCCGCGGCTGAAGACCTTCACCCTGGTCGGCGTGTTCAACGCCGGCCACTACGAGTACGACAGCGGCATGGCGTTGATCCATGTGGCCGATGCCGCCAAGTTCTTCAAGGTGGCCGGGCCCACCGGTGTGCAGCTGAAGCTGCGCGATGTGCACGAGGCGCGCCAGGTGGCCGACCAGCTCGCGCGCAGCATGGGCCCCGAGATCCGCGTGCGCGACTGGACCCGCACCAATGCCAACTGGTACGACGCGGTGCAGGTCGAGAAACGCATGATGGGCATCATCCTGACCCTGATCGTTGCGGTGGCGGCCTTCAACCTGGTCTCCACCCTGGTGATGACGGTGACCGACAAGCAGGCCGACATCGCCATCCTGCGTACCCTGGGCGCCAGCCCGCGCTCCATCATGAGCATCTTCATGGTGCAGGGCGCCGCCTCGGGCGTGATCGGCACGCTCTCGGGCGTGGGCCTGGGTCTGCTGGTGGCCTTCAATCTGGACGTGATCGTGCCGGCCATCGAGAGCCTGCTCAACACCCAGTTCCTGCCCGGCAGCATCTACATGATCACCCGCATGCCCAGCGACCCGCAGTCGGGCGACATCGTGCCCATCGCCATCACCTCCCTGATCCTAGCCTTCCTGGCCACGCTCTACCCCAGCTGGCGCGCCAGCCGCGTGCAACCTGCGGAGGCGCTGCGTTATGAATGAGCCGAGCATCGTGCTGCAGGGGCTGGGGCTGGGGAAGCGTTTCAGCGAGGGCGGCCTGAACGTGCAGGTGCTGGCGGGCGTGGACCTGACGGTGCGGCGTGGCCAGACCCTGGCCATCGTCGGCGCCTCGGGTTCGGGCAAGAGCACCTTGCTGCATCTGCTGGGCGGGCTGGACCAGCCCAGCGCCGGCCGCGTCAGCCTGATGGGGCAGGACCTGGCGGGCCTGAGCGAGACCGCGCGCGGCGAGTGGCGCAACCAGCATCTGGGCTTTGTCTACCAGTTCCACCACCTGCTGCCCGAGTTCAGCGCGGTGGACAACGTCGCCATGCCGCTGCGCATCCGCCGCATGCCACTGGCCCAGGCGCGCGAGGTGGCCGCGGCGATGCTGGCACGCGTCGGCCTGGGCGCACGCGTGGCGCACCGCCCCGGCGAACTCTCGGGCGGCGAACGCCAGCGCGTGGCGATCGCGCGCGCCCTGGTCACCAAGCCGGCCTGCGTGCTGGCCGACGAGCCCACCGGCAATCTGGACCGCGGCACCGCGCAGGCGGTGTTCGAGCTGATGCTGGCGATGGCGCGCGAGCAGGGCACCGCCTTTGTGATGGTGACCCACGACCAGGGCCTGGCGGCCCAATGTGAAACCCGTTTGAACCTGGCCGGCGGGCTTGCTACCGCGGCGCTGCAGTAGCATCCGCGCATGACCACCCGCTTCATCCTCAAGCTCAGCTGCCCCGACCAGCCCGGCATCGTGCACACCGTCACCGGCTTTCTGCTGGAGCAGGGCGGCAACATCCTCACCTCGGCCCAGCATGGCGACGCGGCGCACCAGCGCTTCTTCATGCGCATCGAGTTCGAATGCGCCCGCCCGGTGGAGGCCCAGGCGCTGCGCCAGGCCTTTGCAGGCCATGCCGAGCGCCTGCAGATGGACTGGGAGCTGGTGGCCAGCGCCGCCAAGACGCGCGTGCTGCTCTTGGTCTCCAAGCTGGGCCATTGCCTCAACGACCTGCTGTTCCGCGTGCAGACCAACCATCTGCCGATCGAGATCCCGGCCATCGTCTCCAACCACCGCGACTTCTACCAACTCGCGGCCTCGCACAACATCCCGTTCCACCACTTCCCGCTGCTCAATGCCAGCGAGGAGCAGAAGCAGGCCCAGGAGCGCAAGATCCGCGAGGTGATCGAGGAGAACCGCATCGACCTGGTGGTGCTGGCGCGCTATATGCAGATCCTCTCGCCCGCGCTGTGCGAGTACCTCTCGGGCCGGGCCATCAACATCCACCACAGCTTCCTGCCCAGCTTCAAGGGCGCCAAGCCCTACCACCAGGCGCATGAGCGCGGCGTCAAGCTGATCGGTGCTACCGCCCACTATGTGACCTCGCACCTGGACGAGGGCCCCATCATCGAGCAGGAGGTGGCGCGCATCGACCACAGCATGCCGCCCGAGCAGCTGGTGGCGATCGGCCGCGACGTGGAGTGCGTGACCCTGGCCCGCGCGATCCAATGGCATGCCGAGCACCGCGTGCTGATGAACGGCAACCGCACGGTGGTGTTCCGCTAGTGTGGATCGACAGCCACTGCCATCTGGACGCGCCGGAGTTCGACGCGGATCGTGAGGCGGTGGTGGCGCGCGCAAGGGCGGCGGGCGTGGCGCAGATCGTGATTCCGGCCGTAGCGGCCGCGAACTTCGAGGGCGTGCGCGACCTTGCCCACCAGCACGACTATGTCTACGCGCTGGGCATCCATCCCCTGTATGTGATGCGGGCCGGCGAGCAAGACCTGACCCTGTTGGCCGAGGCGCTGGAGCAGCATCATGGCGACCCTCGCTTGGTGGCGGTGGGCGAGATCGGGCTGGACTTCTTTGTGCCCGGCATCGACGTCCAGCGCCAGCAGCATTTCTATCTGGAGCAGTTGAAGCTGGCGCGGCGCTTCGAGCTGCCGGTGATTCTGCATGTGCGGCGCAGCGCCGATCAGCTGTTGGCCGGCCTGCGGCGCGTTGGCGTGCGCGGCGGCATTGCCCATGCGTTCAACGGCAGCGCCCAGCAGGCGGCGGCCTTTGTCGAACTGGGCTTCAAGCTGGGCTTTGGCGGCACGCTGACCTTTGATCGCTCCCTGCAGATCCGTCGCTTGGCGGCCGAGCTGCCCGAGCCGGCCCTGGTGCTGGAAACCGATGCACCGGACATCCCGCCGCATTGGCTCTACAGGACGATCGAGCAACGCGCCGCCGGCGAGCGCGCACGCAACGAGCCGGCCGAGCTGCCGCGCATTGCGCAGAGCCTGGCGGCGCTGCGCGGCTGGACGCCGGCGCAGACGGCGGCCATCACCAGCGCGAATGTGCGCGCGGCCTTGCCGCGTTTGACCTAGCGCGCCTGCCTTAGCGATTCCGCGGCGTGATCGGCGTTTCGGGCACCGGATAGCCGGCCGCGCCGAAGGTCGCCACCACCGCCTTGTGGGTGTCGAAGTAGACCTGCCAGTAGTGGTCGGTGTGGGCGTAGGGGCGCACGCACAGCAGCGGGCCCTCGGGGGTGAAGCTCATGATCTCGATGTCGGGGGCCGGTGTGGCCTTGACGTTCGGGATCGCGGCCACGGCGCTGCGCAGGCGCGCGATCGCGTCCAGCGGGTCCACCGAGTTGGCCACCTTGGCCACGCAATCGACGCGGCGATGCGGCAGGGTGGAGAAGTTCTGGATCGTGTCCGAGAAGATCTTGTTGTTGCCGACGATGGTCTGCACATTGTCCGGCGTGGTCACGGTGGTGCCGAACAGGCCGATCTCGGTGACGGTGCCGACCACGCCGCCCACCTGCACGAAGTCGCCCACCTTGAAGGGGCGCAGCACCTGCATGAAGACGCCGGCCGCGAAATGGGTCAGCAGGCCGCCCCAGGCGGTGCCGATCGCCAGGCCCGCGCCGGCCAGCAGGGCGGCAAACGAGGTGGTCTGGATGCCGAAGATGTCCAGGATCGCCAGCACCAGCACGATGTTCAGGAGCACCGTGAGGATGGAGCGCAGATAGGTGGAGAGCGTGGAGTCGATGCGCTTGCCGCGCTCCAGCGCGGCGGTGAAGACGCGCACCAGCAGGTTGATGAGCCAGCGGCCCACCACCCAGGCGGCCAGGGCCGCCAGGATCTTGAGCCCGAAGTCGGCCCCCTGGGTGCTGAGAAAATGCCAGATGGCTTCGGTATTTGCGGCGGTATTCATTTGCAGAAAACTCCCTTTGAAAGAAATGAGACGCTGGCTCCGATTGCACGGGCAGGCGAGGGCCCGCGTCTAGTGGGTCTGGCCCCTATCTGGACGCCGTCGGCGCGCCTGCTGCTGCTGGGCAGCTTCCCCAGTGTCGCCTCGTTGCAGGCGCAGCAGTATTACGGCCACCCGCGCAACCAGTTCTGGCGCCTGCTCGGCGATGTGCTGGGCGAGGATCTGGCCGGCCTGGCCTACGCGGCGCGGCTCGAGCGGCTGCGCGCGCGCCAGGTCGCGCTGTGGGACGTGATCACCGAGACCGAGCGCGAGGGCAGCCTCGACAGCAGCATCCGCGAGCCGCGGACCAGCGACCTGAGCGCCTTGCTGGCCGAGCTGCCGCGGCTCGAGACGATTGGCTTCAATGGCGGCACGGCCGCGCGGCTGGGGCTGCGTCAGCTGGGGGCGAGCCGCGCACGCTGGCGCGTGTTGAACCTGCCCTCGTCGAGCCCGGCCTACACGATGGCCTACGATGACAAGCTGAAGGCCTGGCGCGCGCTGGGCGACTGAGAAAGTAGTTCCGAGATGTTGCCGATGAAGAAATTGCTGGTGGCCGCGCTGGCGGCCTGGGCGGGGCAGGCCGGCGCCGCGCCGCAGAAGGTCGACCTGGTCCTGCGCGACGCCACCGTCGTCGACGTGGCAGGCGGCCGCCTGCTGCGGGGCCAGGCGGTGGTCACGCGCGGCGACCGCATCGTCGCCGTCGTCGACCAGCGCCGGCTCGGCGCCTACAAGGCAAGCCGCACGCTGAGCCTGAAGGGGCGCTACCTGATTCCCGGGCTGTGGGACAACCATGTGCATTTCGGCGGCGGCGCCGAGCTGATCGACGAGAACAAGCAGCTGCTGCCCCTGTACCTGGCCCATGGCATCACGACCGTGCGCGACTGCGCCGGCGATCTCAGCGACACCGTGCTGCAGTGGCGCGACGAGATCGCCGCCAGGACGCTGCTGGGCCCGACGATCCTGGCCTCGGGGGCCAAGCTCGAGGGCTACAAACCGCTCTGGAAGGGCACGCAGGAGGTGGGCACGCCCGAAGAGGTGGGCCAGGCGCTGGACCGGCTGAAGGCGGCCAAGGCCGACTTCGTCAAGATCACCGAGAACACGATGCGCGCCGACATCTACCTCGACGCGCTGCGCCAGGCGAGGGCGCGCGGCCTGCCGAGCTCGGCCCACCTGCATGCGCAGGTGACGCTGGACCAGGCGGCGGAGGCGGGCCTGGGCACGGTCGAGCACATACCCTACCTGCTGCGCGCCGCCACGCCGCGCGAGGCCGAGCTGACGGCCCAGGTCGTCAGCGGCGCGATCACCGGCCGCGCGGCGGCCGAGCAGAGCCTGGCCACGTTCGACGAAGCGACCGCGCGCGCCGCCTTCCGCCGCCTGGCCGCGCGCGGCACGGCCGTCGTGCCGACGCTGTCGGTGATCCGCATCACCGCCTACCTGGACCAGGACGACCACGCGCGCGATGCCTACCTGCAGTACATCGGCCCGAAGCTGCGTCAGACCTACGACTGGCGCGTCAAGCGCGCGGCGCTGGACGGCCCGGAGGCGATTGCCTACCGGCATGCCAACTACGAGAAGGCGGCCGCGCTGCTGCCCCTGCTGGCGCAGGAGGGCGTGGCCATCGTCGCCGGCACCGACGCCGGCTTCCTGAACTCCTTCGACTACCCGGGCCAGGCGCTGCACGACGAGCTGGCCCTCTATGTGAAGAACGGCCTGACGCCGCAGCAGGCGCTGGCGTCGTCGCTGATCGCCGGGCCGCGCTTTCTCGGCAAGCTCGAACAGCATGGTGCGCTGGCCGCCGGCAAGGTGGCCGACATCGTCGTGCTGCGCGCCGATCCGCTGGCCGACATCGCGGCGACGCGCCAGATCGAGGCCGTCGTCACGCAGGGCCGGCTGCTCGACCGCCGCCGGCTCGACGCGATGCTGGCCGCGGTGCGCGAATGGGTGGCCAAGCAATGAGCGGCAAGCTGAAGACGGGCAAGAGCGCCCGCACCTGGACGCCGGCCACGCTGAGCGAATTCGACGGCGTGCGCTTTCTGCACCTGGACAGCATCTGGGTGCAGGGCGCCATGCGCATCCGCAAGCCCCAGGCGCTGGAGCTGGAATATGTGCAGCGCATGATGGCCTGGATGCTGTGGCGCGACAGCGCCGAGCTGCGCCAGGGCCATGCGGTGCAGCTGGGCCTGGGCGCCGCCGCGATCACGCGCTTCTGCCACAAGGTGCTGCGCATGCGCACCAGCGCGGTGGAGATCAACCCGACGGTGATCTCGGCCTGCCGCGCCTGGTTCCACCTGCCCGAGGACGACGCGCGCCTGACCGTCTACAACGAGGACGCCGCGCGCTGGGTGACCGAGCCCGAGCGCCTGCAGACCGTGCAGGTGCTGAATGTGGACCTCTACGACCACGACGCCGCCTCGCCGGTGCTGGACGACGAGGCCTTTTACGCGCATTGCCGCGGCCTGCTGGCCGACGGCGGGCTGATGACGGTGAACCTGTTCGGCCGCGATGCCAGCTTTGCGCGCAGCGCGGCGCGTATTGCCAAGGTGTTCGGCAGCAACCAGGTGTGGAGCCTGGCGCCCACCAAGGAGGGCAATACCATCGTGGTGGCGGCGCGCGGCGTGCAGGTGCCGGAGCGCGAGGAACTCGAGCGCCGAGCGGCTACCATCGAGTCGCAGTACGACTTGCCGGCGCGCAAATGGCTGCGCCTGGTGAGGCCGCTGCCCCTGTCCATCATCAACCAGCTCGTGGCCGAGCCCCAGACATGAACAGCAGCAAGCACAGCAGCAGCAAGAGCGGCAGCGACTCGGTCCCGGCCGGCCCGGCCGCCACGGGCGCTGCGGCGGCCCCGCCGGCCGGGCGTCTGGAGTGGCGCAAGCTGCTGCACTGGCTGCGCGAGGATGGCGTGATCGACGAGGCGCAGGTGCTGCGCACCGAGCAGCGCTTCGCGGCGGGCGACAGCTCCCTGCATCCGCTGGTGCGCCTGGGCCATGCGGGGCTGACGCGGGTGGCCAATGGCAAGCCGCTGGATGTGGATGCCCTCTCCGAATGGCTGGCCGCGCACCTGAAGCTGCCCTATCTGCGCATCGACCCGCTCAAGGTGGACGTGGGCCGCATCGCCGATGTGATGTCGGTGGGCTATGCCGAGGCCAAGCGCTGCCTGCCGGTGATGGTGGGCCTGACGGACGTGACCATCGCCACCTCCGAGCCCTTCGACACCGCCTGGGTGGCGCAGATCGAATCGCACACGCGCAAGAGCATCAAGCTGGTGATCGCCAGCCCGCTGGAGATTGCGCGCTACACCACCGAGTTCTTCACCCTGGCGCGCTCGGTGCGTGCCGCCACCAAGACCGGCGAGGTGACCCAGGTCTCCAGCTTCGAGCAGCTGGTGGAGCTGGGCCGCAGCAACAAGCAGCTGGATGCCAATGACCAGGGCGTGGTGCAGGTGGTGGACTGGCTGTGGCAGTACGCCTTCGACCAGCGCGCCAGCGATATCCACCTCGAGCCGCGCCGCGAGATGGGCGTGATCCGCTTCCGCATCGACGGCGTGCTGCACACCGTCTACCAGCTGCCGCCCTCGGTGATGAGCGCGATGACCTCGCGCATCAAGCTGCTGGGCCGCATGGACGTGGTGGAGCGCCGCCGCCCGCTGGACGGCCGCATCAAGACGCGCAACCCCGCCGGCGACGAAGTGGAAATGCGGCTCTCGACCCTGCCCACCGCCTTCGGCGAGAAGATGGTGATGCGCATCTTCGACCCCGATACCGCCGTCAAGGACCTCGACCAGCTCGGCTTCACCGCCCACGACGCGGAGCGCTGGAACCGCCTCACCGCCCAGCCCCACGGCATCATCCTGGTGACCGGCCCGACCGGCAGCGGCAAGACCAGCACCCTGTACTCGACGCTCAAGCGCCTGGCCACCGAGGAGGTGAACGTCTGTACCGTGGAGGACCCGATCGAGATGATCGAGCCGGCCTTCAACCAGACCCAGGTGCAGACGGCGCTGGACTTCGGCTTTGCCGAGGGCCTGCGCGCGCTGATGCGGCAGGACCCGGACATCATCATGGTGGGCGAGATCCGCGATCTGGAGACGGCCGAGATGGCGATCCAGGCCTCGCTGACCGGCCACCTGGTGTTCAGCACCCTGCACACCAACGATGCCGTCTCGGCCATCACCCGCCTCACCGACCTGGGCGTGCCCAGCTACCTGATCAATGCCACCGTGATCGGCGTGCTGGCGCAGCGCCTGGTGCGCACCCTGTGCGTGCATTGCAAGAAGCCCGATCCGGCGGTGACGCGCGACAGCCTCAACGACATGCTCAAGCATTGGCGCATGAATGGCGGCGTCAAGCCCTACCAGCCGGTGGGCTGCCTGGAATGCCGCAACACCGGCTTCCGCGGCCGCGCCGGCCTGTACGAGCTGCTGACCCTCAGCGAGGGGGTGAAAGCGCATCTGCATCCGGTCACCGACACCTCGGCGATGCGCCGCGTGGCGGTGCAGGAGGGCCTGCGCCCACTGCGCCTGGCCGGCGCGATGAAGGTGGCCGAGGGCATGACCACACTGGACGAGGTGCTGCGCAGCACCCCGCAGTGGGAAGGCTAATGGGAAGGCTGACAGGCTGTTTCTCCTTACGTGGAAACCACACAGGGCGGGGCACCCCCGCTGCCTAGAATCGCGCGTCAAAGATATCGACGCGAGGATTCGCTATGAAGATCAAGAGCCAGAGAGACTTCTGGTCGGGGCTGATGTTCTTGCTGGTGGGCATTGCCTTCGCCTGGGGGTCCACCGAATACAGCTTTGGCTCCTCGGCCCGCCCCGGCCCCGGTTACTTCCCCTTCGGCCTGGGGGTGCTGCTGGCCCTGCTCGGGGCGCTGGTGCTGTTCAAGGCCTTGACGATCGAATCGGCCGGTGGCGATCCGATCGGCAGCATTGCCTGGAAGCCCCTGCTGCTGATCGTCGGCGCGATCCTGATGTTCGGCCTGGCACTGCCCAAGCTGGGCCTGGTGCTGACGCTGCCGCTGCTGATCTTCGTGTCGGCCCTGGCCGGTGACGAGTTCCACTGGAAGGATGCGCTGCTCAACAGCGTGATCCTGACGATAGGCAGCTGGGTCGTCTTTATCTGGGGTTTGAAACTGGTGATCCCCGTGTGGCCCACCTTCCTGGTCAACTGAGGAGCGCGCCATGGATCTCTTGAGCAATCTGGCGCTGGGCTTTCATACCGCCCTGACGGTCCAAAACCTGCTGTACTGCCTGGGCGGTGCGCTGCTGGGCACCCTGATCGGCGTGCTGCCCGGCCTGGGCCCGGTGGCCACCATCGCGATGCTGCTGCCCTCGATCTACGCGCTGGATGCGACGCCCGCGCTGATCATGCTGGCGGGCATCTATTACGGCGCGCAGTACGGCGGCTCCACCACCGCCATCCTGATCAACGTGCCGGGCGAGTCGAGCTCGGTGGTGACCGCGATCGACGGCTACCAGATGGCGCGCCAGGGGCGTGCCGGTGCGGCGCTGGCGGCGGCCGGCCTGGGCTCCTTCTTCGCCGGTTGTGTGGGCACGGTGATCATCGCGGCCTTTGCGCCGCCGCTCACCGAGCTGGCCTTCAAGTTCGGCCCGGCCGAGTATTTCTCGCTGATGGTGCTGGGCCTGATCGGCGCGGTGGTGCTGGCCTCGGGCTCGCTGATCAAGGCGATCTCGATGATTCTGCTGGGCCTGTTGCTGGGCCAGATCAACACCGATGTGATCTCGGGCACGCCGCGCTTCTCCTTCGACATCCCCGAGCTCACCGACGGCATCGGCTTCGTCGTGATCGCGATGGGCGTGTTCGGCTTCGGCGAGATCATCGCCAACCTGGGCCAGCCGGCCGAGCATCGCGAGGTCTTCACCAAGGATGTGAAGGGCCTGTGGCCCACCAAGGAGGATTTCAAGGAAGCCTGGCCCTCGGTGCTGCGCGGCACGGCGCTGGGTTCCATCCTCGGCGTGCTGCCGGGCGGCGGCGCGCTGCTGGCCTCGTTCGCCTCCTACACGCTGGAGAAGAAGGCCGTGCGCAACCCGCGCGTGCCCTTCGGCAAGGGCGCCATCCAGGGTGTGGCCGGGCCCGAGTCGGCCAACAACGCCGGCGCGCAGACCAGCTTCATCCCCATGCTGACCCTGGGCATCCCGCCCAATGCGGTGATGGCGCTGATGGTGGGCGCGATGACCATCAAGGGCATTCAGCCCGGCCCGCAGGTGATGACCAGCAACCCCGAGCTGTTCTGGGGCCTGATCGCCTCGATGTGGGTGGGCAATCTGATGCTGATCGTGCTGAACCTGCCGCTGATCGGCATCTGGATCAAGCTGCTGACGGTGCCTTACCGCTTCCTGTTCCCGGCCATCGTGACCTTCTGCTGCATCGGCACCTACTCGCTCAACAACAACGCCTTCGACGTCTACATGACGGCGGCCTTCGCGGTGGTGGGCTATGTGTTCTACAAGCTGAGCTGCGAGCCGGCGCCGCTGCTGCTGGGCTTCATTCTCGGGCCCATGATGGAAGAGAACCTGCGCCGCGCGCTGCTGCTGTCGCGCGGCGACTGGGGCACCTTCTTCACGCGGCCGCTGTCGGCCGGCCTGCTGGTGGCGGCCCTGCTGCTGGTGGTGATCGTGATGCTGCCCTCGATCAAGAGCAAGCGCGAGGAAGCCTTCCAGGAAGAATAGGCGGCCGCCCGGCGCGCCAGACCCGCCCGAGCGCGAGCTCCGGCGGGTTTTTTCATGTCCGGCTTTTGTCCGCTTCGGGGGCGACAGGCGCACGGGTTTCCTCGGGCATACAGGCCCGCAAAGCCTAGTTAAAACTACGGCCACAACAAGGTGGAGACAGTGCCTCGATGCAGGTCTTGCAAGTGCTGGTCGGCGGCGTGGCCCAGGGTTGCATTTACGGCCTGATCGCACTGGGCTTCGTGCTCATCTACAAGGCCACCGAGACGGTCAGCTTCGCGCAGGGCGATCTGATGATGCTGGGCGCCTTTCTGGGGCTGGCCCTGTTGTCGGGCCTGGGCCTGCCCGCCTGGGCGGCGGTGCCGGCGGTGATCGCGGCGATGGCGCTGTTCGGGCTGGCGCTGGAGCGTCTGGTGATCAGCCCCATCCTGGGCCAGCCGGCGTTTTCCATCGTCATGCTGACGCTGGGCCTGGGCTATGTGGCGCGCGGCGCCATCACCATGATTCCCGGCATCGGCACCGAGACCCATGCGCTGGAGCTGCCCTACCGCGGTGAGCTGCTGCAGTTGGGCGGGCTGGTGCTGGCGGTGGAGCAACTGGTGATCATTGCCGTGACGGCGCTGCTGTGCGCCGGCCTCTACCTGCTGTTCAAGCGCAGCAAGGTGGGCATCGCGATGCAGGCCGCCTCGCAGAACCAGATCGCCGCCTACTACATGGGCATCCCGGTGCGTCGGCTCAACAGCCTGGTGTGGGGCCTGGCCTCGGCGGTGGCGGCGATCGCCGGCCTGCTGCTGGCGCCCATCACCTTTGTGCATGCCAATATGGGCCTGATCGGGCTGAAGGCCTTTCCGGCCGCGGTGGTGGGGGGCTTCGGCAGTTTGCCCGGCGCCATCGTCGGCGGCCTGGTGATCGGCGTGGTGGAGGCGCTGGCGGGTTTCTATCTGCCCGAGGGCTTCAAGGATGTGACGCCCTATGCGGTGGTGCTGCTGATGCTGATGGCCAGGCCCAACGGCCTGTTCGGCGACCAGCTGCGCAAAAAGGTCTAGGGGCCTGGCAGCGATGCGCTTCATCTTCAAGACCAGCTACGACCAGGACATCGACCTGTTCAAACATGGCGGCCAGCGCTTCTGGTACGGCCTGCTCCTGCTGGCCCTGCTGGCGGCACCCTGGGGCGTGGACGACTATTGGCTGGCCCAGCTCACCTTCATCCTGATCTACGGCATCGTCGGGCTGGGGCTGATGCTGCTGGCCGGCTTCACGGGCCTGTTCTCGATGGGGCACGCGGCCTTTCTGGGCGTGGGCGCCTACACGCAGGCGGTGCTGGCGGCGCAGGGCTGGCCCTTTCCGCTGTCGATCGCGATGGCGGCCCTGCTGTCCGCCGTGGTGGGGGCGGTGGTGGGCCTGCCGGCGCTGCGCGTGAAGGGCATCTACCTGGGCATCGCGACGCTGTCCTTCGGCTTCATCGTCGAGGAGGTGCTGGCGCGCTGGGAGAGCGTCACCGGCGGCAATGCCGGCAAGATGGTGGGGGCGCTACAGCTGCAGCTGGGTGGCTGGCGCTGGGCCGCGGATACTGATGCGTCCTTCTACTTCGTGTGCCTGCTGCTGGCCGTGGCCTGCACCCTTGGGGTGCTGAACCTGCTGCGCTCGCCCACCGGGCGCGCCTTCGTGGCGATCCGCGATTCCGAGATCTCGGCGCAGAGCATGGGCATCCACCTGGCCTATTACAAGACGCTCTCGTTCGCGATCTCGGCGGCGCTGGCAGGGGTGGGCGGGGCGCTGTATGCGCACAAGATCCGCTTTCTCTCGCCCGACCAGTTCAACATCCTGCAGAGCATCGACCTGCTGCTGATGATCGTGATCGGCGGCGTGGGCTCGGTGCATGGCGCTTTTCTGGGCGCGATCTTCCTGATCACGATGCCGCAGCTGATCGCGCTGCTGAAGGATGGCCTGCCCGCCGCCATCGGCGAGGCACCGGGCCTGCAGGCGGCGGTGTACGGCCTGGTGCTGATCGGCTTCGTGCTCTTCGAACCCCTGGGCCTGTACGGGCGCTGGCTGAAGGCGCGCACCTGGCTGCAGCTGTTCCCCTTCTACCGCCGCGGCCTGTTCAAGCGCCAGAAGGCCTTCCAGAAATCGGACCGGCTGAAATGAGCCAGGGCACCGAACCCGACATCCTGCTCGCCGCGCACGCGCTGAGCCTGCGCTTTGGCGGCGTGCTGGCGGTCAACCAGGTCAGCTTCGAGCTGCGGCGCGGCGAGGTATTCACGCTGATCGGCCCGAATGGTGCCGGCAAGACCACGGTCTTCAACCTGATCAGCCGCATCTACCAGCCCAGCAGCGGCGAGATCCGCTACAAGGGTCAGGTCTTGACCCAGGTGGCGCCGCATCGGGTGGCGCGCCTGGGCATTGCGCGCACCTTTCAGAACATCGAGCTGTTCGAGCATGCTACCGTGCTGCAGAATCTCCTGATCGGGCGCCATGTGCACCACCGCCGCAGCCTCTGGCGCGAATGGCTGTTCACCGCGCGCGTGCGCGAGGCCGAGCGGCAGACGCGCCGCAAGGTGGAGGAGGTGATCGACTTCCTGGACCTGCAGCATTACCGCGACACCCTGGTGGCGGGCCTGCCCTATGGGGTGCGCAAGGTGGTGGAGCTGGCGCGCGCGCTGGCCACTGAGCCCGAGCTGCTGCTGCTGGACGAGCCCTCCTCGGGCCTGAACGTGGAGGAGACCGGCGACATGGCGTTCTGGATCGAGGACATCCAGCGCGATCTGGGCATCACGGTGCTGATGGTGGAGCACGACATGAGCCTGGTCTCCAAGGTCTCGGACCGCGTGCTGGCGATGAACCAGGGCGAGGTGCTGGCGCTGGGCACGCCGGCCGAGGTGCAGGCGCACCCGGGGGTGGCCGAGGCCTATCTGGGCAGCGCCGACGATGCCAGCTCGCTGCGGAGGCCCCGGCCATGACCGGCACGAGCGCCGCGCCCATCCTCACGCTTGCCAATGTGGAGAGCGCCTACGGCCCCATCAAGGCGATACGCGGCGTGAGCCTGCAGGTGCGCGCGGGCGAGATCGCCACCGTGCTGGGGCCCAATGGGGCAGGCAAGAGCACGATTCTGAAGACCATCTCGGGCATCCTCGATCCGCGCAAGGGCAGCATCAGCTTCCTGGGCCGCGACATCACGGCGCAGGACCCGGCGGCCATCGTGCGCGCCGGCCTCAGCCATGTGCCCGAGGGCCGTGAGGTGTTTCCGCTGCTGAGCGTGCGCGACAACCTGCTGATGGGCGCCTACACGCGTAGCGACCGCGACGGCGTGGCGCGCGATCTGGAGGCGGTGTTCGGCTACTTCGCGATCCTGCGCGAGCGCATGGCGCAGCCGGCCGGACTGCTCTCGGGCGGCCAGCAGCAGATGCTGGCGATCTCGCGCGCGCTGATGGCCCGGCCGCAGCTGATCCTGCTGGACGAGCCCAGCCTGGGCCTCTCGCCCAAGCTCACCAAGGAGATCTTCGAGATCGTGGTGCGCATCAACCGCGAGCGCGGCACCACCGTGCTGCTGGTGGAACAGAACGCCAATATGGCGCTGAACGCGGCCGACTACGGCTATGTGCTGGAGAACGGCCGCATCGTGATGGAGGATGCTTGTGAACGCCTGCGCGAGAAGGACGACATCAAGGAGTTCTACCTCGGCATGAAGGAAAGCGGCGCGCGTGGCGAGCGGCGCTGGAAGAAGAAGAAAACCTGGCGCTAGGGGCGAGCGAGCATGAGCAATCTCTGGGACGCATTGCAGCCGGTGGATCGCCAACCGGTGTCGGTGGCGGGCGAGACCCTGCCCCAGGTGTTCTGGCATGCCTGTGCCGAGCGTGGCGCGCAGGTGTTTCTGCGCGAGAAGAAGCTGGGCCTGTGGACTGCCTGGAGCTGGGCGCAGACCGGCGTGGCGGTGCGCGAGATCGCGATGGGGCTGGCGGCGCTGGGCTTCAAGCCGGGCGACTGCGCTTCCATCCTGGCCAACACGGTGCTGCAATGGCTGCTGGCCGACCTGGGCATTCAGACGGCCGGTGGCGTCACCAACGGCATCTACCCCACCGATGCGGCCAACCAGGTGCACTATCTGTGCGCCGACTCGTCGACCACGCTGCTGTTCGTGGAGGACGAGGAGCAACTCGACAAGGCCCTGGAGGTGCGCACCGAACTGCCGCTGCTGCGCCACATCATCGTCTTCGACATGGCCGGGCTGCAGCGCTTTGCCGATCCGATGGTGATGAGCCTGGCGGCGCTGCGCGAACTGGGGCGGGCCCACGATGCCGGTCATGCGCAACTCTTTGCCGAGCGCCTGGCCTCGCGCCATGGCGGCGATCTGGCCATCCTGGTCTACACCTCGGGCACCACCGGCAAACCCAAGGGCGCCATGCACAGCCATGCGGGCCTGGTCTACAGCATGCGCATGGCGGTGCGTGGCCTGCCGCAGGACGGGCGCGACGAGCGCATGTGCTTTCTGCCGCTGTGCCATATCGCCGAACGCATGGTGGGTGCCTATGCCTCGCTGTACGCCGGCGCGGTGCTGAACTTCGTGGAGAACCCGGCCACCGTGGCCGAGAACGTGCGCGAGATCGCACCCACCCTGTTCTTCGCCGTGCCGCGGGTGTGGGAGAAGTTCTATTCGGGCGTCGCGATTGCGATCAAGGAGGCCTCGCCGCTGCAGCAGGCCGTGTACGCCTGGGGCCTGGGCGTGGGCACGCGCGTGGCCGAGCTGGTGCTGGCCGGGCGGGCCGTGCCGGTGGGCCTGCGGCTGAAGTTCCGGCTGGCGCGCCTGCTGGCCCTGGACAATGTGCGCAAGATGCTGGGCATCCATCGCTGCCGGGCCCTGCTGACCGGCGCGGCGCCGATCTCGCCGGAGCTGATCCGCTGGTATCTCGCGCTGGGCGTGCCGATGCTGGAGGGCTGGGCCCAGACCGAGTCCTGTGCGCTGGGCACCATCATGCGGCCCGACGCGATGCGGCCGGGCACCATCGGTGTGGCGGCCGATGGCGTGGAGGTCAGGCTGGACCCGCACACCCAGGAGCTGCTGATGCGCGGCCCGAATGTCTTCATGGGCTATCTGAACCAGCCCGAGAAGACCGCCGAAACGATAGACAAGGACGGCTGGCTGCATACCGGCGACGTGGGCACGGTGGATGTGCAGGGCTTCTTCCGCATCACCGACCGCATGAAGGACATCATCATCACCGCCGGCGGCAAGAACATCACGCCCAGCGAATGGGAGAACGAGCTGAAGTTCTCGCCCTACATCACCGACGCGGTGGTGATCGGTGACAAGCGCCCCTATCTCAGCGTGCTGATCATGATCGACCAGGAGAACGTCGAGAAGTTCGCCCAGGACCGCGACGTGCCCTTCTCCAACTACGCCAGCCTGACCCGCGCGCCGGCGGTGCGCGAGCTGGTGCAGGGCGAGATCGACAAGGTCAACAAGCAGTTCGCCCGCGTGGAGCAGATCAAGCAGTTCCGCCTGCTCGAGACCCAGCTGGGCGCCGAGGACGATGAGCTGACGCCCACCATGAAGCTCAAGCGCGCCTTTGTGCAGCGCAAGTACGCCGACTTGATTGAATCCATGTACCGCAGCTAGCCTTACCTCCCATCCTCACAGGCCAACCCAGGAGACACCACCATGAAGAAACGCCTGTTCCTCCTTGCCAGCCTCGCGCTGGCCGCCGGCATGGCTCAGTCGCAGACGCAGGGCGTCAGCAAGACCGAGATCACCGTGGGTTCGATCCAGGACTTGTCCGGGCCGCTGGCGGGCTATGGCAAGCAAGTGAGGGCGGGCATGCAGCTGCGCGTGGACGAGCTCAACGAGCAGGGCGGGGTGCACGGGCGCCGCATCGTGCTGAAGATCGAGGATTCCGGCTACGACCCCAAGAAGGCGGTGCTGGCGGCGCAGAAGCTCGTCAATCAAGACAAGATCTTCATCATGGCCGGCCATATCGGCACGGCGCAGAACCTGGCGGCCATGCCCGTCCAGTTCGAGCGCAACGTCATCAACTTCTGGCCGCTGACGGCGGCGCGCGAGATGTACGAGCCCTTTCACAAGCTCAAGTACTCGTTCGCCGTGCCCTATTACGAGCAGATCCGTCTGATGGTGCCCAAGCTGGCGAGCGAGAAGGGCCTCAAACGCATTTGCGCCATTTACCAGGACGACGACTTCGGCCTGGAGGTGCTGCGTGGCGCCGAGGCCGGCCTCAAGGGCATGGGCATCGAGCTGGCCGAGAAGACCAGCTTCAAGCGCGGCGCCACCGAGTTCTCCTCGCAAGTGGCCAAGCTCAAGGCCGCCAATTGCGAGATGGTGGTGCTGGGCACCATCATCCGCGAGACCATAGGAACCATTGCGGAGGCCCGCAAGACGGGCTTCAATCCGGTCTTCCTGGGTTCCAGCGCGGCCTATACCGACCTGATCCACAAGCTCGGCGGCAAGGCGATGGACGGCATGTATGCGGCCATGGCCACGCAACATCCCTATCTGGACGAGGCCTCGCAGCCGATCCGCTTCTGGGCCACCAAGTACAAGACCAAATACGGCGACGATCCGGCGGTTTTCTCGGTCTATGGCTATCTGATCATCGATGGCTTCATCCGCGTCGCCCAGAAGGTCGGGCCGAATCTGACGGTAGAGGGCTTCATCAAGGCCATGGACGGCATGACCTTCCCGCCCGATATCTTTGGTAGCGCCGAGGGCAGCTATACCGCCACCAAACGCTTGGGCAGCAACGCTGCACGCCTGTCCCAGATCCAGGATGGGCGCTGGAAGGTGGTGTCGGACTATGTGAAGTAAGCGTAGCCGGGGCGTATGGTGCGAGACAGGGGCGGCGCAGCCGCCCCTGTCAATTTCTTAGCGAAAGTCTTGCGCCGGCCAAAATTCCTGTGCTACAGTCTAAGGCTGCGCTGCTGATGAGTGCTT
>NZ_JBYTBE010000030.1:0-63808 GCF_058788955.1 Roseateles sp. FW301-B2
CAGCAGAGCACGACGCCGCAGGGTAGCGGCGTGCCGGCCCAGCAAGCCGCGCCCAGCCCCGCCCCGACCGGCACGGCCGCACCAGCCGCCGCGCCCAAGCGCAGCTGGATGGGTCCGATCGCCGGCCTGGCCGCCGGCCTGGGCCTGGCCGCACTGGCCAGCCATTTCGGCTTTGGCGGCGCACTGGCCAATGTGATGACCATGCTGCTGATCGGCGTGGCCCTGATGCTGGTGGTGGGCTTCGTGATGCGCCGCTTTGCGGCCAAGCCGGCCCAGGGCGCCGGCCTGCAGTATGCGGGTGCGGGTGCGGGTGCGGGCGCCGGTGCTGGCTATGCCCCGGCCGCCGCCGCTGCTGCGACAGCCCCGCTCGCTGCGGCGCCGGTGAGCAGTGCCGAAAACGAGGAGTTCGTGCAAGTCGCCAAGCGCGTCTTCATCCGCCTGCAGGCCGCCAACGATGCGGGCGACCAGAACGATTTGCGCAAGTTCACCACGCCGGAGATGTATGCCGCCGTGCAGCATGATCTGCTGGATCGCAAGGGCGCGCAGCGCACCGACGTGCTGCAGCTGAATGCGCAGCTGCTGGACCGTGCCCAGGAACCGGACCAGCAGGTGGTGAGCGTGCGCTTCTGGGGCCTGATCCGCGAGCAGAGCGAAGCAGCCGCCCAGTCCTTCGACGAGATCTGGCATCTGGTGCGCCCGCAGGACGGCAGCCGCGAATGGGCGATTGCCGGCATTCAGCAGACGCAGTGAGGCAAAACCCGGGGATCTGACCTAGTTCAGACCCGGCCGCTGTTGCCACAATCACGGGCCGCGCACCGCAGGGGTGGCGCGGCCCTTTCATTTCCGCGTACCCAAACATGCCCCACTCCTCTTCCAAGCGCTGCCGCGGCACCGCGCTGATCGCGCTGAGCCTGCTGCTGGGCGGCCTGACCCAGGCCAGCCAGGCGCAGGCGCCCCAGTTCCTGTCACCCAACCCCAAGCTGCTGGCCCAGGGCATCCCGGAGATCCCGCAAAGCCTGGCCGACAAGGTCACGGCCTACAACGACTTCCGCGGCCATGCCTTCGTGGACTGGCATCCCAGGCAGCGGGAGATGCTGGTGAGCCACCGCAAGGCCGGCGCCAACACGGCCCAGCTTTACCGCCTGACGAACCCGCAGGGCGAGCTGGAGCAGCTCACCGACGGCGCCGACCCGGTGGGTGAGGCCAGCTACGAACCCAGGCAGGGGCGCTACATCGTGTTCGAGCGCAGCAGCGGCGGCTCCGAGGTGGCGCAGCTGTACCGGCTGGATGGCAAGGGCGCCGCCCCGGTGCTGCTGACCAACCCGGACGAACGCCACAATATGAGCGCCTGGCTGCATCGCAGCGCGCAACTGGTCTTCACCTCGCTGCCGCTGGACCGCACCGCCCAGGGCGGCACACGCGCCCAGGTGACGACCGACATCTGGGTCATGGACCCCGAGAAGCCCGAGGGCAAGCGCCGCCTCGCCCAGCTGGAAGGCGGCGGCTGGGGCGTGCGCTCGGTCTCGCGCGACGACAGGCAGCTCGCGCTGACGCGCTATATCTCGGCCAACGAGTCCGAACTCTGGCTGCTGGACCTCGCCAGCGGCGCGCGGCGCAAGCTGCTGCCGGCCGCCGGCGACAGCGCGCGCGCGGTCTACTTTGCCGGCGAATTCAGCCACGACAACCGGCAGCTCTGGGTGCTCACCGACCGACACAGCGAGTTCCGCGAACTGGCGCGCCTGGATCTGCGCAGCGGCAAGCTGGTGCGCGTCTCGGCCGACATTCCCTGGGACGTCAGCGGTGCCACGCTGAGCCGGGATGGCCGCCTGCTGGCCGCGCGCGTGAACGCCGACGGGCGCGGCGAGCTGCGCCTCTTCGACGCGCTGAGCCTCAAGCCCCTGCCGACGCCGCCGCTGCCCGCCGGCAGCATCGGTGCGCTGCATTTCGATCAGCAGCGCGGCGAGCTGGTGATGGGCGTCAGCCATGCCCGAAGCCCCAGCCAGGTGTTCAGCATGGCGCGCACCAAGACCGGCTGGGGCGCGCCCCAGGCCTGGACCCAGGCCTATGTGCCGCCGGGCATCGACACCAGCCGCTTCGGCGAGCAGCAGCTGGTGCGCTGGAAGAGTTTTGACGGCCTCAGCATCTCCGGCCTGCTGAGCCTGCCGCCGACGCAGTTCGAAGGCAAGCGCCCGGTGCTGATCAGCATCCATGGCGGGCCCGAATCGCAGGCCACGATGGGCTTTCTGGGCCGCAACAACTACTACCTGCAGGAGCTGGGCATGGCCGTGATCCAGCCCAATGTGCGTGGCTCGGCCGGCTACGGCAAGCGCTTTCTGGCGCTGGACAACGGTTTCCAGCGCGAGGACTCGGTGAAGGACATCGGCGCCCTGCTGGACTGGATCGCCACCCAGCCGAACCTGGACGCCTCGCGCGTGCTGGTGACCGGCGGCAGCTACGGCGGCTACATGACGCTGGCGGTGGCCACCCATTACGCCGAGCGCATTGCCGGCGCCATCGACGTGGTGGGCATCTCGCACTTCGTGACCTTCCTGCAGAACACCGAGAGCTACCGCCGCGACCTGCGCCGCGTGGAGTACGGCGACGAGCGCGATCCGGCGATGCGCGCGTTCCAGGACAGGATCTCACCGCTCAGCAATGCCGCCAAGATCACGAAGCCCCTGTTCGTGGTGCAGGGCAAGAACGACCCGCGCGTGCCCTATACCGAGGCCGAGCAGATCGTCGCCAAGGTGCGCGAGAACGGCACGCCGGTCTGGTATCTGCGCGCCGAGAACGAGGGCCATGGCTTCGCCCGCAAGGAGAACCAGGACTTCCAGTTCTACGCGACGATCCTGTTCATGCAGCAGACGGTGCTGCGGTAGTTCAGCCGACCAGGTTGGCCAGCGTCAGCAGGGCCAGCAGCAGCATCCACAGCACCACCGAGCGCCACACCAGGCCGACCACGCTCTGCAGCGCGCCCAGCGAGGGCAACTGGCCGGGCGTGGAGCCATCGGCCAGGGTGGCGTCCATGTCGCCGCCGGCGTTGAAGGTCTTGCTGCGGTCCGGCGTGATGCCCGGCGCGGCCGAGCCGCCCAGCTGCACACCCAGGGCACCGGCCGCCGAGGCCAGGATGATGCCCTCGTTGGCATGCATCCAGAGCGCGGCGTCGCGCCGCCAGCCGTTCACCGCCTCCTCGAAATTGCCGACGATGGCAAAGCCGGTGGCGGTGAGACGCGAGGGCACGTAGTCGATCCAGCCGAACAGCTTGCGCGAGAGCTGCATCAGGCGCTCGTTGGTGGGCGCATCGATGGTGCGGCTCTTGAAGGCCCAGTAGCGGCTGGCGAATTCGGCCATGCGGTAGAGCACCGCGCCGGCCGGGCCCAGGCCCAGGGTGGAGAGCAGGATGAACCAGAAGAACACGCCGAACACATGGCGGTGCGCGGCCAGCAGCGAATGCTCGATGACATGGCGCAGCAGCTCGGTGCGCGGCAGCTCGCTGGCATCCAGGTGGCGCCATTCGGCCAGCAGGCGGCGTGCCTCCAGCTCATCGCCGCGCTCCAGCGCATCGCGGATGTCGGTGAAGTAATGGCTGAACTGGCGGAAGCCCAGGGTCAGGTACAGCACCGCCACATCCATGGCCAGGGCCAGCAGCACGCTGAAGTGGCGCAGCGTGATGTAGAGCAGCGCGGCCAGCAGGGCCGGACCCAGCGCGGTGATGCTCCAGACCACCGCAGCATGGTGCTCGCGGCCGGCGTCGAAGTTGCGCCCGGTCCAGCGCACCCAGCCGATCACGCCATGATGTACCGCGTTGCCATGGGGCAAGGGCTTGAGCTGTTCACAGAGCAGCGCGAACAAGACCGCAAAGAAGTTCATGGCCCGGGATGATAGCGGGCTCAGGCAGAGAGAAAGCGATAGAAGTTGCGCAGCATGGCCGCCGTGGCGCCCCAGATGAAGTATTCGCGCGGCTCGCCGCCTTGCCCGGCAAGATCTGACCCCGTCCAGGGCATGGAGAGGAAGTGGCGCTCGCCGCCCTCCCAGCTGAAACGGTGACGGCGATGGTGGGCCGGCGTCATCAGCCAGGCCAGCGGCACCTCGAAGGCCTCGGCCACCTCGAAGGCGTCGAGCTTGAGCTCGAAATCCGGCCGCACCAGCGCCACCACCGGGGTGACATGGAAGGCCGTGACGGTGGTGTAGACCGGCAGTTCGCCGATCACCTCGATGTGCTCGGCGCCAAGACCGATTTCCTCTTCAGCCTCGCGCAAGGCCGTCGCCACCGCGCTGCCGTCTTCGGGCTCGCTGCGCCCGCCCGGGAAGCTGATCTGGCCCGCATGGTCACGCAAATGGGCGGTGCGCTGGGTCAACAGCACCTGCAGGCCCTCGGGCCGCTGCACCAGGGGCAAGAGCACCGCGGCCGCACTCGGCTCGCGCTGGCTGAACAGCCCTCCGTCGCCGGGAAATTCGGGCTGCCAGGCCGGGGCGGCCGCAAAGCGCTGGCGCAGGGCCTCGGCGCGCAGCGCGGCTTCGGGCACGGCAGGGAGATGCGCATCGGTGCCGACAACAGGCACCCCCTGCGCGTTCAGAATGGGTGGGCGGGACATGGTGGGCCGAGCATAGAGCCGAAGCAAACGGTCGCGCTGTCGCAGGGTTAACAGGCGGGCAAAACAAAAGCCGCCGAGGCGCGGGCCCGGGCGGCTTCTGCTTGAGCGCGAACCGGCAAGGTTCGCACTGCAGCTGACCTTAAGCCAGCTTTTCCTTGATACGTGCCGACTTGCCCGAACGCTCGCGCAGGTAGTACAGCTTGGCGCGGCGCACATCGCCACGACGCTTGACTTCGATCGAGGCGATCAGGGGGCTGTACAGCTGGAACGTACGCTCCACGCCTTCGCCGCTGGAGATCTTGCGCACGATGAAGCTGCTGTTCAGGCCGCGGTTGCGCTTGGCAATCACGACGCCTTCGTAAGCCTGCACGCGCTTGCGGGTGCCTTCAACGACGTTCACGCTGACGATCACCGTATCGCCAGGGGCGAACACGGGGATGGTCTTGTTCAGACGAGCAATTTCTTCTTGCTCAAGGGTTTGGATCAAGTCCATGTTTTCACTCCAAGTGATCGTGCCAGCGCATGAATTGCTGTTGACGAGGCGGCGCCCCGTGTTGCCCGGCAGAGGATCGGAAAAGCCGATCATTATAGCTGAAAATGCTACACGCTCAAGGCGCGCAAAAAGGCTTCGTCCTGTTTACTCAGGCGGCCGGCGGCCCGCGCCGCCTCGATCAGCTCGGGCCGGCGACGCCAGGTCAGCTCCAGCGAGCGCTCGCGGCGCCAGCGCGCAATCTGGGCATGGTGACCGGACAGCAGCACCGGCGGCACCGCAACGCCGTCCAGCACCTCGGGGCGGCTGTAGTGGGGGCAGTCCAGCAGGCCGTCGGAAAAACTGTCCTGCTGGTGCGAGGCGGCATCGTTGAGCACGCCCTCCTGCAGGCGCGCGATGGCATCGAGCAGGGCCATGGCGGGCAGTTCGCCCCCCGAGAGCACGAAATCGCCCAGGCTCAACTCCAGCGTCACATGCTTGTCGAGAAAGCGCTGATCGATGCCCTCGTAGCGGCCACACAGCAGCACGCCGCCCTGCCCTTGCGCCAGCGCTTGCACCAGTGACTGGTCGATGCGCCGGCCGGTGGGGCTGAAGTGGATGATGGCCGGCGGCCCGGCATCGGCGGCCGCTTCGGCGCGCGTCAGCTTGACCGCCGCGAGCGCGCGTTCCAGCGGTTCGGCCAGCATCAGCATGCCGGGGCCGCCGCCATAGGGGCGGTCATCGACGCGGCGGTAGTTGTCTTCGGCGAAGTCGCGCAGCTGCCAGAGCCGCACATCAACCTGGCCGCTCTCATAGGCGCGGCGCGTCACGCCCGCCGTCAGCAGCGGGCCGAACAACTCGGGAAAGAGGGTGATCAGATCAAAGCGCATTGCGACGCGAAGCCTGCGCTGCGGCGCCGGGACTCAGAAGTCCAGGCCCCAGTCCACCGTGATGACGCGCTGCTCCAGGTCGACAGCGTCGACGAAAGCGGCCACGAAGGGAACCAGGCGCTCCTGGTCGGGCTTGATCGGCGGCGTGAGGCCGGGCGGCGCAATGCGCAGCACGCTGTGCGGGCCGGTTTCCATCAAGCCGATCACCTCGCCCAGGGTTTCGCCCTGGCGGTTCAGCACCGTGAGGCCGATCAGATCGACCCAGTAATACTCATCCGGGTCCGAGGACGGGAATTTGGCGCGTGAGATGTGGATGCTGGCGCCGCGCAGGGCTTCGGCAGCATTGCGATCCGAGATGCCTTCGACGTGGGCCACGATGCCATCGCCGTGATCTCGTACCGCGAGAATCTTGAGCAGGGAGGGAACGGCTTGCGCCTTCGCTCCCAGTGCGGCGTCGCCGGGTTTCAGAAACCAGCGGCGCGACGCGAACAGCGCCTGGGGATCGGTGGAATAGGCCTGGACGCGAATCCAGCCCTTGATACCCCAGGCGTCCAGCACACGCCCGACTTCAACCGCGTCAGCCGGCCACGCCGTCTCGTCAGAGGCGTTCGCGGCGGGGCGGTTGTCAGTGGGCGTCACCGTCAAGCTCAGGCTGCGACGACAGCCTTCTTGGCCTGGTCGACCAGACGTGCCACGGTGGGCGACAGCTGGGCGCCAACGCCGGTCCAGTAGGCAACGCGGTCGGTGGCCACGCGCAGCGACTCGGCAGCGCCGGAAGCCACGGGGTTGTAGAAGCCGACCTTCTCGATGAAGCGGCCGTCACGACGCTGCTGGCTGTTGGCCACAACGATGTTGTAGAAGGGGCGCTTCTTGGAGCCGCCGCGTGCGAGTCGAATCACGACCATGATGTTTCCTTTGATCTTTAGCGTTCCACCGCACCAGGAGACACTCAGGGCGAGCAGATCGGGTCGGTGGTCACAATGACCACCATGGCATGGCGCTGTAGATACGCCGGCGTCCCCACCGACCAGCACCAAAACCCGGCATTATAAACTCGGCCTAGCGATATTCCCCAGCATCAATGCACAAAATCCCATGACGACGCCAGAAAAACCAGGCTCCAGCCTGCTCTTACGCCCTAGCAACGAGGCCGATCTGGCCGCCATCCAGCAGATTTACCAGGTGGCCGTGCTAGAAGGCACCGGCACCTTCGAGACCGAGGTGCCCGATGTGGCAGAGATGTCGCGCCGCCGCGCCGAGGTATTGAGCCGCGGTCTGCCCTATCTGGTGGCCGAGCGCGATGGCCAGGTGCTGGGCTACGCCTATGCCAACTATTTCCGCCCTCGCCTGGCCTACCGCTTCTGCCTGGAGGACTCGATCTACCTGTCCCCCGCCGCCCAGGGCCAGGGTATCGGCCGCCTCTTGCTGGCCGAACTGGTTGCCCGCTGCGAGGCGCTGGGCGCGCGCCAGATGCTGGCGGTGATCGGCGATGCCGAGAACCGCGGCTCGGTCGGCCTGCATGCCGCGCTGGGCTTCGAGCACACCGGCCTGCTCAAGTCCGCGGGCTGGAAATTCGGCCGCTGGCTGGACGTGGTGCTGATGCAGCGCCAACTGGGCCAGGGCGACCAGAGCAGCCCCGCACAGGGCCAGGCATGAGCAGCGGCTACAAATCCAAAACCATCGCCACCTGGCTGGCCTTCGCGGGCGGCAGCCTGGGCCTGCATCGCTTCTACCTGCATGGCCTGGGCGACAAGCTGGCCTGGCTGCATCCCCTGCCCACCCTGCTGGGCCTGTACGGCGTGCAGCGCATGGACCTGCTGGGCCAGGACGACCGCCTGGCCTGGGTGCTGATGCCCATCCTGGGGCTGATGCTGAGCATCAGCATGCTCACCGGCATCGTCTACGGCCTCACGCCCGACGAGAAGTGGGATGCCCAGCGCAACCCGGGCCAGCCGCCACGGCGCACCGGCTGGGCGCCCATCATCGGCGTGGTGGGCTGCCTGCTGGTGGGCGGAGCCTGCCTGATGACCACGATCGCCTTCAGCGCACAGCGCTATTTCGAAAGCCAGGTCGACGCGGCGCAGGAGATCAGCCAATAAAAGCCAAGGCCCGCCCGAGACCGAGTCTCGGCGGGCCTTGTTGCGGCAGGGAGGCGCCGCCGATCAGAACAGCGAGAAGCTCACCCAGTAGCAGACGCCGGCGACGAAGGCCGAGGCCGGGATGGTGAAGATCCAGGCCCAGACGATGTTGCCGGCCACGCCCCAGCGCACCGCCGAGGCGCGCTGCACCGAGCCCACGCCGACGATGGCGCCGGTGATGGTGTGGGTGGTGGACACGGGCACGCCCAGCGCGGTGGCCAGGAACAGCGTGATGGCGCCACCGGTTTCGGCACAGAAGCCGCCCACCGGCTTGAGCTTGGTGATCTTCTGACCCATGGTCTGCACGATGCGCCAGCCGCCGAACATGGTGCCCATGCCGATGGCGGTGTAGCAGACCCAGATCACCCAGCTCGGCGGCGCCTTGTCGGCCGCGGCCGCATAGCCCGAAGCCACCAGCAGCATCCAGATCAGACCGATGGTCTTCTGCGCGTCATTGCCGCCATGGCCCAGGCTGTAGAGGCCGGCCGAGACCAGCTGCAGGCGTCGGAACCAGTTGTCCACCCGCAGCGGTGAACTGCGCCTGAACACCCAGGCCACGATCACCATCAGGATGGAGCCCAGCAAGAAACCCAGCAGCGGCGAGAGAAAGATGAACAGCACCGTCTTGCCGACGCCACCGGCCACCAGCGCGCCGGCGCCGGACTTGGCGATCACCGCGCCCACGATGCCGCCGATCAGCGCATGCGAGGAGCTGGAGGGGATGCCGTACCACCAGGTGATGACGTTCCAGCAGATCGCGCCGATCAGCGCACCGAAGATCACATGGTGATCGACCACGCCGGGGTCGACGATGCCCTTGCCGATGGTGGCCGCCACCTTGAGCTGGAAGAAGGCCACCGCGATGACGTTGAAGAAGGCCGCGAACAAGACCGCCTGCTGCGGCTTCAGCACGCCGGTGGACACCACGGTGGCGATCGAGTTGGCCGCGTCGTGAAAACCGTTCATGAAGTCGAACAGCACGGCCAGCACGACCAGCACTGCGACGACCCAGAACGCTACCTGTACCGATTCCATGAAGAGGATCCGATCAGGAGTTCTCGAGGACGATGCCCTCGATCAGGTTGGCGACATCCTCGCAGCGATCCGAGATCGACTCGAGCTGCTCGTAGATGGCCTTGAGCTTGATCAGCTCGCGCACATCCTCCTGCTCGCGGAACAGCTTGGACATGGCGGCACGCATCACGCGGTCGGCGTCGGACTCGAGCTTGTCGATCTCTTCGCAGGTCTTGATGGCCGCCTCGGCGGTCTTGGGCTCGCTCAGCTTGGGCAGCAGGGAGACCGCGTGTTGCACGCGCTCGCAGCACTTGGCCGAGAGCTCGCCCAGACGCAGCACTTCCTCCGGGATGCTGCGCACATCGTAGAGCTGCATGGTTTCGCTGGAGTCCTGCAGCAGGTCCAGGATGTCGTCCATCGCATTGATCAGGCCGTGGATCTGCTCGCGGTCGATCGGGGTGATGAAGGTGCGGTGCAGCAGGCGGTTCACCTCGGCGGTGATGCGGTCGGCCTGGTGCTCGTAGTCGTCCACCTCGATCGCGTATTTCTCGCGCAGCTGCGGATCCGCATAGTTCTGGATCATGGACATGAAGGCGCGCGCGCCCAGGGCGATCTTGTCGCCGTGTTCATTGAAGAGCTCGAAAAAATTGCCCTCTCGGGGCAGCAGCTTGCCAAACAGCATGGGTTCTCCTGAGGTGCCGGACCAAGGTGTCCAGCTCGCACCAACAACGCAGATTTCTTGGAAATGTCATCGCCGCGTCACGCGGCACGGGCTGGAGTGTAATTGCGAGCAGCGCACAAGCGAACCCCGCCGCGTTCAGGCACCCCGGAAAATAAAGTACACCGCCCCCATCAGGCACAGGCCGGCCCAGAGGAAGTCGCTGCGGAAACCCTGCCCCATATAGAGCATCGAGAAGGGCACGAACACCGCCAGCGTCACCACCTCCTGGGTGATCTTGAGCTGGGCCAGGCTGAAGCCGGCGCCATAGCCGATGCGGTTGGCCGGTACCTGCAGCAGGTATTCGAACAAGGCGATGCCCCAGCTCACCAGGGCGGCGATCCACCAGGGCTTGGCGGCCAGATCCTTCAGGTGCCCGTACCAGGCGAAGGTCATGAAGAGGTTGGACAGCATCAGCAGACCGAGGGTCTGCCAGCCGGCGGCGGTGGTGAACATGAGGTTCCTTCAGGTCCAGTTCAGCGGCAGGGGCTCGCGTTCCACGCGCTGGTCGGCCAGCCCGGCCAGGCGCGGCGCCAAGGGGCCCAGCACCGGCAGGCTCAAGGTCGGTGCGAGCTCCAGCAGGGGCAGCAGCACGAAGGCACGCTCGTGCAGGCGCGGATGCGGCAACACCAGGCGCGGCCGCTGCATGCTGGCATCGCCATGGATCAGCAGATCCAGATCCAGGGTACGCGGCGCGTAGCGGTAGGGTCGCTCGCGCCCATGCTTGAGCTCGATGGCCTGCATCGCGTCCAGCAGCTCCATCGGCGCTAGCCCGGTCTCGATGCGCGCCACGGCGTTCAGGTAATCGGGCCCGTCGGAGTCCAGGGCGGCGCTGCGGTAGGCGCTGGAAACCGCCAGCACGCGCGTCTGCGGCAGAGCATCCAGATCGCGCAGGGCCGCCTCCAGGGTGGCACGCAGCGCGCCGAGGTTGGCGCCCAGGCCGACATAGGCCTGCTCCATGCTCAATCCTGTGCCGGCGCCGCCTTGCTGGCCGGCTTGCGGCGACGGCGGCGTTTCTTCGCCGGCGCGCTGGCGCCTTCGGCCTGGGGTTCGGCCCCCTCCTCGGCTTCAGCGGCCGGCGACTGGCCACTCAGGGCACCGCGCGGCAGCTGATGCACCTTGCTGCCGCGGCGCACCTTGTCGGCTTCGCGGGCCTCGTCGATGAGGGCGCGGCGCTCCTCGTCGCTGCCCAGCGCAAAGTCTTCCCACCAGTCCACCAGACCCATCTCCACCTCGCCGACCTCGGCGCGCAGGAGCAGGAAATCGAAGCCGGCGCGGTAGCGCGGCTGATCCACCAGGCTGTAGGGGCCGTTGCCGCTGCGACGCTCGAAGCGCGGCTGCATCATCCAGATCTCGCGCATGTCGGCGGCCAGCTTGCCGCGGCCCGAGATGTCGCCGATGCGGGCATCGAACACCAGGTCAATGGCCTGCTGCAGCGCCGGGATGGGCGACTCGCCGGCCTCGCGCAGGCGCTGCCAGCGCGACTGCACCTCGTGCCAGAGCATGCAGGCGAGCATGAAGCTCGGCGCCACGCTGCGCCCTTCGGCGACGCGGCGGTCGGTGTCCTCGAAGGCGCGGCGCACGAACTGGCCGCGCGCACCCGCGTGCAGATTGCCCTGCTCGTCCAGCACCGCATCCAGGATGGGGAAGACGCCGCGTGCCAGGCCTTGCTTGCGCAACTCCTCCAGGCTGGCCAGCGAATGGCCGGTCTGCAGCAGCTTGATCATCTCGTCGAACAGGCGCGAGATCGGCACGTTCGCCAGCAGCTGGGCGCAGGCCTTGACCGGCGCGCGCGTCTTGGGCTCCAGCTCGAAGCCCAGCTTGGCCGCGAAGCGCACCGCGCGCACGATACGCACCGGGTCTTCGCGGTAGCGCGTTTCCGGGTCGCCGATCATGCGCAGCACGCGCTTCTTGGCGTCGGCCAGGCCACCGTGGTAGTCCACCACCATCTGCTTGACCGGCTCGTAATACATGGCGTTGACGGTGAAGTCGCGCCGCGCCGCATCCTCGATCTGCGGGCCCCAGACGTTGTCGCGCAGCACCCGGCCGCTGGCGTCCACCACATGAGACTTGCCGGCCAGTTCATCCTTGGAGGTCTTTTCGTTGCCGGCCACCTGCTCGGCCGACTCGTTGGCCAGCAGGGCGCGGAAGGTCGAGACCTCGATCACCTCGTGCTCGCGCCCGCGGCCGTAGACCACGTGCACGATGCGAAAGCGCCGGCCGATGATGAAGGCACGCCGGAACAGGCCCTTGACCTGCTCGGGCGTGGCGTTCGTGGCCACGTCGAAATCCTTGGGACGCCGGCCCAGCAGCAGGTCGCGCACCGCGCCACCGACGATATAGGCCTCGAAGCCGCCCTCGGTCAGCGTCTTGACCACGCGCACCGCGCGTTCGTCGAGCAACTCGGGGTCGATGCCGTGTTCGGCCGGCCCCACCTCGATGCGCTTGCCCAGCACGGTCTTGCCGGACTTGGCGGCGCCGGGTTTGCCCAGCAGCTTGTCTATGAATTTCTTGATCATGCAAAGAGCTTCAGTATGGGCCAGCCGCGCTCAAGGGCGAGCGCCTGCAAGGCCGGGGTCGGGTTGGTGGCCACCGGGTGGCTGACCAACTCCAACAAGGGCAAATCATTCATCGAGTCACTGTAGAAGTGCACCTGTTCAAACTCATCCCAGGCCCTGCCCTCGGCCGCCAGCCATTCCCGCACGCGCGTGATCTTGCCGGCCTGGTAGGAGGGCACGCCCTGCACCGCGCCGGTGTAGTGCCCCGTCTCGTCGCGCTGCAATTGCACGGCGATCAGGTGCGGCACGCCAAAGGCCTCGGCGATCGGGGCGGTGACGAATTCATTGGTGGCCGTGACGATGGCCACCAGGTCACCCGCCGCCTGATGCTTGCGCACCAGGGCCCGCGCATTGTCGCGCAACATCGGCGCCAGAACCTCGTCCATGAAACGCCGGCGCATCGCCAGCGCCTCGCCCAGGGGGCGCGAGCGCCATACCGAGGTGGCAAAGTCGATGTAGGCGTCCAGGTCCAGGCGGCCGGCCTGGTACTGGGCGTAGAACTCGTCGTTGCGGGCCGCCCAGGTGGCGCCGTCGGCCCAGCCGATCTCCACCATGAAGCCACCAAAGGCATGGTCGGAGTCCATCGGGATCAGGGTCCCGTCCAGGTCGAAGAGGGTCAGGTTCATGGGGCTTGCTCGTCGCTCATTCCATCGGTCAGCATCTGGCGCAGCAGGGGCACGGTGACGGCGCGCTTGCTGGCCATGGCAAATTCATCCAGCCGATCCAGCAAGCTCATCAGGTGCTTGAGATCGCGGGCAAAACGGGTCAGCAGGTAGTCCATCACCTCGTCGGCGAGGAAGATGCCGCGGCGATCCGCCTCGCGCCGCAGCACCGCGCGCATCTCGGCTTCGGACAAGGCCTGCAGGCCGAAGGTGGGCCCCCAGCCGAGGCGGCTGCGCAGGTCCTCGCGCAGCGGCAGGTCCACCGGCGGTGCGGTGCCGGTGGCCACCACGGCCAGGCCATGGGTGGCAGCCTCGACGAAGAGCGTGAAGGCGGCATGCTGCTGGCCGGCGTCGAAACGGTCGCAGTCATCCAGCAGCAGCAGGCTGGGGTTGGCGGGGAGCTCCCAGGGCAAGGGGGTGTCGGCGTCGTACCAGCCCACCTGGGCGCCGCCCTGCTGCCAGCGCTGCGCCAGCGCCTTCAGGGCATGGGTCTTGCCACAGCCCGGCGGCCCCCACAGAAACACCGGCGGCGAGCCGGGCTGCAAGGCGTGCAGCTGCGCCAGCGCCGCGGCATTGGCACCCGGCATGAAGTTGTCGAAGCTGTAGACCGGCTCGGGGCCGAGGGAGAGGGGAATCTGTTTCAAGAGCGTGGTCACTGCAGGTTCATTGCCGCTCAAGCCTTGTAGAGAGGGCTGCGCAGATAGAGCTCGCGCACGCGGCGCCCGGCCACCACGCCCAGGGCGCTGACCGGCAGGGCGATCAAGACACCCAGGAAGCCGAACAAATGGCCGAAGGCCAGCAAGGCGAATATCACCATCAAGGGCGAGAGGCCGATGCGCTCGCCCACCAGGCGCGGGGTGAGCACAAAGCCCTCGATGAGCTGGCCAAGGCCGAAGATCAGCGCCACCGCCAGCAGGCCATACAGGCTCGCGAACTGCAGCACGCCCGCCAGCAGGGCCAGCAAGAGCCCCAGGCCGAAGCCCAGATAGGGAATGAAGACGGCCAGACCGGTGAACACGCCTACCGGCAGTGCGAGCTCGAAGCCGGCCAGCGCCAATGCGACGCTGTAGTAGGCGGCCAGGATCAGCATCACCAGCAATTGGCCACGCAGGTATTGCCCCAGCATCTGGTCGCATTCGCCCAGAAAACCGCCGACGCGCTCGCGCATGCGCGGCGGCACCATGGACCAGGCGCGCCGCATCAGCTCGGGCCAGTCGTGCAAGAGGTAGAACAGCACCACCGGCAGCAGCACCGCATTGCCGACGATGGCCAGCAAGAAGCTGCCGCCGATGCGCGCCGAACTCAGCGCCGTGGCCAGCCAGTCTTCTAGGTTGGCGTCCAGGTACTTGAGCACAAAGCTCTTGATGCTGGCGGTGTCCAGCGCCGCGTTGATGCCATGCTGCTGCAACCAAGGCAGCACATGGGCGTTGAGGGCGTTCGCCAGCACCGGGATCTGCTCGCGCAGCAGTGGCAGTTCCTTGCTGAGGATGGGCACGATCAGCAGCAGCAGGGCCAGCACCAGCAACACCGCCACCACCTCCACCAGCAGCACGGCCAGCAGGCGCGGCACACGCCGGCGCACCAGCAACTCGACCGCCGGCGTCAGCGCATAGGCCAGTACCGCCGCGGCGATGAAGGGGGCCAGCACCGGCTGCAGCAGCCGCAGCAGCGCCAATGCCAACAGGGCCAGGGCGGCCCAGGCCAGGGCATGGCGTTGCGGGGTACTGAGCGTCATAGGGGATGGCCGGGAGATGGTGGGGGCTTGCGGCGCGGATTCTAAGTGCGCGGCGCCCCTTCACGCTCAGTGCAAGGTGGGGCCGCCCCTGGCACATTTGGCACGCCACTCCTGCAGCATGGCCTCCAGCGCCTGCCGGTCCGGCGCATCCGGCACCTCGGCAAGGTAATGCGCCAGATCCACCGCCGCCGCCTGCAAGTCCCCCAGCGCGAACCAGGTCATGGCACGGTCGCGGCACTCGGCAGCCTCGCCGGGCAGCAGGGTGACGAGGCGCTGCTGCACCTGCAGCAGGCGCGGCCAATCCTGGCCCGAGCGGTGGATTTCCTTCAGGTTGCGCAGCATGCGGGCCAGCACCTGGCGCGGGCTGGCGGCCTGCAGGAACAGCTCCATGGGCAACTCCTGGTCGTCCGGCAGGCCGGCGCCATGCCGGTAGGGCAGCAGGAATTCCTCCAGCGCATTGCGCGTCAGCGAGCGGCCGCTGAAGGGATCCAGCACCACCTCACCCTGCGGCAGGCGCAGCTTGAGCAGGAAATGCCCGGGGAAGGCCACGCCCTGCACGCGCAGGCCGATCTGCGCCGCCAGCTCCATGTAGATCACCGCCAGGGTGATGGGGATGCCGCGCCTGGTGGCCAGCACATGGTGCACAAAGCTGTTGCCCGCCTCGTAGTAGTTGTTGACGTTGCCGGCGAAGCCCAGCTCCTGATGGAAGTACTGGTTGAGCGCGCGCAGCCGGTAGGCAGCGGCGGCATCGGCCGGCAAACGCCGCTTCAGGCGCTGCGCCAGGGTATCGACCTCAGCCAGCACCTGCTGCACATCCAGCTGCGGGAACTCGTCCTGGGCGATGGTGATGGCCGCCTCAAGCAGGTTCAGGCTCTGCTCGTCGGCCACCAGGGCCGCAAAGTATTCCAGCGGCGTTGGCGCGCGCAGGCTCAGGGAGGCACTCATGGGCCGAGTTTATGCGCGCCGCACGAATTGGCGCAGCTTCAATCCGCTCAAGATCAGCACCGCGAAGTACAGCAGCGCAGAAGCCGCCAGGCTGCCCGCCATGTACAGGGCGCGCCACAGCTCGGTGGCCCCCAGCGCCACCCAGTCCAGCCGCACGGCCAGCTGATGCTGCAGCAGCCCCATCGCCAGGCTGGCCAGCAGCACGCGCAGGGCAAAGGGCAACCAACCCGGCGCGGGCGTGTAGCTGCCGCGCGCGCGCAGCCCGCGCAACAGCAGGCCGGCATTCACCAGGGCCGCCAGGCCAATCGAGAGCGCCAGGCCGGCCGCCCCCAGCCAGGGCACGAAACAGGCGTTCAGCAGCTGCGTCAGCACCAGCACGCCGACGGCAATGCGCACCGGGGTGCGCGTGTCCTGCCGCGCATAAAAGCCCGGCGCCAGCACCTTGATCGCGACCAGGCCGATCAGCCCCACGCCATAACCCATCACCGCGCTGGTGGTGTGCAGCACATCGTCGGCCTTGAAGGCCCCGCGGTGATACAGCACCGCCACCATCGGGCCGGCAAACAACAGCAGCGCCACCGCGCAAGGCAGGGCCAGCAGCAGCACCATGCGCAGCCCCCAGTCCAGCATGGCCGAGTACTGGGCCGTCTCGCCCTTGGCCTGGGCGGCCGAGAGCTGCGGCGTCAGCACCACGCCCAGAGCCACGCCCAGCAAGGCGATCGGAAACTCCATCAGGCGGTCGGCATAGGTCAGCCAGGAGGCGGCGCCGGGCGCCACCCAGATCGCGATCTGCGTATTGATGACCAGGGACAGCTGGGCCACGCCCACGCCCAGCAGTGCCGGCCCCATCTGGCGCAGGATCTGGCCCACGCCAGGGTGCTGCCAGGCGCGCCGCAGGCCACCCCAGCTCAGGCCCAGGTGCGGCAACAGACCCAGCCGGCGCAGCGCCGGAATCTGCACCGCCAGCTGCAACACGCCGCCGAGCATCACCCCGATCGCCATGGCGTAGATCGGCTGGTAGCCCATGGCCTGCAAGCGCGGCGCGAGCAGCCAGCCCGCGGCGATCACCGACAGGTTCAGCAGCACCGGGGTGACTGCCGGCACCATGAAGCGCTTCCAGGTGTTGAGAATGCCCGCCGCCAGCGCCACCAGCGACATGCAGCCGATGTAGGGAAACATCCAGCGCGTCATGACGATGGCGGCGCGGCGCGCGTCGTCCGCCAGCCCGGCGCCCAGCAGCCACACCAGCAGCGGCGCGCCCAGCACGCCCAGCAGGCAGGTCAGCAGCAGCGTCCACGCTAGCACGGTGGCCACCGCGCTGATGAGCAGGCAGGTGGCAGCATCACCCTCCTTGGCCCGGGTCGCCGCCAGCACCGGCACAAAGGCCTGGGAGAACGCGCCCTCCGCGAACAGGCGGCGCAGCATATTGGGAATGCGGAAGGCCACCTGAAAGGCGTCGGTGATGGCACTGGCGCCAAACAGCGCCGCCACCATCTGCTCACGCACCAGGCCGGTGACGCGCGACGCAAGGGTCAGGATGGAAACAAGGGAAGCGGCGCGCAGCAGATTCATGGGGAACGGGGTTTGCCGGCCATTCGACGGCCGGCGCATTATCTATTTGCGCCCGGGCTGGTCGACAAATCGCTTCAAGTCTTTGATCGCCGCAAGAAAAGTGCTACACTCGCGGTCTTTGCACCAACTGGTAGACCTATAACATGGCAAGCTCTTCCAAAGCCAAGAAGAAAACCGTCCGTTTGGCATCGGGCCGCAAGCGCGCCCGCCAGGACGTCAAGCTCAACGCTGCCAATACGGCACTGCGTTCCAAATTCCGCACGGTCGTGAAGAACGTGCAAAAGGCCGTGGTCGCTGGCGACAAGACCAAGGCTGCTGAATTGTTCAAGACCGCCCAGCAAGTGATCGACTCGGTCGCTGACAAGGGCATCTTCCACAAGAACAAGGCTGCTCGTCACAAGAGCCGTCTGTCGGCCAAGATCAAGGCCCTGGCCGCCTAATAGCCAGCCTGGTGCAAAGCAAAAGGTCCGCTTCGGCGGACCTTTTTACTTGGGCATCATATCGACCGGCGCCAGCACTTGCTGAGCACGCAGCCAGTCAGCCACCGACCGCGCCACCCAGTCTCCATCGTCCAGCGGCAGATCGTGGCCCGCATTGGCATGCAGGCGCAGAGGTACGCCCCAGGCGCGGCTGATCGCCTGCGAGCAATGCCAGTCCACCAGTTCATCGCCCTTGCTGCACAACAGCAAGGTCGGCGCGCGCGGACGCGCATAGCTGGCCCGGTAACGCATGGCCGCCAGCAGTTGGCGTATCGCATTACGCCGCCCCACCGGGTGGCTGCGCTGCAGCTCAACCCAGTTGTCAAGCACCGCTTCCGGCTTTTCAAGCAGGCGTGTCGTCAGGGACAGCACCTTGGCCTCACGCTGCCGCAAGCTAAGCCTGAACAGACTCAACAACAGCAGTGGCCAATAGTTGCTGGGACGCAAGCGCCTGAAAAAGGGACTGAAGGGTCGCAAGCTGGTATTGATCAGGACCGAGCCCGACACCTCCTCCGGATAGCGACGCATCCACTCGCTCACTACCATGGCACCCAGCGACATCGCGAGAAGGTGGTAAGGCGGAGGCAGGCCGCGCCTGAGCATTTCGTCGCGACAGGCCTCGACCATATCCGCCACATTGCTCGGGCTGGTCTGGCGATGCAGGCTGCCATTGCCCGGAAGGTCAAGCAGCTCAAGCTGCGCCCCAGGTTGCTGGCGCTGCAGTTCGGCAGCGAGCACCGCAGGGAAGCGCCCCCAATGCCCGCTTTCCCGGGTCAAACCTCGCAACAGAATCCAGGTAATTGCCCGGCTCATCCCCACCTCTGCCCAACGTCCATGCCAGCCTCAGCGACGATACCAACGCTGCACCGCCAAGTCATAGTGCGCGCGCCGCTGATCGCCCCGGGGCAACCAGTGCCCGGCACTGCTGGCAGCGCGGGACATGAAATCCAGCCAGGCTACATGGCGGCGCAAGACGCGCTGCCGCCGATGCTGGATCTGCGGATTGAATATGCCCAGCCGCGAGAATAGCTGGCGAGGATTCTTCTTGACCCAGACCCATGAGCCCATTTCCAGGGTCAAGGGTAGCAGCAAGCGCCCCGGCTCGGCGCGGGACTGCAGATACAGATAGTCCCAGAGGTCGCCATGCGTCAGATATTGACGACTCTGAGGCTCGAACAAGTAGCGATGCTCGGCATGGGTCTGATCCATGATCTCGCACAAGGCGTGCATTTCCGGCAGATGTTCGATCGGCTTGGCCGTGTGCGCGTAAGGAAACCAGACGCGGTCGCGCATGCCGAAGCCGGAATGGCAGTCCACCGCAAGGGCGATCTGGTGACTCAGCAACTCCTCGCGCACCAGCGCGCACAGTGCCAGGCTCTCCGGTGCCATCGCTGCCCCGGCGGCGCCCCGATACCAGGGCAGGCTGGCACTGAGGCGCTGCCCGGCCACCAGCCAGGGCACCGGCCCGAGCGCCTCCACCGGCGCATTGCGCATCAGATCCACACCTTGCGGATTGGCCCGGGTGCCGCGCTCCAGGCCGCCCGGATTCACCAAGGGCATGAAGACCATGCGCATACCTGCCAGTTGCCGGTGCAGCAGCGCGTCCCAGCGCAAACGCATCACCAAGCTGCGCAGATAGGCCATCACCACCTCGGTGCCGATGCGCTCCAGCCCGTGCACGCCCCCGAAGTAGCCGATTGCGGGAGCTTGCGGAGCCCGACTTCCCAGCATCAGTGCCAACAAGGGCCAGCGCTGTGCACCCGCCTCCACGTCGCCCAAATGACGCAACTCGACGTGCGGTGAGCCCGCCGCCAATTGCCGCATTTCCTCAACCCACGCCAGCGCTGATGCCGCCGGCTCGGACTTGCCGTCACCGCCCATGGCCATGCAAAGCGCTGAAGCATAGTCAAGCGCCTCAGCCGGCACCATGAGCCGATCGGCTCATCCCAGCACTCATGCTTTTGTCACCGTTAACGCTTAGCCTGTTCCGCATGGACGCGCCCACCACCACAAACCAGGCACCAAGACACCTGGCCCTTGCCCTCGCCCTCTTCTGCGGACTGCTGGAGTTGTACGCCCTGCTGCGGGCGCGCTGGCGCGTCTAGCTCAACCGCCGCTGCCGCGCTCGGGCAACAGGCAGGCCTCGGCCACCTGCAGGTGGTTGTCGCGGGCGAAGTTCATCACGAAGTCCCAGGCCATCGGCTCGATGCTCTTCAGCTCTTCGTTGACGATCACGCATTTCACGCCGTTGATGACGCGCGGCACGCAGTAGGGCGAGTAGCCGATATGGGCCCCGATGCCACCCTTGGCCCCGCCCGGGCGGAAGCAGGACATCGCCCCGGCGAGTCGCTCGGCCCAGTCGCTCGGCCGGAAGGCGCGCCCCTCCAGGGTCACACCCTGGATGAAGACTTCGCGCGGTTTGGGGGGCTGGCTCATGACGTGAAAGCGGCGGCCGCGGCAACAACCAGCCGCGGCGAAACCGCTATTGTGCCCTGGATGTGTTGCGCCGCAGCACGAGCCATCGCGCAGTGCGAACTTTCCAGCGGGACGCTGCGGCTTTGTGCGCGCAAACCCGGATTTGCTGCGATGCACACTTAGAATCGATCGCTCCCGGCTGGCGCCGGGTGTCCCCTTCTTGTTCCCTCCCCTTTCATGGAGACTTGATGAACGCCGCCGTATCGTCCGTGCCCCCGTCCGAACCGCATGTGATGCAAACCTATGGCCGACTGCCAATCGCGCTGTCGCATGGTCAGGGTTGCTGGGTCTGGGACGTGGACGGCCGACGATACCTGGACGGGCTGGGCGGCATTGCGGTCAACACCCTGGGGCATGCCCATCCCAAGCTGGTGCCGGCGCTGCAGGAACAGATTGCCAAGCTGATCCACACCAGCAACTACTACCATGTGCCGCTGCAGGAGCAACTCGCCGCCAAGCTCTGCGAGCTCTCCGGCCTGACGAATGTGTTCTTCTGCAATTCCGGCCTGGAAGCGAACGAAGCCGCGCTGAAGATCGCGCGCAAGTTCGGCCACGACCGTGGCAACCACAATCCCGAGCTGCTGGTGTTCGAGGGTGCCTTCCATGGCCGCTCCATCGCCACGCTCTCGGCCACCGCCAATCCCAAGATCCATGCCGGCTTCGGCCCGCTGGTGCCCGGCTTTGTGCGCGTGCCCTTGAATGACATCGCCGCCGTCGAGGCCGCACTCGACGCCCATCCCAACATCACCGGCATCTTCCTGGAGACCATCCAGGGCGAAGGCGGCGTGAACCCGGCGCGCATCGAGTTCCTGCAGGCGCTGCGCCGCGTCTGCGACGCGCGCGACATTCTGCTGATGCTGGACGAGGTGCAATGCGGCATCGGCCGCACCGGCAAGTGGTTCGCCCACCAATGGGCCGGCATCCAGCCGGATGTGATGCCTCTGGCCAAGGGCCTGGGCAGCGGCGTGCCCGTCGGCGCGGTGGTGTGCGGCCCGCGCGCCGCCAAGGTGATGCAGCCGGGCAACCATGGCACCACCTTTGGCGGCAATCCGCTGGCCATGCGCGCCGGCGTCGAGACGCTGCGCCTGATGGAAGAGGAAGGCCTGCTGGCCAACGCCGCCAAGGTCGGCGCCGAGCTCAAGGCCAGCCTGGCGCAGGGATTGGCTAGCGTGGCCGGCGTGGTGGAGATCCGCGGCCAGGGCCTGATGCTGGGCATCGAGCTCGACCGCCCGGCCGGCGCGCTGCTGGCCAAGGCGGCCGAGGCCGGGCTGATGATCAGCGTCACCGCCGACCGCGTGGTGCGCCTGGTGCCGGCACTGATCCTGAGCAGCGACGAGGCCGCCCAGATCGCTGCCATCCTGGTGCCGGTGATCAAGGACTTTCTGGCGGTGCCAGCATGAAGCCGGGGAACAGCCTGATGCGCCACTACCTGCAATTCCGCGACTTCCGCGCCGAGGAGTACGCCTATCTGTTCGAGCGTGCCGCCATCATCAAGCGGCGCTTCAAGAACTACGAGCAGTACCAGCCGCTCTCCGACCGCACCTTGGCGATGATCTTCGAGAAGGCCAGCACACGCACCCGCGTGAGCTTCGAGGCCGGCATGTACCAGATGGGCGGTTCGGTGGTGCACCTCACCACCGGCGACAGCCAGCTGGGCCGGGCCGAGCCGATCGAAGACAGTGCGCGCGTGATCAGCCGCATGGTCGACATCGTCATGATCCGCACCTTCGAGCAGACCAAGATCGAGCGCTTTGCGGCGCACTCGCGCGTGCCGGTGATCAACGGCCTGACCAACGAGTACCACCCCTGCCAGATCCTGGCCGACCTCTTCACCTTCATCGAGGCGCGCGGCATGGACCGCCGCGGCGCCATCGACATGGACTGTCTGAAGGGTCGCGTGGTGGCCTGGGTGGGCGATGGCAACAACATGGCCAACACCTGGCTGCAGGCGGCCGAGATCCTCGGCTTCACCGTGCACGTCAGCACCCCCAGCGGCTACGAAGTGGACCCGGCCGTGGCCGGCATCCAGAACCGCGCCTGCTACAAGGTCTTCAAGGACCCCAACGAAGCCTGCCGTGGCGCCGACCTGGTGACCACCGACGTCTGGACCAGCATGGGTTACGAGGCCGAGAACGAGGCGCGCCGGGCCGCCTTCGCGGACTGGTGCGTGGACGCCGACATGATGGCCCAGGCCAAGCCGGACGCGCTCTTCATGCATTGCCTGCCGGCCCATCGCGGCGAGGAAGTGGCGGCGGACGTGATCGACGGGCCGCAGTCGGTGGTCTGGGACGAGGCGGAAAACCGCATGCACGTGCAAAAGGCGCTCATGGAGTACCTGCTGCTCGGCCGCATCGGCTGAGCAAAGGCCTCAACGAGGGCGGATGCTGCCGTTCAGGCTGCCGGCGGGATAGTTGCGCTGGAACGCCTTCCAGACTGCCCCCGTCCTGGCGCTGCGCTCCAGCAGTTCGCGCAGCGCCTCCCGATCGCCGTCGCTGAGGCTGGCCCGCGACAGATAGGCGCCGCTGTCGGCCCAGGGCAGCTCCTCCACCGGCTCATAGCGCAGCCGCTCCAGCAGGGCCTGGTAGCGCGGCTCGGCCGAGATCGCGCCCACCAGGATGGAGGGCGCCATGATGGTCAGATCCGACATGCCGCTGCTGAGCGAGCGTGCCACCGCCAGCGCATCCACCTCCAGCGAGAGCCGTCGCTGCTCGCGCAGCTCTGACAGCAGGGAACGGTAGGCGTCGCCATAGTCGAAGCCCCGCACCAGCGCGACGCGCAGCTCCTTGCGCTCCAGCAGCTCATCCAGGCTGGTGATGGCGGGACGCTCGCTGCGCAGGGAGATCAGCGTGGCGCGCGCGAAGATCAGCGGCACGAACAGCCCGAACTGGTCGCGCCGGGAGGAACGGCTCGCCGGTATCAGCAGATCCGCCTTGCCGGCCTCGAACATGGCCTCCTGGCGCGCCCGCGGCACCACGCTGAACGCGAAGTCGCAGCCCTCCTTGGCAATGCCGCGCAACAGCTCGGGATAGACCCCGCCGGGCAGCCGCCCATCCACAGTGACGCTCAGCCCCACGGCGGCCAGCGGCGCCTCGATCACGCGGCTGCACGCCGCCAGGCTGAGCTCGCAGGCACCTTGCGCGAGCGTGAAAAGAGCTGTCAGTCCAAATACGCGCCACATGCCTGTACTGCCGTCCTGTTCGTTGCAGGATAACCGAAGCCGCGGGCGGCAAGGATCAGCCAGCCGTCAGTCAAACATGGCAAGCTATGCGGGTCATGAAAATTGCCCTGATCACCGACCTGCACGCCAATCGCGAAGCCTTCAGCGCGGTGCTCGACCATGCCGAGTCCCAGCATGCCGACCAATATGCCCTGTTGGGCGACTTCGTAGGCTATGGCGGTGACCCGGCCTGGGTGGTGGATCGGGTGCGCCAAATGGTCGCCGACGGCGCCATCGCGGTGATGGGCAACCACGACAGCGCCGTGCTGGAAGGCCCGCTGCCCAGCATGCGCGACGACGCCCGCGCCGCCGTGCTCTGGACGCGTGCCCAGCTGAATGCCGAGCAGCTCGCCTTTCTGGCCGCCCTGCCGATGAGCCAGACCCAGGAAGACCGGCTCTATGTGCACGCCAATGCCTACGACCCGCGGGCCTGGGAGTACATCCAGGGGCGCCTGGAGGCGATGCGCAGCCTGCATGCCACCGAGTGCCGCTACACCTTTTGCGGCCATATGCACGAGCCCATGCTCTACCACCTTTCGGGGACCGGCAAGGCGGGCGACTTCAAACCGGTGCCGGGCATGTCGATCCCGCTGCTGCCCAACCGCCAGTGGCTGGCCATCCCCGGCTCCTGCGGCCAGCCGCGCGACGGCAACCCAGCCGCCTGCTACGCCCTGTTTGACACCGTGAGTCACGAGCTCTGCTTCCAGCGCGTGCCCTACGACCATGATGGTGCCGCCGCGCGCATCCGCGCCGCCGGCCTGCCGGAGCGCCTGGCGCAGCGCCTGCTGACCGGCGAATAGTGCCTATCGAGGAATCCATGCCAGACCAGTCCAGCGGTCCCGCCAGCATCCCCGCCCCCCTGCCCATCGCCAGCCTGGAACCCGGCCTGGTGCTGGATGGCTTCCGGCTGGAAGAGCGCCTGCACCAGGGCGGCATGGCCAATCTCTGGCGCGTCACGCGGCTGGAGCCGGTGCCCGGCGAGGACTTCCCGCTCATCATGAAAGTGCCGCGCATCAAGGGCGGCGAGGACCCCGCCACCATCGTCGGCTTCGAGGTCGAGCAGATGCTGATGCCGGCCCTCAAGGGCCCGCATGTGCCGCGTTTCGTGGCGCGCGGCGACTGGACCCGCCAGGCCTATATCGTGATGGAACAGATCGCCGGCCAATCGCTGCGCCCGCGCCTGGACGAGGCGCCGCTGCCGCTGGACGAGGTGATCGAGATCGGCTCGCGCGTGGCCACCGCCCTGCACGATCTGCATCGCCAGCATGTGGTGCACCTGGACATCAAGCCCAGCAACATCATGCTGCGCCCGAGCGGCGAGGCGGTGCTGGTGGACTTCGGGCTGTCGCGCCACGACCAGCTGCCCGATCTGCTCGAAGAGGAGTTCTCGCTGCCGATGGGCACCGGCCCCTATATGTCGCCCGAGCAGGTGCAGTTCGTGCGCAATGATCCGCGCAGCGACCTGTTCGCCCTGGGCGTGATGCTGTACCACTTCGCCACCGGCGAGCGCCCCTTCGGCCAACCCGCCTCGGTGCGCGGCCTGCGCCGCCGCCTCTACGTGGACCCGGTGCCGCCGCGCGCCATCGACCCCAATATCCCGCCCTGGTTCCAGGAGGTGGTGCTGCGCTGCCTGGAGGTCAAGCCGGAACGGCGCTACCAGAGCGCCGCCCAGCTGGCGCTGGACCTGCAGCGCCCCGAGGGCATCACCCTCAGCAAGCGCGCCGAACGCCTGCACACCAGCGGCACCATCAAGACCCTCAAGCGCTGGTTCTTCGCGCTCGGCTCCGAGCCGGTGGCCCAGGCCACGGTCACCGAGCAGGTGGCACGCAGCCCCATCATCATGGCCGCGGTGGACATCGACCATGCCACCCCCGGCCTGCTGGAGCAGTTGCGCGAGACGGTGCGCCGCATCGTGCAGACCGAACCCGGCGCCCGCCTGGCCTGCGTCAGCGTGATGAAAACCGCCCGCATCGGCATGGACGAGCTCACCGACAAGGATGGCAAGAGCCTGCACGTCAAGCAGTTGATTGCCCTCAAGCACTGGGCAAGACCTGTCACCCGCGCGCTCAAGCTGGAGGACGGCCGGCTCACCTTCCATGTGCTGGAAGCGCCGGACGCGGCCAATGCCATCATCGAATTCGCCGCCAAGAACCGCGTCGATCATGTGGTGATGGGCGCACGCGGCAACTCGGCGCTGCGGCGCTATCTCGGCAGCGTCTCGGCCCAGGTGGTGGCGGAATCGGACTGCACCGTCACCGTGGTGCGCGAGATGGCCAGCGCCTGAGCCCCCTCCTGCTCCCCAATTCTTCACGCTGCTGGTTTCTGCTCGCTTGTTGGGCCGCATGGCCTCGGCCATACTCGCGCGCAGCAAGGCCGCCGACGGTGTGGCCCTACTCAAAAGGGGAAGTTTTGAAAAAATCCAGCCACAAGCCCAAGCTGGGCCTGGCGAGCCTGTCACTCGCCGCCCTGATCATGCTGTCTGCCTGCGGTGGCAAAAGCGAGGCGGAGTTGATCACTGCGGCCAAGGAGTATCTGAGCCTGCAGAACTACAGCGCCGCCACCATCCAGCTGAAGAACGTCCTGCAAAAGAATGCCGACTCGGCGGAGGCGCGGCTGCTGCTGGGCAAGGCCTTGCTGGGCCAGGGTGATGCGGCCGGAGCCGAGATCGAGCTGCGCCAGGCACGCCGCCTGAAGATGGCCGATGAGCTGGTCATGCCCGAACTGGCGCGCGCCCTGCTGGCCTTGGGCGAAAACCGCAAACTGATCGACGAATTCGGCCCGGTCGCCTTCAGCGAACCCAAGGCCATGGCGGACTTCAAGACCAGCCTCGCCTCCGCCCACGCCGGCTTGGGTGCACGCGAACGTGCGCAGGCGGCGGTCGACGAGGCGCTCAAGCTCTCGCCAAGCTACGGGCCAGCCGTGATCTTGCTGGCCCGCCTGAAGGCAGGCAATGGCGAATTCGATGAAGCGCTCAAGCTGATGGACAACCTGATCGCCCGCGAGCCCGGCAACGCCCAGGCCTTCATGTTGCGCGGGGACCTGTTGCTGGCCAAGGACGACAAGACCAGCGCGCGTGCTGCCTTTGAAGCGGCGCTGAAACTGCGCGCTGACCTCGCACGCGCCCATAGCGCCTTGATGGCCATGCATCTGGCGGCCAGGGATCTTGATGCTGCGGGCAAGCAGTTGGAGGCCATGCGCAAGGCCCTGCCGCGCCATCCCGACACCCTGGTGTTTGAAGCGCAGTTGCACTTGGCCAAGGGGCAATTCAAGGAAGCCCAGGCGCTGCTACAGAAGGGCTTGCGCGGCATGCCCGACCATCCGCGCATGCTGCTGCTGGCCGGCGCGGTGGAGCTGCAACTGGGCGCCAGCGCGCCCGCCGAAACTCTGCTGATGCGCGCCGTCCAGGCCATGCCCAATGACCTGGGCGCACGCCGCCTGCTGGCGCGCGCCAACATGATGTCCAACCAGCCCGACAAGGCCATCAACGCGCTGCGCCCGGTGCTCGAAAGCGGCCATGCGGACGCCGAGTCGCTGACCCTGGCGGGCCAGGCCTACCTGGCCATCGGCGACCTGAAGAATGCCGAGACCTATTTCGCCAAGGCGGTGCAAAGCCAGCCCGACAGCGCCAAGGCGCGCACGGCACTGGCGATGTCGCAGATCGCGCAGGGCAAGACCGACGCCGGCTTCAGCGATCTGCGCAGCATCGCCGCCAGCGATACCGGCATCTCGGCGGACATGGCACTGATCAGCGCGCATGTGCGCCGCCGCGACCTCGACAAGGCGCTGACCGCCATCGATGCGATGGAGCGCAAGCAGGCCGACAAGTCCATCTCGGCCAATCTGCGCGGCCAGGTGCTGCTGCTGCGCAAGGACAATGCCGGCGCACGCAAGGCCTTCGAAGCCGCGCTGGCCGCGCGTGCGGACTTCTTCCCCGCCATTGCCAGCCTGGCCGCACTCGACTTCCTGGAAGGCAAACCGGACGCTGCCAAGGCGCGCTTCGCGGCGGTGATCAAGGCCGACCCCAAAAACAGCCGTGCCATGGTTGCGCTGGCGGAATTGCGGGCGCGCACCGGCGGCTCCCCCAAGGAGGTGGCCGAACTGCTGCGCAATGCGGTGAAGGCGAATCCCTCCGACCCGGCGGTGCGCCGTGCCCTGATCGAGCACCACCTGGCGCACGAGGAGACCCAGGAGGCGCTGCTGGCCGCGCAGGCCGCCGTCGCCGCGCTGCCCGACAACCCGGAGTTGCAGGAGCGCCTCGGGCGCGCGCAGCTGAACGCCGGCGATGCCAATCAGGCGCTCGCCACCTTCAACAAGCTGATCTCGGTGCAACCGCGTTCGGTGAGCGCCCTGCTGGGCCTGGCCGACACCCAGCTCGCCAGCAAGGACCTGGACGGTGCAGCCAAGTCGGTGAAGCGCGCGGTGGAACTGGCCCCCGATTCGCTGCAGACCCAGCGTGCGGCCATCATGCTGGCGCTGCGGCAGCAGCGCTTCGATGACGCACTGAAAACCGCTCGCCGCGTGCAGCAGAAGTACCCCGCCCAAGCGCTCGGCTTCATGCTGGAAGGCGAAATCGAGCAGAGCCAGGGCCATTTGGACCAGGCGGCCGCGGCCTTCCGCACCGCGCTCGGCAAGACCAATCCGGCGCAGGCCCCCGCGCAGTATCACTTCTCCCTGATCGCGGCGAAGAAAGATGCCGAGGCTGCCAAGTTCGTGGAAAGCTGGACCAAGGACCATCCCAAGGATGCCCTGTTCCTGCTCTATCTGAGCGATCAGGCCCTGACGCGGCAGGACTATGCGGGCGCGGAAAAACGCCTGCAGCAACTGCTGGCCTTGAAGCCGGATTACCCGATCGCCCTCAACAACCTGGCTTGGACCTACTACAAGCAAGGCAAGTTCGCGCCGGCATTGGATGCGGCTGAAAAGGCGCTCAAAGCGGCACCCGGTCAGCCCGCCCTGATGGACACGCTGGCCACCGTGCTGGGTGTGAACAAGCAGGTCGCCAAGGCCCTGGAGATCCAGAAGCAGGTGGTGGAAATGGTGCCGACCTCGGTCGCCTATCGCATCAACCTGGCCAAGCTGCACGCCTTGTCGGGCGACAAGACCTCGGCGATCGCCGAGCTGAAGAACCTCGACAAGCAGGGCAAGAAGAACTATCCGGAGAAGGCCGAGGTCGCCAAGCTGCTGGCCGAACTGGGCTGAGCCGGCGCCGCCTCACAAGCAAACGAAGGGCCGCTCCCAAGTTTGTTTGCCCCCCTCGGGGGGGCCTGACGCGAAGCGGCAGGTCTTGGGGGCGCTCAATAAGGCTGGGCACTGGGCGCGGCCGCAGCGCGGCGCGGCACGATCTGGGTCGGCAGGCTCAGGCTGTTGGCGGCGGCACCGAGCTGGATGTTCTGCACCTGACCATCCAGCAGCTGATCCGGGTGCCAGACGCGCAACCGGGCGGCCCCCTCGGGCAGGCCGTTGAAGCTCAGCCGGCCCTCGGCATCGCTCACCGCCGCCCACGGCGAATCGCTGACGTAGACATGGCCGCGCATCGAGCCATGCAGATGGCAGCCCAGCAGCTGCGGCCCGGGCTGGACAAAGGTCTGGCTGGCACTGCTGGGGACCCTGCCTTCCACCCGGCCGGCCAGGCGCAGCGCAAAGCCCTGGCTGGGATCCAGATAGACGCCCCCCGGCCCCATCTGGCCGCCGCGCACATGGTGGTCCCAGCGATCCAGGTTGCTGAACACCACCTTGGCGCCCACCGGCACCACCGAGAGGGCCGGCACGAACTTCATCTTTTCCTGCGCGATCAGGTATTCGGCCTTGGGCAGCGGGCGCGCGCCCGGCAGGCTGCTGTCCAGCAGCACCACCGCATCGGGCAACGGCTTGCCGCTGCGGTCCAGCACCTGCAAGCTCAGGTCGGCGGCACAAAGGCGCATCGATGCGCCCAGCAATGCCGCGGCAAGGACAGCGGCCGGCGAGAATATGTGGCGCGACATCGGGACCTCCTTTGCGCAGGATCCGGGGGTTTGGCAAGTGTCGCATTCCTGCGTGCGGCGGGCGTCACGGGCCAGGACAATAGCGCTCGCAACTCCTCACGACGGCGCTTGCCCATGCTCAACCCCATCGTCTATGCCGCTCCCGTGTTCATCCTGATGATCGGGCTGGAATTCGCCTGGGGGCGCTGGCGCGGCCAGACGATCTACCGCGCGGCCGACACCGTGTCCAGCCTGGCGGCCGGCATCACCAGCCAGCTCATCGAGGTGTTCAGCAAGACCTTCACGGTGGGCATCTACACGCTCGCCTGGCAGCAGTTGGCGCTGCTGCCGCTGCGCACGGACGCGCTCTGGGTCTGGCTGCTGGCGCTGCTGCTGTACGACCTCTGCTACTACTGGTATCACCGCCTCGGCCATGAGGTGGCGCTGCTGTGGGCCGCGCATGCGGTGCATCACAGCTCGGAGGAATACAACCTCAGCACCGCGCTGCGCCAGACCGGCACCGGCTTTCTCTTCAGCTGGATCTTCTACCTGCCGCTGGCCGTGCTGGGCGTGCCGCCGCTGGTGTTCGGCGCGGTGGCGCTGATCGATCTGCTCTACCAGTTCTGGGTGCATACGCGGCTGGTGGGTCGGCTGGGCTGGTTCGACCGCGTCTTCGTCTCGCCCTCCAACCACCGCGTCCACCATGGTCAGAACGCCTATTGCCTGGATCGCAACTACGGCGGCATCCTGATCCTCTGGGATCGCCTGTTCGGCAGCTTCGTCGAGGAGCGCGCGGACGAGCCCATCGTCTACGGCGTGCTGGGCCAGCTGCGGCGCTGGAACCCGCTCTCGGCCAATCTGCATGTCTACGCCGAGCGCTGGCGCGATATGCGCATGACGGCGCGCTGGCGCGACAAGCTCGCGCTCTGGTTCCGGCATCCGGGTTGGCGCCCGGCGGATCTCGAGCGGCTGGCGCCCAAGCCGGTACCGGACCTGCGGCAGTTCCACCGCTACGCGCCGCCGCTGCCCGCCGGCCTGCCCGTCTACGGCCTGGTGCACCTGTTCATCCAACTGGGCCTGGGCGTGCTGTTCCTGGCGCTGGCGCCGGGCCTGGCGCTCTCCACCGCCCTGCCCCTGGCGCTCGGGCTGGCCGCCGGCCTGGTGCTGCTGACCCAGCTGCTGGAGGACCCGCAGGCCAGGCGCGCCGGCGAGATGCTGCGCCTGATCGTCAGCGCGCTGGCCTGTGCCTGGCTGCTGCAGGCGGCGCCCTCAGCGGCGATGCAGGCCTTCTGGGCCACCGGCGTGGCGGCCTTCGCGCTCAGCGTGCCGCTGCTGGGTGTGCTGCTGCGCCGCCCGCTCACCGCCGGGGCTGTGCGATGAGCGCGACCGACAATCCCTGCACCCGCTGCGGCGCCTGCTGCGCGAGTTTCCGCGTGGACTTCGCGCGTGCCGAACTGCTCAGCGAGGGTGGCCCGGTGCCCGATGGCCTGACCGTCGAGCTCACCGACAGCAGCTGCCGCATGCGCGGCACCGATCATGCGCAACCGCGCTGCGCCGCCCTGGTGGGCAAGGTGGGCGTGCAAGCCAGCTGCGGCATCTACGAGTGGAGGCCCGCGCCCTGCCGTGAGTTCGGGCTGCGCGCGCCGCTGGGGCTGGGCGACGAGGCCTGCACGCGCGCCCGCGCGCGCCACGGCCTGCCGCCGCTCTGATCAATAGCTGCGCTTGACGCGCAGGCTGTCCAGCTTGGCGCTGTAAAGCTCGCGATCGCGCAAGGTGGTGCTGTTGTCCTTGGCCAGGGTCAGCTCGCGGCGCACCTCCACCATGTCACCCAGCGCATAGTTGGCCAGCGCGAGCCAGAAGTGCAGTTCATGGAAATAGGCGTTGCGCGAGATCTCGCGGTTGAAGAGATCGCGGGCACGCTTGAAGTCGCCGGCACGCATGGCATCGCGGCCCTGGTCGTAGAACACGAAGGGCGGATAGGGCTGGATTTCGGCCAGGCGCAGGTTCAGGCGATCGGCCTCTTCGGTCTGGCCGGTTTCGCGCAGCACCACCACCAAATTGGCCAGCGCCGGCGTGTTGGCGGGCTCGCGCTGCAGCACCTCGCGGAAGGCCCGCGCCGCGGCATCCAGCTCGCCATGGCGGCGGTAGATCACGCCCAGGGTGTTGATGCCGCCCAGATAGCGCGGTTCGTGCAGGACCGCGGCGCGCGCCCACCAGTAGGCCTGATCCACCTTGCCTTCGCTGAGCGACTCGGCGGCGCGGTTGTTCATGTACATGGCGACGATCACCGACTCATCGATGTCGAGGCTGCGCTGGCTGCGGATCTGCGCACCGGGCATGAAGTCGACGACCAGGTTCTCGGCCTCGTCGCCATAGACCTTGAACTCCGTATGGCGTCGGCCCAGGCGCAGATTCACGTGGCCGGCCACGAACTGCAGATTGCCGACCCGGCTCCAGAGCTCGTCCACCAGCACGTTCTGGTAATGCACCGGCAGGCCCAGCTCCTTGGCAAAAGCGGCCGTCATCAGCGTCAGCGACAGGCAGTTGCCGGCGCGCGCCTCGAAGGCCTGCGCCGCCGTGCGCGTCATCGCGGTGTCGTACTCGAGCTTGAGCTGGCTCTTGGTATAGAGCGCATCCAGCAGGCCCTGCCGGGTACCGTTGCTGCGCAGCTGGGCGCCGAGCTCGCGCCGCAGATAGCTGCGCATCTCGTCGCTCAGCGCCATCACCTGGCCGGCATCGATGGCTTCGGTGCTGGGCGCAAAGGCCGCATCGCGCAACAGGGTCGCGGTCGCGACCACCGGTTGCGGCGCCGTGGCGCAGGCGGCCAGCGTGCAGGCGAGCAGGACAGCGATCAGCGCTTTCATGGTGGACCTCCGGCGAGCAATCGGCCCAATGCTAGTGCGATTCGGGCCCCTCGGTGCGGCGAGGCGACGAGCGCCCCCGCCAGGGCGATGAACGACGCCCTTGCTGGACGGAGGTCAGTCCAGCACAAAGACGACGGCGCTGCGCGCCGGCAGGCTGAAGCGCCCCTGCGCCGGCGCATAGGCCGCCTCGGCCGCCACGCGCCGGTCCGCAGCAGCAGCGGCGCGCTGCACCGGATGCAGGCGATAGGCCAGGCCGGCCTCGCTCGGCAGCAGCAGCTCATGCGCCTGCTTGTCGACGTTGACGAAGTACAGCAGCGCCCGCCAGCCGGCGCCGGCATGGCCGCGCCCATCCAGCTTGGCCGCGATCACGACGGGGTTCTGGCGGGGGCCGGTGTTGAGGAACTGCAGACGCTGCCGCACCTCGGCCGCGCTGCGCAGGCGGAACAGCGTGCTGCTGGCACGGATGCGCAGCAGGTCGGCCACCGCGGCATTCGTCCAGGCGATTTCGGCCGGCCCCGGCTTGATGGCCGGATCGGCCAGCAAGGGCCGCATCAGCGCGTGGTCGGCACCGTTGTCGCCCTGGGGTGGCAATCCGCTGCCGAAGAAGTTGTCCTTGAGGCTCCAGTCGAGCCGGTTGAACCAGTCGCCCGATTCATAGCTGTTGCGGTCCAGCGACTTGGAACGCAGCAATTCCAGCCCCGCATGGAAATAGGCCACGCCCTGGCTGAAGCTGTTGAGCGCCACGGCCAGCACCTGGACGCGCGCGCGATCGGCCGCACTGGTGCCTCGCGGCAGGCGCCAGACATTGATGTCGAACAGGGTCTGGTTGTCGTGGTTGTCCACGTAGTTGACCACCTCGGCGGGCTGCGAGGCATAGCCGGCGGGCTGGCCGGCATAGTCGATCTGGTCAAGCCGCTTGCGCTCGCCACTCCAGGTCTCGAGCTCGACGTCGCGCAGCGAGCCGGCCAGGCCCACGCGCACCAGATCGGCAGCCCGCAGCAGCTCCTCGCGGCTGTGCTGGCCATGGCCGTTCGGGTCGTAGACGAGCCCGTTGACATAGCCCTGGCGGGCCAGCAAGGCCGCGCCACTGTCGGCCGCGCTGCCGCCGCGGATGGCGTCACGCGCGCGGTCGCTGAAGGTGCCGATGCCGCTGCCGTTGAGGGCCAGCTGCGAGGCCTGCACAAAGCGCGCGCCGTTGGCGATTTCACCGAAGTTCCAGCCCTCGCCGATCAGCTGCACCTCGCGGCCCAGCTCTCGTTTCAGGCGTGCCTGCAGCTGCTCCATCAGGGCGCGCGGCTGGTGCCCCATCAGATCGAAGCGGAAGGAGGCGATCTTGTACTCGCGCGCCCACAGCAGCACCGAATCCAGCAGCAGCTTGCCCATCATCAGGTGCTCGGTGGCGGTGTTGGCGCAGCAGGTCGAGCGCTCGACCCGGCCGGCCGCATCCAGGCGCTGGTAGTAGCCGGGCACGATGCGATCCAGCACCGAGTGCGCCGCCTGGCCGGATGCGGCGGTGTGGTTGTAGACCACGTCCATGCCCACCCGCAGCCCGGCCTCGTGCAGCCCCATCACCATGCGGCGGAACTCCAGCACGCGGCGCGCGCCATCCTCCGCATCGCTGGCATAGCTGCCCTCGGGCGCGCTGTAGTGCCAGGGGTCGTAGCCCCAGTTGTAGCAATCGCGCCCCGCCACCGCCATCACGGCGGCCTGCTGGCGCTCGCTGTCGGCCGCGGCCGCGGGCACCTTGGCCTGCAGGCAGCCGCGCTCGGGGATGCTGGCGATGTCGAACACCGGCAGCAGGTGCACGTCCGTGATGCCGGCCCGGCGCAGCGCGCGTAGATGGCGCATGCCGCGCGAGCCGCGGTCGGTGAAGGCCAGGTATTTGCCGCGATGCGCCACGGGCACGCTGTCGTCGCCGATGGAGAAGTCGCGCACATGCAGCTCGTAGATCGCCATGTCGGTGGGCGCCTCGACACCGGCCGGAATGCGGCTGGCGGCCCAGCCCGGCGGCTGCAGGCGTGCCGCAGCCAGCTCGGCGATATAGCTGCGCTGCGAGTCGGCGCTGAGGCTGACCGCATAGGGATCGGTGACGAGCTGGCGCACCAGGCCGACGCCGGGCACAAACAGCTGCAGCAGATAACGGTAGTACTGCCCGTCCAGACGCTGCGCCGGGCCGCCGCCCCAGGCGCCCGTGGCGGCATCCAGGCTCAGCGGCTGCAGCCGGCTGGCCCGGCCCTGTGCCCGCGGGTAGATGCAGACCGACACCGCCTGCGCGGTCGGCGCCCAGAGCCGGAAGCGCGTGCCGGCGCGCGCCGGCAGGCTCACGCCCAGGTCCGGCAGCTGTGCCGCCGCCGCGTACAGATCGTCCAGCGCGCCGGCCAGCTGCAGGCCCGTGGCCTGCGTGGCGCCGTCACCTCCTTCATGGACCAGCAGCAACTGCTGCCGCAGCAGATCCTGCAGGGTCTCGCGCGGCAAGGCAGCGGGCAGACTCAGGCGCACGCCGGCGCCCAGATGCTGGCGGGGCGTGCCGGCCAGCTCGCCCGGGGTCAGGTCTTGCGCCTGCAGGCTCAGCACACCGTCTGCCCCGCTCACCTGCGCAGGGCCCTGCCCCTGCACCAGCGTCAGGCGCCCGGCCGCCGAGTGGTAGAGCTTGTAGCTGCCCGCCGGCGCCATGCCGGGCCAGGCGATCTGCTTTGCGTCCAGCCAATGCGCCCTTGCCTCGATGGCGGGCGCGGCCTGCAAGACCTGGTCGGCCGCTGAGTCGCAGGCGGCCACGCCGGCCTCGGCCCGCACGCCTCCCGCCATGATCGCCATGCCCAGGCACAACCCGATGTGGACGGCCGCCCACTGCTTCATGCTTCGTCGCATCTCCTCGCCCCGCGCTGTTCTTGCCACCCAGACAGGGAGGCGCCGAAACATAGTAGCAAAACTACATACATTCCATAAGCACTGAATTCACCAACATGAATTCAGCGATCGAATGGCATGCTTGAGTCTGAACGGCGTGTCAAACGATGAGTACTTTTGCTACAAACACCAGGTCATCAAGATGAAGAAGCAATGCGCGCACCCAAGCCTTCTGGCCCTGTCCCTGAGCCTGGCGCTGGCAGCCGCAACAGGCCATGCCGCGCCGGTGGACCTGAGCCCGGTGCCGCAGCGCCCCAGCGCCAGCCCGCTGCGGCCCGGCTGGGCCCATGGCGCCTTCATGGAAATCTTTGTGCGCGGCTACCAGGACAGCGATGGCGACGGCATCGGCGATCTGCGTGGCCTGACGCAGCGGCTGGACTATCTGAAGGATCTGGGCATCAAGGGCATCTGGCTGATGCCCATCTTCACCAGCGCCGATCACGACCACGGCTATGCCACCACCGACTTCCGCAGCATCGAGCCCGCCTACGGCAGCCTGGCGGACTTCGACGAGCTGATCAAGCAGGCGCATGCGCGCGGCATCGGCGTGATCATCGACTACATCCTCAACCACAGCGCCCAGGCCCACCCCTTGTTCGCCGAGGCGCGCGCCAGCAAGGCGAGCCCCTACCGCGACTGGTTTGTCTGGCGCGAGCCGTCCGATGAGCTGAAGGACTGGGACATCTGGGGCAAGAACCCCTGGTACGCGGGCAGCGACGCGAGCGCCGACGAGAGCCGCTACTTCGGCACCTTCGGCCCGCACATGCCGGACTTCAATCTGCGTAACCCGGCGGTGGTGGCCTACCACCGCGACAGCCTGCGCTACTGGCTCAACCGCGGGCTCGACGGTTACCGCCTCGACGCCGTGCCGCATCTGATCGAGAACAGCGCCAAGGACTGGAACGACCAGCCCGAAAGCCGCCGCCTCACCGGCGAGTTCAGCCAGCTGATACGCAGCTATCCGCGCCGCCACGTGGTGTGCGAAGCCACCGCCGAGCCCAAGGTCTACGCCGCCCCGGCGATCTGCGGCAGCGCCTTCGCCTTCGGCCTGGAGGGCAAGATCGTCAAGGCCGCCAAGGGCGATGCCGAGGCGATCAAGGCGGTCGGGCAGTACTTCGAGAGCGCGCCGCTGGACATGGCGACCATGCTCTCCAACCACGACATCTTCGCCGGCGCGCGCGCCTGGGACCAGTTCGCCGGCAACGAGGCGCAGTACAAGCTGGCGGCCGCCACCTACCTGCTGCTGCCGGGCACGCCCTTCATCTACTACGGCGAGGAAGTGGGCATGGCGGGCGTGCCGGGGCTGGCGGGCGACGCACCGCTGCGCAGCCCGATGAGCTGGGGCGCGGATGCCAGCGGCTTCAGCAGCACCGCCCCCTTCCGTCCCGCCTCGCCCAACGCCGCCAGCCACAATGCCCAGCGGCAGCAAGCCGATCCGGGCTCCATCCTGAACTTCTACAAGGCCATGCTCAGCTTGCGCAATAGCCGGCCCGAGCTGGCGCGCGGCAGCTACCGGCTGGCCTTTGCCGATGGCCAGGTGCTGGGCTTCCAGCGCCGCCTCGGCGGCCGGCTGAGCCTGGTGCTGATCAACTATGGCGAGCAGGTACGGCGGATCGAGCTGGGGCCGCAGCCCGGCGGCCTGAAGCGCCAGTACCCCGCCGCGGCGACGCGCGCCCAGCGCGGCCGACGCTTCGAGCTGCCGCCGCAATCCGTCCAGGTCTTCTCTAGCAACGCCGCCCCATGACGATCAAGAAAACCACCCTGCTCGCCGCCGCCCTGCTGGGCCTGGCCATGGGCCATGCGTCAGCCCAGTCAGCCCAGTCAGCCCAGTCAGCCCAGCCGGCCCAGCAACTCGAGCGCATCGAGCCCGCCAACTGGTGGGTGGGCATGAAGAACCAGCGCCTGCAGCTGATGTTGCACGGCCAGGGCATAGCCGAGTTGAAGGCGCGGCTACGGCCCTATGCCGGCGTGCGCATGCTGGGCAGCCAGCGCAGCGACAGCCCCAACTACCTGTTCCTGGACCTGGAGATCCAGCCCGGCGCCCGCCCCGGCAGCCTGCAACTGGAACTGCAGCGCGCCGGCAAGACGGTGCTGAGCCCGGCCTACCCGCTGTGGGCGCGCGCGCCCGGCTCGGCCCGCCGCCAGGGCTTCGGCCCGCGCGACGCGATCTACCTGGTGGTGCCCGACCGCTTCGCCAATGGCGAGCCGCGCAACGACCAGCTCGACGCGCTGGGCGACCGCCTCGACCGCGGCAACCCCAGCGCCCGCCATGGCGGCGATCTGGCCGGCCTGGCCCAGCACCTCGACTACATCGCCGCGATGGGCTTCACCCAGGTCTGGCCCACGCCGCTGCTGGAGAACAAGCAGCCCGAGTTGTCCTACCACGGCTACTCGCCCACCGACCTCTACAAGATCGACCCCCGCTTCGGCAGCAACGAGGACTACCGCCAACTGGTGGCGCGCGCCAAGGCGCTGGGCCTGGGCTTCATCCAGGACATCGTGCCCAACCACATTGGCTCGGGCCATTGGTGGATGCAGGACCCGCCCAGCCGCGACTGGGTCAACCCCGGCCAGCCCTATCTGGAGACCAACCACCGCCACAGCACGGTGCAGGACCCCTACGCGGCCGCCAGCGACCGCCAGCGCTTCCAGGACGGCTGGTTCGTGCCCAGCATGCCCGACCTGAACCAGCGCCAGCCCCTGCTGGCCACCTATCTGGTACAGAACGCCGTCTGGTGGATCGAGTACGCGGGGCTCAGCGGCCTGCGCGTCGACACCTATCCCTATTCGGACAAGGCCTTCCTGGCGCGCTGGTCGGCCGCCATCATGGCCGAGTATCCCGGGCTCACCATGGTGGGCGAGGAGATGAGCGACAACCCGCTGATGGTGGCGCATTGGCTCAAGGGCCGGCGCAATGCCGACGGCTATGTCTCGGCCATGCCCAGCATGATGGACTTCCCGCTGCATGGCCGCCTGCGCGATGCGCTCACCGAGCCCGAGGGGCGCGGCTATGGCGTGGGGCTGGGCAAGCTCTACGAGGCCATGATGAACGACGCCCTCTACCCCGAGCCCGCCCGCATGGTGCTGTTCGAGGGCAACCACGACACCAACCGCATCTTCTCGGCGCTGGGCGAGGACGAGGCCCTGATGCGCATGGCCGCCACCGTGATCGCCACCACCCGGCGCACGCCGCAGTTCTTCTACGGCACCGAGCTGCTGATGAAGAGCCCGCTGGAGCGCGACGACGGCGTGGTGCGCAGCGATTTCGCCGGCGGCTGGGCCGGCGACGCCAGCAACGGCTTCAGTGGCGTGGGCCTGTCCCCCGCCCAGCGCGAGTTCCAGGCCTGGCTGCGCCGGCTGCTGAACTGGCGCAAGACGGCCAGCGCGGTGCACGGCGGCAGCCTGGTGCACTACAACCCGCTGGACGGGGTCTACGTCTACTTCCGTGCCGATGCCGGGCAGCGCGTGATGGTGGTGCTGAACAAGAACAAGACCGAGACCCCGCTGGCGCTGGCGCGCTTTGCCGAGTCGCTGGCGGGCCGAGCGCATGCGGTCGACGTCATCAGCGGCCAGCGCCACGAGCTGGGCTCCTCGCTGAACCTGCCGCCACGCTCGAGCCTGGTTCTGGAACTGCAATGATGTGTTGCAATGAGGGCTCCGGTATCGACAGGAGCCCAGCATGGCCAGTGGAAAAATCCTTGTTGCGCAGGGGGGTGGCCCCACCGCGGTGATCAACCAGTCGCTGGTGGGCGTGGTGCTGGAGGCGCGCCGCCACAAGAGCGTGAGCCTGGTCTATGGCGCACGCCATGGCGTGCGCGGCATCATCAACGAGGACTTCGTCGATCTGACGCAGGAGACCAGCCACAACCTGGAGCTGGTGGCCGGCACGCCGGCCTCGGCGCTGGGCTCCACCCGCGACAAGCCCGACCTCGCCTACTGCCAGCAGATCTTCAAGGTGCTGCAGGCGCATGAGATCGAGCATTTCTTCTACATCGGCGGCAACGACTCCTCCGACACCGTGCGCATCGTCAGCCAGGAGGCCGCCAAGGTCGGCTACCCGCTGCGCTGTATCCACATCCCCAAGACCATCGACAACGACCTGGTCGGCAACGACCACACGCCCGGCTTCCCGTCGGCGGCGCGCTTCGTGGCCCAGGCCTTTGCCGGCGCCAATCTCGACAACGCCGCCCTGCCCGGCGTCTATGTGGGCGTGGTGATGGGCCGGCATGCCGGCTTCCTGACCGCCGCCGCCGCTCTGGGCAAGAAGTTCCCCGACGACGGCCCGCACCTGATCTACCTGCCCGAGCGGGTGTTCGAGCTGGAACAGTTCCTGGTCGACGTGAAGACCATGTACGAGCGCCATGGTCGCTGCGTGATCGCCGTTTCCGAGGGCATCCACGACGCCTCGGGCGAGGCGATCGCCGCCCAGCTGGCCAAGGACCTGGAGCGCGATGCGCATGGCAATGTGCAGCTCTCCGGCACCGGCGCCCTGGCCGACCTGCTGTGCGAGGAGATCAAGAGCAAGCTCAAGATCAAGCGCGTGCGCGGCGACACCTTCGGCTATCTGCAGCGCAGCTTCGTCGGCTGCGTCTCCGACGTGGACCAGCGCGAGGCGCGCGAGGTCGGCGAGAAGGCGGTGCAATACGCGATCTGGGGCGACCGCGACGGCTCGGTGGCGATCAAACGCAACGGCTATTACTCGGCCGATTACGAGCTGCTGCCGCTGGAGGCGGTGGCCGGCAAGACGCGCGTGATGGAGGACGAGTTCATCAGCCCCTGCGGCACCGACATCACCGACGCCTTCCGCCTCTATCTGCGCCCGCTGCTGGGCTCGGGCATGCCCGACGCCTACCGCCTGCGCCCCAACCCGGTGGCCAAGCGCCTGCACCAGACGGAATGAAGTCCAGGGCCAAGTCCGCCGAGCTGCTGGCCAGGGCCGAGACCCTGGCCAATATCGGCCAGGCCGCGCAGGCGGTGGAGCTGGCCGAGCAGGCGCTGTCGCTGGGGCAGCAGAGCGGCGACCTCGAGATCCAGGCGCAGGCGATGCTGTGCCTGTCGAGCTGCCAGCTGCGCCTGTTGGGCGGCTACCGCCAGGCGCATGAGCTGGCGCAGCGCGCCGCGCTGCTGTTCGAGCGCTGCGACCTCGCCGCCGGCGAGGCGCTGGCGCTGTGCACCCATGCCATCGCCTCCACCCGCCTGGGGCATTACGAGGAGGCGGTGGAAAGCGCGCTGCTGGCGGTGCGCCTGGGCGAGGCGCTGCCGCCGGGCCGCGAGCAGGTGATGGCCCACCATGCGCTAGGCGTGGCCGCGCACAGCGGCCGCAACTATGCCGAGGCCGAGCGCGCCTTCGAGAGCGCGGTGGCGATCTCGCGCCGCTGCGAGCCGCCGCTCAACACCTACGAGCTGCACATCAATATGGCCCTGGTGGCGATTGCCGACCATGCCAACGAGCGCCGCCTCGGCCAGACGCCGACGGCGCTACCGCGCCTGGCCCGCCATCTGGACGATGCCGCCCTCAGCCCGCACCAGGCGCATGAGCTCAATGCGATGGCGCCGGGCAGCCTGCATGCGCTGCAGGTCAAGGCCACGCTGGCGCGCGCCCTGCACCACTGCTGGCAGCTCGACATCACGCAGGGCCAGGCCGAGCTGAACCGCCTGCGCGACTACGAGACCAGCTTCGCCCAGGCCTGGGTCAGCGCCTCGGTGCATTGGTGCGTGGCCGAGCTGGCGCTGGCGCGCGGCGAGCTGGCCGAGGCCGAGGCCGCCGCGCGCCGCATGAGCGCCTGCGGCCAGCAGGCGCGCCACGAGGGCTTCATACAGCTGGGGCAGAACCTGGTGAGCTATCTGTGCGAGCAGCAGGGCCGCTACCGCGAGGCGCTGGAAGCGCTGCGCGAGCTCTCGCGCCACGAGCAGGAGACGCGCAAGCAAAGCCTGCAGAACCGCGCCCATGTGATCGACTGGCAGCTGCAGCTGCGCCAGCACCGGCGCGATGTCCAGCAGCTGGCTCAGCGCTCGCAGCAGATGGAGCAGCTGGCGATGCGCGACATGCTCACCGCCCTGCCGAACCGCCGCCACTTCGAGCAGCATCTGCGCCTGCTGCTGCAGGGCGAGCAGCGCATGCCGCCCTGCCTGGCGCTGATCGATGTGGACCACTTCAAGCAGGTGAACGACAACTACTCGCACGGCGTGGGCGACGCGGTGCTGAAGGCGCTGGCCCAGCTGCTGCGCGAGCATGTGCGCGAGCAGGACCTGCCCGCGCGCCTGGCGGGTGACGAGTTCGTGCTGCTGCTGGTGGACGCCGGCCTGGGCCGCGCCCAGCAGGTGTGCGAGCGGCTGCAGGCCAGCGTGCGCGCCTACGACTGGGGCCGGCTGGCGCCGGGCCTGCAGGTCGGCATCAGCCTGGGCCTGGCGGAGCGGCGCCCCGGCGAGAGCCTGGAGGCGCTGATGGAACGCAGCGACGCCGACATGTACCGCGCCAAGCGCGCCCGCTAGCCGCCGCGCCCGCGCTCCTCAGGCGGCGCGGAAGATCAGCGCCTTCAGCCGCTGCAGCTTGGGCGCCACCACCGGCACGGTCAGCATGGTGCTGGCCACCGCCATCAGCAGCAGGGCCGTGAAGGTCTCGCTGGTGATGATCTGCTTGTCCAGCAGGATGTTGGCGAAGATGATCATGATCAGGGCCTTGGTCTGCAGCAGCCAGCCAATGATGGAGGCCTCGCCCGGCTGCCACTTCAGGATGCGGCCGGCCAGATGCACGCCCAGCAGCTTGCCCGCCACCGAGGCCAGCAGCAGCGCTCCGGCGGCCACGAACACCGCCGCGCCCCCCATGGCCCAGTTGGTGCGCAGGCCGGTGCTGAGGAAGAACACCGGCATCATCACCAGCAGCACATGCTGGCGCAGCAGGTCCATCTGGGCCTGGTCGAACCAGTCGGCGTCCATCACCGCGCCGGCCAGGAAGGCGCCCACCATGAAGTGCAGGCCCGACCAGTCGGCGCCGAAGGCGCACAGGGCCAGCCAGATCAGACCCACGAACCAGCGGTCGCGCTCGGGAATCGCCCGCATCAAGTGGCGGAAGGCCCAGGTCAGACCGGCAAAGGCCAGCAGGAACAGGCCCTGCTTGCCGACCCGGCCCCAGTCCATCAGGATCAGCGCCAGCACGCCCCAGATCGCGATGTCGTCCACGCTGGCATAGCGCAGGATGCGCTGGCCGATCGGCTGCCGCAGGATCTCCAGCTTCTCCATCAGCAGGATCAGGATGGGCAGGGCCGTGACCGCGCAGGACATGCCCACGCCCAGCACGAACTGCCAGCTGAGCGCCTTGGGGCCCATCCAGCCCGCGCTGGCCAGCATGCCCAGCGCCACCACGCAGCCCAGCGCCAGCGGCGCGCCCAGCGCCAGGCCGGCGGTGATGCCGCTCTCGACGCGGTGCTGCCAGGCCTTCTTGAGATCGAGCTCGATGCCGGCGATCCAGACGAACAGCATCACCGCCCACCAGGCGATGCCGTTGAGCGACTGCACCACCTGGGCGTTGAAGACGAACTGGTAGTAATCGGGGTAGGCGCGGCCCAGCACGCCCGGGCCCAGGAGGATGCCGGCAATGATCTGCACCACCACCAGGGGCGCGAAATAGTCGGTGCCGCCGAGACGCCAGACCAGGTAGGGCACGGTGAAGATGATCGCCATCGCGATCAGGAAGATTTCGGTGGTGTTCATGCTGGGATTCGGTTGAGCCTCAGGGCAGTTGCAACAGGGCCAGCGGGCCGCGGCCGCTGGCGGCGCTGATCACGCCCAGCACGCGCCCCGGCTCGGCGCCCACCATGTCCCAGCTGAAGCGCCAGCCCCAGTTGCCGCCCAGGATGCCCGGGATGTTCATGCGGTGGGCGCTGGGCAGGCCCAGCACGTCCTGCATCGGGAACACCGCGATATTGGCCACCGAGTTGCAGCAGGCGCGGATCATGGCCCAGTGCACATCGTGCTCGCCACAGGCCAGGTAGCTGCCGGCATAGGCGCGCTCGCGCGCCGAGGCGGCGTCCCACCAGCCGCGCACCGTGTCGTTGTCGTGCGTGCCGGTATAGGCCACGCTGGCGCGCGGCCACATATGCGGCAGGAACTCGTGCGTGGCGTCGCCGCCGAAACCGAACTGCAGGATCTTCATGCCGGGGAAACCGCAGCCGTCGCGCAGCGCATGCACATCGTCGGTGATGAAGCCCAGGTCCTCGGCCACGATGGGCAGCTTGCCCAGCGTCGCCTCGATGGCGTCGAACAGCGCCTTGCCCGGGCCGGCGACCCAGCACCCCTGCTTGGCATCCGGGCTGCTGCCGGGGATCTCGTAATAGCCGGCGAAGCCGCGGAAATGGTCGATGCGGAACACATCGGCCTGGCTGAGGGCCCGCTTGACGCGCGCCGTCCACCACCGGTAATTCTCGGCCGCCATGCGATCCCAGCGATAGAGCGGATTGCCCCAGCGCTGGCCCTCGGTGGACATGGCGTCCGGCGGCACGCCGGCCACCACCGTGGTCTGGAACTGCTCGTCCAGGTGGTACAGATCGGGGCGCGACCAGCAGTCGGCGCTGTCATGCGCCACGAAGATGGGCAGGTCGCCCATGATGCGCACGCCACGGCCGTTGGCATAGCTCTTGAGCGCGCCGATCTGCACGTCGAACTGCCATTGCACGAACTGCCAGAAGCGCAGCTCCTCCGCATGGCTGAGGCGAGCGGCGGCCAGCGCGGCCGGCTCGCGGCGCGCCAGCGCCGGCGTCCAGGTCCACCAGGCTTGGCCGTTCAGCGGCGAGCGGATCGCCATGAAGAGCGCGTAATCGTCCAGCCAGCTTGCGTTGGCCTGGCACCAGTCGGCAAAGGCGCTGCGGTCGGCCGCACCAGCCTGCGCGAAGAAGCCGGCAGCGGCCAGGCGCAGCTGCTGTTCGCGCCAGGGCAGCACGCGGCCGTAGTCGACATGGTGGGCGTCGAAGCCGCCCTCGGGCAGGCGCGGCGGCGCCAGCCAGCCCTTGGCCACCAGGGGCTCGAAGGCCACCATCCACTGGCTGCCGGCAAAGGCCGAGACACCCTGATAGGGCGAATCGCCCGGGCCGATCGGCGTGGTGGGCAGCAGCTGCCACAGGCCCTGGCCGGCGCTGGCCAGCCAGTCCACATAGCGATAGGCATCGGGGCCGAAATCGCCCATGCCATGCGGGCCGGGCAGCGAGGTGATGTGCAGCAGCACACCGGCGGTGCGTTGGGTCAGATCCATAGCGACTTTCTAGGAGCGCAGCAGCAACATGCTGCGTGCGGGAACTTGCAGGCCCTGGCCGGGGGTCAGGTCTTGCGGACTCAGCTCGCCGCTGCTGTCCAGCAGCAGGCGCCAGGGCTGGGGCGTGAGCGTGAAACCCTGCGGCGCGGCCTCGGGGTTGAAGAGGATGGCCAGGCTGGCCTCGGCATCGCCCGCATTACTCAGCAGGCAGGCGAAGCCATGCTCGCCGCCATGGTGCCAGTCGTGCACCTGCATCTCGTGCCCGGCCGGGCTGTACCAGGCGATGCAGGCGTCGCCGGCCCCGCCGCAGCCCGGGCCCGCATACCAGCGCGCGTGGCGCAGCAGGCGGTGTTCGCGCCGCAGACGCAGCAGCTCGCCCACATAGGCGGCGAGCCCGTGGTCGGCCTGGTCCCAGTTGAGCCAGCCGATCGCGTTGTCCTGGCAGTAGGCGTTGTTGTTGCCGCCCTGGCTGTTGGCGATCTCGTCGCCGGCGTTCAGCATCGGCGTGCCCTGGGCCAGCAGCAGGGTGGCCAGCATGGCGCGGCGCACGCGTTCGCGGCTGGCGCGGATGGCCACGTCCGCGCTGGGGCCCTCGGCACCGAAGCCGCTGCTCAGCTCGCCATCGCGGCCGTCGCGGTTGTCCTCGCCATTCGCGTGGTTGTGCTTGTGGCTGTAGCTCACCACGTCGTTGAGCGTATAGCCATCGTGCACGGCGACGAAGTTCACCGAGGCGCTGGGGCTGCGCTGGGCATGGTGGAACAGATCGCTGGAGGCGGTGAAGCGGCGCGCGAACTCGCCGCGGCCGACCTTGCCGCTCTGCAAGCCGGATTGCAGCCAGTAGCCGCGCACCGCGTCGCGGAACTTGTCGTTCCACTCCAGGAAGCGGCCCGGAAAGCGCCCCAGCTGGTAGCCGTCGTAGCCGGCATCCCAGGGCTCGGCGATCAGGTGCACGCCCGCCAGCACCGGGTCCTGGCGCAGCGCGGTGAAGAAGGCGGCATTGCCGTCGAAGCCATGGCGGGTGCGGCCCAGCACCGGCGCGAGGTCGAAGCGGAAGCCGTCCACGCCCAGCTCCTGCACCCAGTAGCGCAGCGAGTCCAGCACGAACTGGGCCACGCGCGGATGGGCGGTGTTGAGGGTGTTGCCGCAGCCGGTGAGGTTCTCGCAGCGGCTGGCATCGTCCGGCACCAGGCGGTAGTAGCTGCGGTTGTCCAGGCCCCTGAAGGACAGCGTGGGCCCGAACTCATTGCCCTCGGGCGTGTGGTTGTAGACCACGTCCAGCACCACCTCCAGGCCGTGCTCATGCAGGGTCTGGACCATGGCGCGGAACTCCGCCACCACGGCGCTCGGGTCCTGCCGGTGCGCGGCCTGGGCCAGGCGCGGATCCGGCGCGAAGAAGCCCAGGGTGTTGTAGCCCCAGTAGTTGTGCAGACCCTTGTCGGCCAGATGCGGCTCGTCCACGCAGTACTGCACCGGCAGCAGCGACAGGGTGCTCACGCCCAGCGCCTTGAAGTGCGCGATCGCGGCCGGATGCGCCAGCGCCGCATAGCTGCCGCGCAAGGCCGCCGGAATGCCGGGGTGCAGCTGCGAGAAGCCCTTCACATGCACCTCGTACAGCACCAGGTCGGCGCTGGCATGGCGCGGCGCGCTGGCGCGCGGGCTCACGCCCTCCAGCGCCGCCGGCACACGCGCCTTCAAGGCCTGGGCGGCGTTATCGCGCGCGTCGAAGGAGCGCGGCCCCTCCGGATGGCCCAGCTCATAGCCATGGTGCTCGGCATGCCAGCCGAAGTGGCCGACGATTTCACGCGCATAAGGGTCCAGCAGCAGCTTGTGCGGGTTGTAGCGCTGGCCGGCCTCGGGCTGGTAGGGGCCATGGGCGCGCAGCCCATAGACAAGACCTGGCCCCACGGTGGGCAGAAAGCCGTGGAAGATGCCATCGTGCGGGCCGCTGAGCGCATAACGGCGCAGCTCGCGCTGGCCGCTGCCGTCGAAGATGCACAGCTCCAGCGCCTGCGCGTTTTCGGCGAACACCGCGAAGTTGACGCCGCCGTCGCGCGCCAGCGCGCCCAGCGGCTCGTGGCGGCCCTCCTCGATCCGTGTGGGCAGATGGGTGAGCGTCATGCCGGCACCAGGAACAGGGTGGCCAGCGGCGGCAGGCTCAGGCTGATGGCGCCCTGCTCCACTGCCAGCGTGGCCTCGAGGTTGCCCGCATTGCTGCCACCGTAGTGAGCAGAGTCGGTATTCAGCAGCTCGCGCCAGGCCGTGCTGCCCACCGGCACCGGCAGCCGATAGCCATGGCGCGGCACCGGGGTGAAGTTGCTCACCACGATCACGCTGCCACCCGCGCCGTCGTGGCGCGCCCAGGCGAACACCGACTGCTCGCGGTCTTCCTGCTGCAGCCACTCGAAACCCGCGGCCTCGCAGTCCAGCCGGTGCAGGGCCGGCTGCGCACGGTAGAGGCGATTCAGGTCGCGTACCAGGGCTTGCACGCCGGCATGGCGCGCCTCGCCCAGCAGCTGCCAGGGCAGCGCGGCATCGTGGTTCCACTCGCTGGCTTGCGCGAACTCCTGGCCCATGAAGAGCAGCTTCTTGCCGGGGTGGCCCCACATGAAGCCGTAGTAGGCACGCAGATTGGCGAACTTCTGCCAGTCGTCACCGGGCATCTTGTTGAACATCGAGCCCTTGCCATGCACCACCTCATCGTGCGAGATCGGCAGCACGAAGTTCTCGCTGAAGGCGTAGACCAGGCCGAAGCTCAGCTTGTCGTGGTGCCAGCGGCGGTGCACCGGCTCCTCGTGCATATAGCGCAGGGTGTCGTTCATCCAGCCCATATTCCACTTGTAGTGGAAGCCCAGGCCGCCGCTGTAGGTGGGCGCCGACACGCCCGGGAAGCTGGTGCTCTCCTCGGCCACGCTGATGGCGCCGGGCGCCTCGCGGCCCAGCAGCTCGTTCATGCCGCGCAGCAGCGCGATCGCCTCGAGGTTCTCGCGCCCGCCGTGCACATTGGGCAGCCACTCGCCCGAGGGGCGCGAGTAGTCACGGTAAAGCATCGAGGCCACCGCGTCCACGCGCAGGCCGTCGACGCCCCAGCGCTCGGCCCAGTAGAGCGCATTGCCGACCAGGAACTGCCGCACCTCGCGGCGGCCGAAGTTGTAGATCAGGGTGTTCCAGTCGCGATGGAAGCCCTCGCGCGGATCCGCATACTCGAACAGATGGCTGCCGTCGAACTGCGCCAGGCCATGGGCATCGGCCGGGAAATGCGCCGGCACCCAGTCCAGCAGCAGGCCCAGGCCGCGTTCATGGCAGGCGGCCACGAAGCGCGCAAAGCCCTCCGGCGGGCCGAAGCGGGCCGAGGGGGCGTACAGGCCCAGGGTCTGGTAGCCCCAGGAGCCGTCGAAGGGATGCTCGCTGATGGGCATCAGCTCCAGGTGCGTGAAGCCCAGGTCGGCGACATAGGCGGGCAGCTCGGCGGCCAGCTCGTCCCAGCTCGGAAATTCGCGATCGCCCCCATCGCCGCCATCGCGGCGCCGCCACGAGGCCAGGTGCACCTCGTAGATGGCGATGGCGGCGTCACGCCGATTCGCGCCGGCGCGCTCGGCCGGCAGGGGCCGCGCGGCCGGCAGGGCCGCCACCACGCTGGCGGTATCCGGGCGCAGCTGGGCGGCGCGCGCATAGGGGTCGGCCTTGAGCGGCAGCAGCGTGCCGTCGGCGCCGACCAGCTCGTATTTGTAGAGGTCCCCCGGCGCCGCATGCGGCACGAAGATCTCCCATACGCCGGCGTCGTGGCGCAAGCGCATCGCATGGCGGCGGCCATCCCAGTGGTTGAAGCTGCCCACCACGCTGACGCGGCGCGCATTCGGCGCCCACACGGCAAAGCGCACGCCAGCCACCTCGCCATGCTGCAGCGGCTGGGCGCCCAGGGCCAGGTAGGGGCGCGGATGCGTGCCCTCGCGCAGCAGGGTCAGGTCTTGCTCGCCGAGCTGGGGGCCGTAGGCATAGGCGTCGGCCAGTTCGGCGGAGCCGCCGTCGGCCCATTGCACCGCCAGGCGGTAGTCGAAGCGCTTCCTGCGGCGCGGGATCGCGGCCTCGAAAAAGCCCGGCGCACGCTCAGTCAGCACCGCCAACTGCCTGCCGCTGCCGGCTTCCAGCACGCTCACCGCGCCGGCACCGGGCAGCAGCGCCCTCAACCAGAGGCGGCCGGTCGCGTCCTCGTGCAGGCCCAGGGCCGCAAAGGGATCGCTGTGGCGCGCTTCCAGCAGCGCGCTGACTTGGCTCGCATCCAGCATCGGTTCAAGCTCCGCTCAGCCCAGACTCTTGACGGACCAGACGCGCTCCACATATTCAGCGATGGTGCGGTCGGCCGAGAACCAGCCCATGCCGGCCACGTTCAGCACGGCACGCTCGCCCCAAGCCGCCTGGTCCTGGTAGAGCGCATCGACGCTTGCCTGGGTGGCCACATAGTCGGCGAAATCGGCCATCAGCATATACGGGTCGCTGCCCAGCAGCTTGTCCACCAGCGGGCGGTAGCGTGCCGTGTCGCCGGCCGAGAACTGGCCGGTGGCGATCGCGTCGATGACGGCCTGCAGCTGCTTGTTCTCTTCCACATGCAGGCGCGGGTCGTAGCCCAGCGCCTTGATGCGCGCCACCGCGTCGGTGCGCAGGCCGAAGACGAACATGTTTTCCACGCCCATGGCCTCGGCCATCTCGATATTGGCACCGTCCCAGGTACCGATGGTGAGCGCGCCGTTCATCGAGAACTTCATATTGCCGGTGCCCGAGGCCTCGGTGCCGGCGGTGGAGATCTGCTCGGAGAGATCGGCGGCCGGGATGATGGTCTCGGCCAGCGAGACGCCGTAATTGGGCAGGAACACCAGCTTAAGCTTGTCGCCCACACGCGGGTCGCTGTTGACCACGCGGCCCACATCGTGCGCCAGCTGGATGATGAGCTTGGCCATGAAGTAGGCCGAGGCCGCCTTGCCGGCAATCACCACGGTGCGCGGGGTCCAGTTGGCTTGCGGGTTGGCGACGATGGCCTGGTAGCGCGCGATCACATGCAGGATGTTGAACAGCTGGCGCTTGTACTCGTGGATGCGCTTGATCTGCACATCGAAGAGGCTGGCGGGGTTCACCGCCACGCCCAACTCGCGGCGGATCAGCGCCGCCAGGCGCTCCTTGTTGGCGCGCTTGACGCCGAGGAACTGCTGCACCACCGCAGCATCCTTGGCCAGGCCCTTGAGCTTGGCGAGTTCGGAGAGATCCTGGCGCCAGCCCTGGCCGATGCGCTGGTCCAGCACCGCCGCGAGGCCGGGGTTGCATTGCTGCAGCCAACGGCGCGGCGTCACGCCATTGGTGACGTTATGAAAACGCTCGGGCCAGATGCGGGCGTAGTCGGCAAAGATGGTCTGCACCATCAGCTCCGAGTGCAGCGCCGCCACGCCGTTGACGCGGTGCGAGGCCACGATGGCCAGATGGGCCATGCGCACGCGGCGCTCGCCGCCGCTGCCGTAGCCGCCGTCTTCCTCGATCAGCGACACGCGGCTCATCAGCGCCTCGTCGCCCGGGAAGCGCTGGCGCAGCTCGTCCATGAAGCGCTGGTTGATCTCGAAGATGATTTCCAGATGGCGCGGCAGCAGCGCCTCGATCATCTGCAGCGGCCACTTCTCCAGCGCCTCGGGCATCAGCGTGTGGTTGGTGTAGGACACCGCGTCGCGCGTGATGGCCCAGGCCTCGTCCCACTGCAGGCCATGCTGGTCCAGCAGCAGGCGCATCAGCTCGGCGGGGGCCAGGGCCGGATGGGTGTCGTTGAGGTGGATGGCGTTGCGCTTGCCAAGGTTGTGCAGCGAGCCGAACTCGCGCAGATGGCGCGCGATCAGGTCCTGCAGCGAGGCGCTCACCAGCAGCGCCTCCTGCTTGAGGCGCAACTCGCGGCCGGCGTCGGTGGAGTCGTCGGGATAGAGCACCCAGTTGATGGCCTGGGCGGCCACGCGGTGCTGGGCGGCGGCGGCGTAGTCGCCGCGGCAGAAGGCATTGAAATCGATCGGCTTGGCGGCGCTGGCCTGCCATTGGCGCAGCGTCGAGACGCGCTCGCTGTGGTGCGCCGGCACGATGAAGTCCACCGCCTGCGCCAGCAGCTGCTCGGCCGGCTGCCAATGGCGGCTGCCATCGGCCTCGGCCACCACGCGGCCGCCAAAGCCCACCGGATAGCGCAGCTCGGGGCGCGGCACTTCCCACGCGTTGCCCAGGGCCAGCCAATCATCGGGCGCCTCGACCTGGCGGCCGTCCTGGATCGCCTGGGCGAACATGCCGTACTCGTAGCGCAGGCCATAGCCGAAGGACGGCAGACCCAGCTCGGCGAAGGAATCAAGGAAACAGGCGGCCAGGCGGCCCAGGCCGCCATTGCCCAGCGCGGCGTCGTGCTCGCGCTCCAGCACATCGGGCAAGGCCTGACCCTGTGCCGCAAAGGCCTCGCGCAGGGTCTCGTCCAGACCCAGGGCGGCGATGGCATTGCCCAGCGCCCGCCCCATCAGGAATTCCATCGAGAGATAGTGCACGCGGCGCACCGGCGCCTGCTCGCCGCGCTGGGCGTCGGCGGCCTGGGTCGCGGCCCAGCGCTGGCTCAGCAGCTCGCGGCAGGCGCTGGCGGCGGCGCGCATCAGGGTCTCGCGGCTGGGCGCCTGGGTCGACTGGCTCAGCTCGCGCTGCAGCGCGGCCTTGAATTGGGCCTGCAGCTGGGCTTGCATCTCGGATTGAGGCTTGTCGTTCATGGTGGTGACGCTCTTGAATCGTGCCTTGATGGCGTGGAGGGCGGAGGCGGTCATAGGGTGTTCAGCAATGGGGCCACGACAGCGTCTCCACGAAGATGGCCCGACGAAGGGGCAGGGAGCGCGATGGCTGGCCGGAGCACAAGAGCCGCATCAGCGGCAGCGATGGGCAAAGTATCGCCCACGACCCGGATTTTGTGTAGTTTCACTACATCGGGAAATCCCGAACAACATTCTAACCCATTGATTTCCAATGAATTGATCGATGGATCTAGGGTGTAGCGCTGTTGTATGACTACATTTTGACCTGTATATTCTCTACAAATACAGCGCCACCCCAGCCGGGTGGTACCGCGTGAGACAAGCGCCTGCAGCCCCTGGGACGTTGGCGCGGAGGACCGAATGTGGCGGACGTGAAACTGCAAGCCGTGGCCAAGGCCTACGGCGAGACCAAGATCCTGCATGGCATCGACCTGGAGATTCGCGATGGCGAATTCATGGTCTTTGTCGGCCCCTCGGGCTGTGGCAAGTCCACCCTGCTGCGCTCCATCGCCGGCCTGGAGGAGATCACCGGCGGCGAGCTGCGCATCGGCGGCCGCTTGGTCAACGACGTGCCGCCCGCGGAGCGCGGCATTGCCATGGTGTTCCAGTCCTATGCGCTCTACCCGCATATGAATCTGTTCGACAACATGGCCTTCGGCCTCAAGCTGGCCAAGGTGCCCAAGGCGGAGACCGAGACCCTGGTGCGCAACGCCGCCAAGATCCTGCACATCGAGCATCTGCTGGACCGCAAGCCCAAGGACTTGAGCGGCGGCCAGCGGCAGCGCGTCGCGATCGGCCGTGCCATCGTGCGCAAGCCCGAGGTGTTCCTGTTCGACGAGCCGCTCTCCAACCTCGATGCCGCGCTGCGTGTGCGCATGCGCTACGAGTTCGCCAAGCTGCACGACGAGCTCAAGACCACCATGGTCTATGTGACCCACGACCAGGTCGAGGCGATGACGCTGGCCGACCGCATCGTCGTGCTGTCGGCCGGCAAGATCGAGCAGGTGGGCACGCCGCTGGAGCTCTACGAGCACCCGGACAATCTGTTCGTGGCCGGCTTCATCGGCAGCCCGAAGATGAACTTTCTCAATGCCGAGCTGCTCAGCGCCACGGACACCGAGGCCGAGCTGAAGCTGGCCGGCGGCGAGACCATGCGCGCCCGCGTCGATGCCAGGCGCGCCACGCCCGGCGCCATGCTGACGCTGGGCATCCGCCCCGAGCACATGCGCATCGGCGGCGAGGGCAACCGGCTCGACAGCACCGTGGCCTTTGTCGAGTCGCTGGGCGGCACGACCTTCGCCTACTGCCCCTACCCCGGCATCGAGGAGCCCCTCACCTGCCAGTTCGAGGGCCGCAACGGCTGCGACCGGCTGCGCGCCGGTGACGCGCTGCAACTGCGCCTGCCGCCCGAGGCGATCTACCTGTTCGACGCCGAGGGCCGCGCCTTCCACCGCCTGGCCGCGCCGGAGCTGGGGGCATGAGGGCATGCATCGCTCTTTTGGCGCTGTTGTCGGGTGCGGCGCTGGCACAAACACCGCCCAAGCTGCTGGTCTGGATCAATGGCGACAAGGCCTACAACGGCCTGCAGAAAGTGGGCAACGCCTTTGAACAGGCCTCGGGCGTGAAGGTGGTGGTGGAGCATCCGGTGGATGCCACCGACAAGTTCCAGCAGGCCGTGGGTGCCGGCAAGGGCCCGGACGTGTTCTGCTGGCCGCATGACCGTGTGGGCGAGTGGGCCAAGTCCGGCCTGCTCACCGCCATCCGCCCCGGCAAGAAGCTCTACGCCGAATCGGAGGACTGGGCCTGGAAGGCGCTGGGCTACCAGGGCAAGCTCTGGGGCTACCCGATCGCGATCGAGACCACCGGCCTGATCTACAACAAGGCCCTGGTGCCCAAACCACCCGCCAGCTTCGACGAGCTGATCGCGCTGGACAAGCAGCTGCAAGGCCAGGGCAAGCACGCCATCCTCTGGGACTACAACAAGAGCTTCTTCAGCTGGCCGCTGCTGGCCGGCGCCGGTGGCGAGATCTTTCCGCGCGACGCCCAGGGCGAGTACGACACCGCCAAGGTGGGCGTCAACAACGCCGGCGCACTGGCCGGCGCCAGCATGATCAACCGCCTCATCCGCGAGGGCCATATGCCCAAGGGCGCGCGCTACTCGGAGATGGAGACCGGCTTCGCGCGCGGCGAGGTGGCGATGATGATTTCCGGCCCCTGGGCTTGGGACAACGCCAAGAAGGCCAAGATCGATTTCGGCGTCGCGCCCATCCCGGGCGTGGTGGCCGGCAAGCCCTCCAAGCCCTTCGTGGGCGTGCTGGGCTGCATGATTGCCGCGCCCTCCAGGCTCAAGGACATCGCGCGCGAGTTCATCGAGAACCACCTGATGCGCCCCGAGGCGCTGAAGATCCTGGATGCCGATGTACCGATCGGCGTGCCCGCCAACAAGGCCTTCTATGCCGAGCTGGCGGTGAACCCGCTGATTCGCGCCAGCATGGAGAACGCCCGCCTGGGCGAGCCCATCCCCAATGTGCCCGAAGTCGGCCGCTTCTGGACCGCCATGGACGCGGCCCTGGAGGCCATCACCAACGGACTGCAATCGCCCAAGGACGCGCTCGACGGCGCGGCCGGCCGCATGCTGCTGAACAAATGAGCGCGACCGCCACCCTGCCCTCCTCCGGCTACGGCCGCGTGCCACCCTCGGCGCTTGAAAAGGCCGCCCGCCTGCTGCGCTGGCCCATCACCGGCGCCGCCATGCTGGCCGCGCTCTACCTCGTCTTCATGATCCACAGCGCCGGGCAGACGCTCTGGGCGGTGGGCGCCTTGATGCTGTTCTCGGCGGGCTTCTACGTCTATGTCTCGAACGCCGGCTTCGCCTACCGCTACCTGTTCCCGGGCCTGGCGGGCATGCTGGTGTTCATCGCCTTCCCGCTGCTGTACACGGCGCAGATCGGCTTCACCAACTATTCCTCGGCCCATCTGCTGAGCCAGGAGCGCGTGCGCGAGTACCTGCTGGACCAGCACGAGGCGATCGAGTCGCAGGTGCAGGCCTTCACCCTGCATGCCGACGGGCCGGAGTTCCGTCTGGTGCTGCGCGGCGGCGACGAAGGCACCGCGGCCAAATGGGTCTCGCCGCCGCTGGCGCTGCGCGCGGCCAAGGCGCCGCTGAAGGTGGAGATGCTGCCCGCCGCCGATGAGCATCTGCCGCTGCGCGCACCGCTGCAGGAAGCGCTGCCGCTGCGCGAGCTGATCAGGCACCGCGACGCCCTCAAGCAGCTGCAGCTGGTGCTGCCCGCCGCGGCCGGTTTGAGCGAACTGCACTACCTGGGCCTGCGCGAGTTCGGCCCCATCAAGCGCCATTGGCAGGCGAATGCCGATGGCAGCCTGACGCGCAGCAGCGATGGCCAGGTCTACAAGCCGAACCTGGGCACCGGCTACTACGAGAACAGCAAGGGCGAGGCCATGCAACCCGGCTTCAAGGTGCTGGTGGGCTGGCAGAACTACACCCGCATGGTGCTGGACGCCGAGTTCCGCGGCCCCTTCCTGAAGATCTTCGGCTGGACCGTGATGTTCTCGCTGGCCACGGTGGCCTGCGCCACCGCCATCGGCATGTTCCTGGCGGTGATGCTGAACTGGGAAGACCTCAGGTACCGCACCACCTACCGCACCCTGCTGTTCCTGCCCTATGCGGTGCCCGGCTTCATCTCCATCCTGGTGTTCAAGGGCCTGTTCAACCAGAACTTCGGCGAGATCAACGCCATCCTGGACGCGCTCATCGGCGTCAAGCCGGCCTGGTTTGCCGACCCGCTGCTGGCCAAGATCATGCTGCTGATCGTGAACGTCTGGCTGGGCTACCCCTACATCATGATTCTGTGCACCGGCCTGCTGAAGGCCATCCCCTCGGACCTGTACGAGGCCTCGGCGATCGTCGGTGCCGGCCCGCTCACCAACTTCTTCAAGATCACCGCGCCCCTGGTCATCAAACCGCTGGCGCCGCTCTTGGTGAGCGCCTTCGCCTTCAACTTCAACAACTTCGTGCTGATCGCGCTGCTCACCGACGGCCGCCCCGACTTCCTCAGCACCAAGATCCCGGCCGGCCAGACCGACATCCTGGTGAGCTACACCTACCGCATCGCCTTCAAGGATTCGGGCTCGGACTTCGGCCTCGCCGCCGCGATCTCGACGCTGATCTTCTTCCTCGTCGCCGCGATGTCCCTCATCAACCTGCGCCTGATGCGCAAGACCCAGCAATAAGGAGCGCGCCATGGCCATTGTTCGAGGCAAGCAGGCGCGCTGGCGCGTCTTTGCGGCACATGCCGTGTTGTGGATCTTCCTGGCGCTGACGCTGTTCCCGCTACTGGCCATCGTCAGCATCTCGCTGCGGCCGGGCAACTTCGCCACCGGCCACATCATCCCCACCGAGATCAGCCTGGAGCATTGGAAGCTGGCCCTGGGCCTGCCCTACCAGGCCAGCGACGGCAGCCTGGTGCAGCCGCCCTTCCCGGTGCTGACCTGGTTGTGGAACTCGATCAAGGTGGCCACGCTCTCGGCCACCCTGATCGTGGCGATCTCGACCACCGCGGCCTATGCCTTCGCGCGCCTGAAGTTCCGCTTCCAGACGCCGATCCTCAACAGCATGCTGCTCTTGCAGATGTTCCCGCCGGTGCTGGCCCTGGTGGCCATCTACGCGATCTTCGAGACCATCGGCTCCTATGTGCCGGCCTTCGGCCTGGAGACGCATGCGGGCCTGGTGATGGCCTATCTGGGCGGCGTGGCCACGCATATCTGGACCATCAAGGGCTACTTCGAGACCATCCCGGTGGAGATCGAGGAATGCGCCAAGGTCGACGGCGCCACCCATTGGCAGGCCTTCAGCCGCGTGCTGCTGCCGATGGCCGTGCCCATCCTGATGGTGGTGTTCGTGCTGGCCTTCATCGGCACCATCATCGAGTACCCGGTGGCCTCGGTGCTGCTGCGCGAGGAAGGCAACCTGACGCTGGCGGTGGGCTCCAAGTACTTCCTGCATGACCAGCGCTTCCTGTGGGGCGATTTCGCCGCCGCGGCGGTGCTCTCGGGCCTGCCGATCACGCTGGTGTTCCTGCTGGCACAGCGCTGGATCGTCTCCGGCCTGACGGCCGGCGGTGTCAAGGGTTAAGGGAAGATCACATGATTCTTCGCATCAAGCGCCTGGCGGCGCTGGCGGCAGCCTGCCTGCTGCCCGGCCTGGGCGCGCAAGCGGCCGGCAACCCCGAGCAGATCGTGCAAAGCCTGCGCTTCGACTCGCGCGCCTTGCAGCACAAGAAGCCCTTTGGCGCCGTCACCGCCGGCAGCGAGGTGCGCTTCACGCTGCAGGCCCTGCCCGGTGTGGAACAGGCCACCCTGGTCGTCGCGCAGCGCCGGCTCGAGGGCAACCAGGACCTGATCGAGTACCGGGAGCTCGCCAGGCTGCCGATGCACAAGCAGACGCGCCGCGGGCTTGAGCAATGGAGCGTGCCCTACCGCTTCGCCGCGCCGGCCATCTATGGCTACCACTTCGAGCTGCGCATCGCCGGCCGGCCCTATGTCTACCAGAACAACGCCGATCCGGTCCACTGGACCAAGGAAGCCGGCAGCATGGGGCTGGGCCTGGCCGAGGCCCTGCCTGCGGAGCTCCAGCAGCTGCGCCGCTACCGCCAGACCGTCTACGCCGCCGATTTCAAGGTGCCGGACTGGGCGCGCGACACCGTCTACTACTACATCTTCCCCGAGCGCTTCCGCAACGGCGATCGCCGCAACGATCCGCAGCCCGGCCGCGACCGCTACCAGGACAAGGGCGTCGAGCTGCATGCCAACTGGCTGGACAAGCCGTTCAAGCCAGGCACGGGTGATGGTTCGGACGCGGTCTACAACAATGACTTCTTCGGCGGCGACCTGGCCGGCATCATCGAGAAGCTGGACTACATCCGCAGCCTGGGCGCCAACGCGATCTACATGACGCCGATCTTCCGCGCCGCCAGCAACCACAAGTACGACACCGCCGACTACACCCAGGTGGACCCGGCCTTCGGCACCAATGCCGACTTCGCGCGCCTGTGTGCGGAAGCGGCCAAGCACGGGATCCGCGTCATCCCGGACACCTCGCTGAACCATGTCGGCAGCGACTCGATCTACTTCGACCGCTTCGGCAACTTCAAGTCGGGCGGCGCCTTCGAAGGCGCCAAGATCAACCCGGCCTCGCCCTATGCCGGCTGGTTCAGCTTCGATGCCAGCCAGGCCGAGCCCGACCGGCAGTTCAAGGGCTGGGTCGGCGTGCTGGACCTGCCCGAGATCAACAAGGCCTCGCCGGCCTTCCGCGCCTTCGCCTACGGCAACCCCGACTCGGTGATGAAGCAATGGCTGGACCGCGGCGCGGCCGGCTGGCGCATGGACGTGGCGCCCTGGGTGCCGGACGACTTCTGGCGCGAGTGGCGCACCGCGATCAAGAGCCATCGGCCCGACGCGATCACGATTGCCGAAACCTGGTTCGACGCCAGCAAGTTCTTTCTCGGCGATATGTTCGACTCGACCATGAACTACATCTTCCGCAATGCGCTGCTGGACTACGCGGCCGGCGGCGATGCGCGCAAGCTGGCGGCCCAGCTCGAGCTGATGCGCGAGGCCTATCCGCCCCAGGCCTTCTACGCGCTGATGAACCTGATCTCCTCGCACGACCAGGCACGCGCCCTGCACCACTTCGGCTACCGGGATGACGGGGATGCGGCCAAGCTGGCTGAGGCCAAGCAGCGCCTGCGCCTGGCCATGTTCTTCCAGATGATGTATCCCGGCGCGCCGGCGATCTACTACGGCGACGAGGTCGGCGTGGCCGGCGGTGACGACCCCTACAACCGCGCCACCTACCCCTGGGCCGACCAGGGCGGCCGGCCCGACGAGGCCCTGCTGGCCGAGGTCCAGCGCCTCACCGCGATGCGCCATGCGCTGCCGGTGCTACGCCACGGCAGCCTGGGCGCGCCGCTGTACCTGGACGAGCATGTGATCGTGCTGCTGCGCCAGGATGGCCGGCGCTGGGCCATCACGGCGACCAACAACGCCGCCACACCGCAGACCATCACGCTCCAGCTGCCGCCCGCATTGGCCGGGGCGACCTTCAGCGATGCGCTGAGCCAGGAGCCGATCCAGGCCCGCCAGGGCCGGCTGCAACTCACCGTGCCGGCGCTGTTCGGCCGCGTCCTGACATGGAACTGAGAAGCTTCGGCGGGAATAACACCGGCCTGCGCGTCTCGGCGCTGGGCTTCGGCGCCATGCATCTGAACGACGAGCGCACGAGCGAGGCCGAAGCCGGCCGCCTGCTCAACGCGGTGCTGGACCTGGGCGTGAACCTGATCGACACCGCGCGCGGCTACGGGCTCTCGGAGCAGCGCATCGGCCGCCATCTGGCGCATCGGCGCAGCGAGTTCCTGCTCTCCACCAAGCTGGGCTATGGCGTCGAGGGCGTGCCCGACTGGAGCTACGACTGCATCGTGCATGGCGTGGAGCGTGCCCTGCGCCTGCTGCGCAGCGAGGTGCTGGACATCGCCCACCTGCATTCATGCCCCCTGCATGTGCTGGAGCAGGGCGAGGTGCTGCGCGCGCTGCAGGACTGCCGCGCGGCCGGCAAGATCCGCGTGGCCGCCTATTCGGGCGACAACGCCGAGCTGGACTTCGCGCTGGCCTGCGGCCAGTTCGGCGCGGTGCAGACCTCGGTCAGCCTGTGCGACCAGGTCAACCTGGCGACGCGCCTGCCCGCCGCCCAGGCGGCCGGCATCGGCGTGATCGCCAAGCGCCCGATCGCCGGCGCCGTCTGGCGCCAGCCGGCAAGACCTGACACCTTTGCCGAGGGCGAGTACTGGGCACGCTGGCAGGCCATGGGGCTGGAGGCCGCCCTGCCCAGCGCCAACTGGAACGAACTCGCGCTGCGCTACACCGCCTATCTGCCGGGTGTCTCCAGCACCATCGTCGGCACCTCCAAGCTGGCGCATTTCGAGCAGAACCTGGCCGCCCTGGCCGCGGGCGCCTTGCCGCCCGAACAGTCCAGCCTGCTGCGCCAGGCGTTTCTGCGCGCGGACCGCGACTGGCCGGGCTTGATCTAACCTCAGCCGTCCTGATTGATCTTCGCGATCAGCGCGCGCAGCACCTCGTCGGCCTTGTCGTTGGCGATCTGGCAGGTGCCGGCGGCCTGATGGCCACCGCCGCCATAGGCCAGCATCAGCTCGCCCACATTGGTCTTGCTGCTGCGGTCCAGGATGGACTTGCCAGTGGCCAGCACGGTGTTCTGCTTCTGCACGCCCCACATCACGTGGATGGAGATATTGCACTGCGGGAACAGCGCGTAAATCATGAAGCGGTTGGCGGCCCAGATGGTCTCCTCGCCGCGCAGGTCCAGCACCGCCAGATTGCCGTGCACCCGGGTGCAGCGCTTGATCTGCTCCTTGGCACGCTCGGCATGCTCGAAGTACAGGTCCACGCGCTCCTTCACGTCCGGTAGGGCCAGGATCTCTTCGATGCCGTGGTTGGCGCAGTACTTGATCAGATCCATCATCAGCGCGTAGTTGCTGATGCGGAAGTCGCGGAAGCGGCCCAGGCCGGTGCGTGAATCCATCAGGTAGTTCAGCAGCGGCCAGTCCTTGGGATCGAGGATCTCGTCGCGCGTGAACTGGGCCGAGTCGGCCTTGTCCACCGCGTCCATCATGGCCTCGGTCATGCGCGGGAACGCGGCCTGGCCGCCGTAATGCTGGAACACCACGCGCGCCGCCGAGGGCGCATCGGCGCGGATGATGTGGTTGGGGCGCTCGCCGCTGTTGCGCAGGGTCTCGGACTCATGGTGGTCGAACACCAGATGCGCGGCGGCCACATAGGGCAGATTGGTGGTGATGTCGCGCCCGGTGATGGCGATCTTGCCGTCCTGCATGTCCTTGGGGTGGACGAAGAGGATGTCGTCGATCAGCTCGAGCTCGTTGAGCAGCACGGCGCACACCAGGCCGTCAAAATCGCTGCGGGTAACGAGGCGGTACTTCTGCTGGCTCATGGGAACTCCTGCGATGGGATGTCGGACCATGATAGGCAATTTGCCCTCAGCGAAAGCGCGACAAAGCCGGTAATCGTTGCAAAAGACCGGGCACGCGCTGGGCACCGCCCTGCAGGCGCTGGTCGTGGCGATAGTCCTGGTGTGGCTGGACCCGCCAGTCCTTGCGCTCGAACTGCAGCTGCAGCGCCCGCGCCAGGGCGGCGAAGCTGTGGCCCTCCTCGGCATTGCTGTCCAGATGGACCAGCCCCGGCTGCGGCGCCGCCAGCAAGGCCAGCAGGGCGGCCGCGGTGTCGGCCATGAAGGAGCAGGCCGGGATCCAGGCCGTGCTGGCCGCCACCCGGCCCTCGCGGCGCTGCCATTCGTCCAAGGCCATCAACATATTGTTGCCGGGCTGGCTCGGGTCGATCTGCCAGCCGATGCGCACCACGCTGGCGGCCGGATGGGCGGCCAGCACCGCGTCCTCGCAGGCGATCTTGTAGCGGCCGTAGTCATCCTGGGCGGTGCGCGCAGCCGTGACGGCATGCGGGCCGTCGGGTTCGTGATGGAACACCATGGCCGTGCTGGTGAACACCATCGGCAGACTGTGCAGCGCCGCGTGGGCGGCCAGGCGCCCCGCCCAGGCGGCCGAGCCCATGCCCAGATGGGCGATGGCATCGAAGCGCTGCGCCGCCAGCCATTGCCGGCCGGCATCGGCATCCTCGGGGTCCAGCGTGCGGCGGTCCCAGCCCTGCAAGCCATGCCCCGCCGCGCGCAAGGCCTCGGCCAGGCGTGGCGCCAGCGTGCCCTGCAGGCCGGTGACCAGCACCTTCATGGCGCACCCGCGCCGAGGGCCAGCGGCCAGACCGTCAGCCGGCCGCGCAGGCTGCCAGACCCGCTCACTTGCAAGGCCAGGCCACGGCTCGCATCGGCCGGGAAGATCAGCTCGGTGAGCGCCACCAGGCCGTCGGCGCTGAACACTTCCACCGAGCAGTGGTCGATGAAGATGCGCAGGCACAAGGGCGCAGCGCCCGGCGCCCAGGTTGCCGCCCGGCGCCCGGCCCAGCGCTGCGCATCGACCTCGTGCCCGGAGGCCGCGCGGTCGATGAAGACCTGGCCCAGGCCGGGGTCCACGCCCACCACCGTGTGCTCGCCGCCGCCGCGGCGCAGCAGCAGGGCACAGGGGCCGGCGAAGCCGGGCTCCAGCTCCCACCGCAGCTCCAGGCTGCGCCCATCCAGACCCTGCAGATCGATCTCATGCTCGCCTTCGCCGGCCTGAAGCGCGACGCTCAGCGGCGCGCCGCGCAGTGCCGCCAGCCCGGGCCAGGGGCGCTGCGCCAGACGCGTGCCCGCGGGTGTGTCCAGCAGGCCGAGCTCGCGCGGCAGGCTCATCGCGCCGCGCCAGGGCGCGCTGGGCGTGTGCTTGGCATAGCCATGGTTGTTCATCCAGGCGATCCACAGCGGCGCGCGCCCGGCGGGCAGGCCGGCCCAGGAAAGCGCGGCATAGAAGTCGCTGCCATGGTCCACCCACCGGCCGGTGTCGCCTGGCGCCTGGTCCGGCACAAAGCGCTGGCCATCGAATTGCCCGATGAAGATCTGCGCGCCGGTGCCGCCCGGATGGCCGGCAAAGGTGTCCACCTTCAAGACCCAGCGGCTCGGCGCGCCGCCCTCGCCCGGGAACTCGATCAGGTCGGGGCATTCCCAGATGCCACCCACCTCGCCGGCCGGGCCGAAATCGCTGAGATGCTGCCATTGCCTGAGGTCGGGCGAGGCGTAGAAGCAGACCCGATGATCGTCCGGCCGCACCACCACCATGACCCAGCGCGCCGTGGCCGCGTGCCAGAACACCTTGGGGTCGCGGAAGTCCTTGAGGCCGATGTCCAGCACCGGATTGCCGGCGTACTGGGTCCAGCTCAGGCCGCGATCCAGGCTCCAGGCCAGCTCCTGCGCCTGCCCGCCCTCGGGGCGGCGCAGGCAGCCGGTGTAGATGGCCACCCAGGGTGCCTGGCCCTCGCGGCCGAAGCCGCTGCTGTTGGCATGGTCGATCACCACGCTGCCCGAGTAGATCGAGACCCGCTCGTCCTCGGCGATCGCCAGCGGCAGCTCGCGCCAGTGCAGCAGGTCGCGGCTCACCGCATGGCCCCAGCTCATATGGCCCCATTGATCGCCAAAGGGGTTGGTCTGGTAGAACAGGTGGTACTCGCCATCGGCGTAGATCAGGCCATTCGGGTCGTTGATCCAGTGGCGCCGCGCGCTGTAGTGCCAGGCCGGACGGTAGCGGTCCGCGGGCGTACTCATGGCCGCGTCGAGATGCTCCAGCCCCAGGCCGGCAGGCTCAGCCGCTGACCCGCCAGCGTGTAGCTCTGCGCCTGCTTGCCCAGGTTCACCACCACCGTCACCGCGTCGCTGCCGGCGCTGCGGCGGAACGCGAACAGCTGCGCATTGCCGACATCCAGCAGCTCCACCGGCGCACCGTACTGGCCGTTGCCCAGCGCCAGGTGCTGGCGCTTGAGGGCCAGCAATTCGGCATAGAAGGGCTCGAGCTCGCGCGTCTTCCAGGCGATCGGGTCCTTCTCGAAGAACTCGAGCCGCTTGGCCAGGCGCGCTTCCTGGCCGCCATAGATCAGCGGCATGCCCGGCAGGGTGAAGGTCAGCACCGCCAGCGCCTGGTAGGCGTCGCCGTAGAGCTCGGCGTCGGTGCCGTGCCAGGAGTTGAAATCGTGGTTGCTGGTGAAGCGCATGCGGTAGGCATGGGCCGGGTAACCATTGGTCTTGGGATCGGCCTGCCGGGCCACCCAGGCGCGCAGCTCGGCGGCGCCGGCCTGGCCCTTGCCGACGGCCTTGAAGATGTCGGCCAGATCCCAGCTGTAGGTCATGTCGAAGGCCGCGCGGTGCAGATCGGCCTTGTCGGACTCGGCCAGCATGAACATGGGCTTGATCGCGTCCAGTGCCTGGCGCGCGCGCTCCCAGAAGGGCGTGGGCACCAGGCTGGCCACATCGCAGCGGAAGCCATCCAGGTCCACCTCGCGCACCCAGAAGGCCATCGAGGCGATCATGGCCTCGCGCAGCGCCGGGTTGTCGTAGTTGAGGGCCACCACATCGGTCCAGTACTCGGGCTCGGGGCCCTCGGTGAAGGTGACCGGGTAGATCTCGCCCTTGGCATTGAGCTTGTACCAATCCTTGTGCGCCCGGGTCCACGGATGGTCCCAGGCGGTGTGGTTGGCCACCCAGTCGAGGATCACCTTCATGCCCAGGGCATGGGCCTGCTTGACCAGCATGCGCGCATCGTCCAGCGTGCCGAACTCGGGGTTGATGGCGGTGTAGTCGCTGATCGAGTAGTAGCTGCCCAGGCCGCCCTTGCGGTTCTCGCGGCCGATCGGCTGCCAGGGCATCAGCCAGAGCATGTCCACGCCCATCTTCTTCAGGCGCGGCAGCTCGGCGGCAAAGGCCTTGAGCGTGCCCTCGGGCGTGTACTGGCGCAGATTCACCTGGTAGATATTGGCCTGGCGCGACCAGGGCACATGGCTCATCTCGGTGGCGGCGGGGACGGCGG